>JBBSUD010000153.1:0-12918 GCA_038235225.1 Verrucomicrobiales bacterium
CGATCGCGTCGCGCAGCGAGCGGGCGTGGTTGGTGAGATTGGCGCGGTATTGCAGATTTCCCGCGGCGGTGGCGATGGCCGCCCGCTGACCGCCGCCCAGCGCGTCGATCCACAAGGCGGCGAGCTTTTTGGCCTCGGTCAGTCGCGATTTCCCGTCGTCCGAACCACTCATCGAGACCGAGCGATCGATGACAATCAACAAGTCCGGCGCCTTGCCATCGCCAAAGCGCGGCTTGGCCAGCGCGATGACGGCGGCGAGAAATGCGAGCGCCACGAGCAGCAGCGAGAACAGGTTCCGCAGCCGCTGGAAGAGCGAGTTCGAGGCGGTTTGCTTGAAAACCCGCTGCCACAGGAAGAACGCGTTCACCGGCTGGCGGCGCGGGCGGACCTTGATGAAATAGACCGCCACGAGCGGCAGCAGCGCCGCCGCCGCCCAGAAAAATGCGGGAAATCCAAAGCTCATGCGACCAGTCCCCCTTTTCTGAGCATCGACTGGATGACGGCCTCAAAGGGGACATCCGAGGTCACGCTGGCGAGGCCGATGCCGCGCCGCGAGCACTCGACACGCAGGGTTTCGTTCCACGCGGCGACGGACTCGCGGTAAATCCGGACTTCCTTTTCGGTGATCGTCACCCGCTGGCGCGCGGACGTTTCCACGCACTCCAGTTCGAGATCGCCGAGCCACGGGCAATCGAGGTCCGAGGGCGCGTTCACTTGCAGCGCGAAAACGTCGTGCCCAGCCCATTGGAGAAAACGCAATCCCTCCTCGAATCCGCTGGGAAAGAAGAAATCCGAGACCACGAGGACCACGCCTTTTTTCCGCCGCCGGGCCTGGAAGGTGCGGGCGCAGGACGTGAAATCCGTATCGATGCCAGAGGTCGTCGCGTTTTCCAGATCGCGGAGAAACGGGAACACTTTGCCCCGGCCGCGCGCGGTATCGACGATGGTGCCCAGCTTTTCCGTGACGCTGTGGACGACGACGCGGTCCATGCCATTGAGCGCGATGTAGCCAAGCGCCGCGGCCAGCTTGCGCGCGTAATCGAACTTCGGCGCCATCGAGCGGCTGCAATCGAGCAGGATGTAAACGGTGGTGTCCTCCTCGACCTCGAAGAGCTTGATGAGCAACTCCTCGGTGCGGGCGTAGATTTTCCAATCGATGGCGCGGTAGTCGTCGCCGGCGTTGTATTGGGCGTAATCGGCGAAGGTGATGCCGGTGCCGCGTCGCTGGGTGCGGCGGTCGGCCTGCAAAGACCCGCGCAAAACGCGGCGGGCGAGCAAGTTCAAGGCGTCGAGTTGGCGGATGAACGCGGGGTCGGTGAGGGACACGGGGAGGGAAGAGATTAGGGAAAGAAGTGTAAGAAGTGATCAGTGATCAGTGTGTTTCTTGTTCACTTGTTCGAGAGTGGATATCATCTATAAATGGTGGCCTTCCAATGGTAAGAGGATTCCTTGCTCGTAAGTTCAGTGCGGTGAATCAATTTTCCCGACACCACTTTAACGACAGCGATCCTGTCCACCTGCACCGGATGGCTCCCTAGAAATAAAAGCAAGTTGATGGGACCAAACATTGAATTATATTGATCGCGAAGGACAATAAAGTCCTCCCCATCCAACGTTGTTTGAGTCAATATTTCATCACCTTGGGTGAGGGGCGTTCCGGCGAAACATAAATTGTCATTAGATATCGAGTATTCCTTGATGGTGGGTACAGAGCTCTTCCGGCTGGCTGGAGTATTGGAAACATGAAGTGAATTCCTGTCTATCCTGAACTCGGTTGTAGTCGGAGGCCGCTTGGATTCCGTAATGCTCACAGTAAGAACATCGGCTCCAATACCTTGCGTTGCGAACGAGGAAGCGCAAGCTACCAACAGGATCGCCGAGGCGCCTATGGCAATATGGAGTATGGTTTTCATTTGGCTAACAAGCGAGTCGCAGCCTCGCGGTCCGTCAGGATTTCGCCGCGGCGATGGCGTCTTTGATGAGGGAGTCGGGTTTTATGCCTTCGGCTTCGCCTTCGAAGGAGAGGATGAGGCGGTGGCGGAGGGCGGGCAGGGCTACGGAATCGATGTCCTCGCGGGCGACGTGGAAACGGCCGTCGAGCAGGGCGCGGGCGCGGGCGGCGGCGAGGATTGCCTGGCCGGCGCGGGGCGATGCGCCGTGACGGACGAACTGCATGATGGATTTGGGCGCGCCTTCGCTCGGGTGCGTGCCGCGGACGACGCGAACGAGATAATCCTGCACCTCGGGCGCCATCGGCACCTCGCGGATGGTCGCGCCCATGCGGATGATGTCCTCGCCATGGGCAACCGCGCCAACATGCGGGCAGCTGTTGCCGCCGGTGCGGTCGAGGATCTGTTTGAACTCGTCGTGCGACGGCAGGTTCACCTGGAGCTTGAAGAAGAACCGGTCGAGCTGCGCTTCCGGCAGCGGATAGGTGCCATCGTTCTCGATCGGGTTTTGCGTGGCCATGACGAAGAACGGCAGCGCGAGTTTGTGCGTGGTGTTGGCAACGGTGACGCGCTTTTCCTGCATCGTTTCCAACAGCGCGGCCTGGGTCTTGGGCGTGGCGCGGTTGATTTCATCGGCGAGGAGGAGATTGCAAAAAACCGGGCCGGGCTGGAACTCGAGGGTCCGTCCGCCATTGCGCTCTACCAGAATCTGCGTGCCGACCACATCACTCGGCAACAGGTCCGGCGTGAACTGGATGCGCTTGAAATCCACATCAATGGCTTGGGCGATGGTATTTACTAGAGAGGTTTTCCCCAAGCCCGGGACGCCTTCCAGCAAAACATGCCCGCCACAACAAATGGCGATGAGCACATCATCGATGATTTCCCGCTGCCCCACCATGAAGGTGGAAATGGCCTCGCGGATGCGGGTGAAGGTTTCTTTGAAATGATCGACGGCGGGTTCGGAGATGGAGGTCATATAATAGACGGAAGACTTGGAGACTTAAGACACAAGAGAAGAAGAGAAGATGAGAACCACGGAATACACGGAAGGCACGGAAATAAGAGAAGATAAATGAACCGCAGATGGACGCCGATGAACGCGGAGAAGAGGGATAATTGCGGGTGATGTAAAATTGGAGTTAGAGAGCGAATGGGAGTTATGAAACCAGAGACAAAAACAGAAAATTCAAAATCTTATCTGTGTTCTTCATCCGCGTTCATCTGCGTTCATCTGCGGTTACATATATCTTCATTTCTTCATCCCTTTCCGTGTGTTCCGTGGTTCAATTCTTCTCCGGATCGGGAGCTTTGGCGGCGGACTGTAAGTTTTCGAAGTAATTGCGGACACCGAGTTTGAGGGACTCGGGGATGTCGTCGCGTTGGACGAAGGATTCGGTCTGGCGGGCGAAGTCGCGCTGGCGGGCATCGCCGCGGCGGCCGGAAACGCCGGTGCCGCTTTCGGCTTCCTCGACGGAGCTGAGCGACGGGCCGACGCCGTGCTGGCCTTGGAGCTGGGCGAGCTGGCCGTTTTTCTGGGAATCGTCCTTTTCGTTGCGCTTGCTCCAAGACGAACCGGTGCCGGCTTGTTTCCCGCCGCCGGCGAGGCCGAGCATCTGGGTTTGGCCTTGGGTGAAGGATTGGGACTGGGCGAGCGCGTCGCGGAGCATGTCGAGCTTGCTCTTGGCGAGGCGCTTGGCGTGCATGCCTTTCATGTGTTTGCCGAGGCCTTTGAGGGCGCCGTTGGCCTTGTCGAACGGTTCGTCGCTCCACTCGGCGTCGGGGTCGGCTTCAAACTGTTGAAGATTCTTTTCCATGGCGGCGGCGGCGTCATCGAGCTCGGCCATCATGTCTTCGAGCGCCTTGCCTTGGGCTCCGGCCATGTCACCCCCGGAACCGCCGCCCGCCGCTCCGTTGCCTTGTCCTTGCATCGCTTGGCGCGCGCCTTGGCGCTGGCGGCCGGCGGCGGCGAGGCGTTTGGAAATCGCGCGCATCCGGGCGGCCTGTTCTTTGGCTTCCGCGAGCTTTTTGGTTTTGGCTTTCGGATCTTTCAGCGCTTTGGCGTCCGGCTTTTCCGCCTTGAGCTTGGCGAGCATTTCGGCGGCTTCCTTGAGTTGTTTGGCGTCGAGTTTCTTGCCGAGCTGGCGGGCTTCGGTCTTCTCGGATTTCGCGAGTTCGGCGGCGGCGAGCTGGAGGGTTTCCTCGTCGCGGCGCTGGTCGAGCGCGCGGCTGGCATCGCGGACTTTCTGCTCGATGCGGGCGAATTGCCGCGCCACCTCGGAGCGCTCGCCATTCTCATCGATGGCTTTCACGAGCTTGCGGAACTCGTCCATTTTCGCGGCGTCCTTCTCGCCCGGGGCGACGATTTCCTTGTCCAGCTCTTCGATAAGCTGGGCGAGCTGCTCCTTGGACTCGGCGACCCGCGCGCGGGTGTCCTTGGCCTGCTTTTCCGCTGCGAGCACGGCGGCGGACGGCGGCACGAGCGCTAGCGAAATAGCAACCACGGCCAGCACCGCGGCGATCGCGGCAGTGCGTCTGGGAAATGGCGCGACGATCGTCTCCGGCCGGCACTCGGCGAGGCGCGGCGCGAGCCATTTCCATTCCAGCGCGGTGGCCGGATCGTCCGGCGCGGTGGTGGAAAGGTGGCGGGCGGTGGAAATGCCGTCTTTGAGTCCGAAAAACCGGTCGGTCTCGCGGATCGCGGCATCCCCGCGCATTTTCCGGAAATGCCAGAACGCCCAGCCGCCGAGCGCCGCGGCCAAGGCGACCGCCAGTGGAAATGCGGCGGGCACCGACCTGCCGCGCAGAACCCACGCCAGCGATCCGGCGATGGCGACCGCCGCCGCGATGGCGATAGCCACAAAAACCACCCGCCGGGCCAGCAGCCGGTGGTGGCGGCTGGCGACCTGGCGGACCAGCGTGTCGATTTCGGCGTGGGCGGACATTATTTGGCGGGTTTGGCGTCGAGCTTCTTCGCGAGGTCGTTGTAGCGGTCTTTCAACCAACCGGCGATCTCGTCCTTACCGATCTTCCCGAACGTCTCCTTCGCGCCGGCCTTATCGCCTTGGGCGAGCATGACATCGGCCGCCTTCCACTTCATGACGCCGCGGCTGTCGTTCCATTCCTTGGCGTCGGTGCAGCTTTCGAGGGCCAGCTTGTATTCGGCGAGCGCGCCCTCGGGATTCTCCTTTCGCTTCAAATCGCCGGCCTGCTCGTGGAGTTCCACCAGCGCCTCCTTGAGCGTGCCGGCGGGCGGGTCGAGCGCAATGGCGTCGATTTCCTCCTGATAACCACCGCTGCGGACCTTCGCCACCCAGCCGATTTCCCGGGCATACGACGGCGCGAAGCCGGGCTGGACGAGCATTTTGGCGAGGAACGCGGCGCGGCTGGCGGCGGGATTTCCGGGCGGCGCGTATTCCTTGGCGTAGATCGCGAACGGCATGAATCCGCCGGATTTCGAAACTTGCTTGCCGCTGGATTTGCACGGATCTGGCAGGGCGTCGCAGAGCTTTTCAAAGCCCGGGACATCGCCATTCCAGCCGTGGACGAGGCTGGCAATCATCAGCGGCCGCACCACCTCGGAGGAGTTGTAATGCTGGATCTGCTTGGCAATCGCGAGGGTGAACGCGTCCCAATCCGCCGCGCCGTCCTTGAAGCCCGCGGTCGCGCCGTTGCAGACATCGACCCAGAAAATCCGGGTCATGGAGCGGGTGAGCTGCGAGAGGTCCTGATAGAGGTGATAGTTTGAATCCCCGCCGACGTCGATGGCCGCGGCGAGCGCCTTCAGGAGCGTGGTGTCCCCGGTATCGAAACCGTGCATGGCGGCCCGGCCGTGGAGGCGGATGGCGGCGACGCGGGTGCGGTTTTCCGCCAGCGGGTTCGAATTATTGCCGAGAATGATGGAATCTACGACCGGGTTCGCGGCGGCCCATTTCATCAGCGCTTCAAGGAGTTGCGGATTTCCCGGTGCCTTCGCGAGCAGGGCTTCCAGCGCCCACGGCAGGACATCGCCTTGCGGAGGATTGGCGGCGAAATCCGCCACGACGCGGGCGAGGCGGGCGTCGTCGGACTCCTTCGGCGCATCATCGCCGCGGATGGCGGGACGGGCGAGCAGCTCGATTTCCAGCTTCTGGAGCGTGATCGGATCGGCCGCGGTTTTGGCAAAATCCGCGAGGACGAGCTCAAGCGCGCGATCATAATTCCCGGATTTGCCCTCGGTGGCGAAAAGCTCGCCAGTCGGCGGCGCGATCTGGCGGGCAAGGTCGGTCTGGCCGGATGACAGCAGCGAAACCGTGGCTGCGAGCTTACCGGCGAGCGCGTCGCGGATGCGCGGGAAGTTCTTGGCGACGGCCTCCTTGTCTCCGCCGCGGACGGCGAGGAGGAAGACCGATTGAGCCAGCTCGGAAGGCACCGCCGGGTGGCCGGCGACGTTCGGCGCGCCGGCATTTTCCCAAAAAGCGGTTCCCAGCGAGGTGGCGAGCTTGCGGCCGGCGTCGTCCGTGCCGCGGGATTTCACCAAGGCGGCGAAAAGCCCGGCCGAGGCGCGGCTGACGGCGCTGCGGCCGGCGGCGCAATACTCGCGGTAAAGCGCGTCGATGGCGCTGCCGAGCGCCGGATCGAGCGGCGCGTCCGCCGTGGTCAGCGCGAGCCAGCGGGTGGCCAGCTCGATCCGTGCGGAATCCGGGATTTTCAAATCGGCGAGCAGACGCGCGCAGGTCGCGATGGCGGCGGATTTCTCCTCGTCGGAAATCCGTTTCCACGCCCACGGCGCGAAGGCCATTTCCGCGACGGCGGCGGCGGGTTGGTCGTCCTTGGCGAGGGTTTCGATTTTCGCGCGGGCGGCTTTGACCGACTCTTCGTCAGGATTTTTCGGAAGCTGCAAATCCGCCAGCAGGAAGGCGGGAAAGACGATTTCTGCGGGCGATTTTTCCCGCCATTTCTGGTAGGTCGTGACCAATTTCTCCAACCGTTCCGCAGGTTCGCCCTTGGTGGAGTTGCCCAGCAACGACTTGGCGATGCGGGGGAACGCGCTGTCCGGCCGGTAGCTCGAGCCGGTAAACTGAAGCCGCGCGCCGGACGGCGAAGCGAGGATCCGCGCCAGGAAATCGAGCATTTGGGCTGGATCGCCGGTGATATCGTTATTGCTCCCGAAGGCTTCCACGATATTTCCGAAGAAGTAATCGCGCATCGCCACCTCCCATTCGTTGTAATTCGTGTAGGCGTAGCGGCCGCCGCGGGACAGCGAGGCGGTGAAGGCATCGTCACCGGCGATGAACATTTCCGCCGCCTTGTCCGGGGCGTAGCGGAGGACGCCGGCGATTTCCCGTTGGTCATCGCCGAAGAAATTCCCGTTCCGCGCCATGTTGCCCGGGAGGTTTTTGAGAAACGCGTCGGCGCGGGCGATGGCGGCCTCTCGGTTCGCCTCGTCCAGGCGCTTGAGCCTGCCGCGGAATTTCTCCGGCAGCTTGGCCAGCGCGCCCTCGGAAAGCCACGGCAGGACGAGCGACAACCCCGCGATGCGGTCTTCCGGCAGCTTGGCTAGCGCGGCGGCCGAGCTTTGGAAGGCGCGGTCCGCGTATTCCTGGCGCTTCGTGCCGGAAGTCATCGCCGCGGCGGTCATGAGCGCGCCGAAGGTCGGAGATTTCGGCGATGCCAGCTTTTTGGCCATTTCGTCGCGATTGTTGGGGAAATTCAGGTATTGCATCGCCCGGTCCAGAACCAGCGTCGGCTTGATGGTGACCAGGTAGCCATTGCCGTTTGGAGCCTGACCGACGCGGTTGTAGAGCAATGCCGAATATGGACGCCAATGCTCGGCATCGGCGAGCCAGCCGAGGGATTCCAAGAACTTCACGCCCTCTTCCTGGCTGGCGAATCCGCGATTGTAGAAGGGGCGGCAGGCGCTGCTTTCATCATCGGCAGTGGGGACGCCGAGCCGGAAGAACGCCTGCTGGATGGCCACGGCGACGGCGGGGTCCACGACTTCGTTCTGGAACATCCGCTCGAGGAAATTGAGTTCCTGGTAGCCAGCCTCCACGGGCTCGGTCTCGGAAAATTCCAGCTTGCCGAAAATCGCGAGCTTCACGGCCTTCGCGATTTCGTCGAGCTCCGCCGGATTGCCGAGAGCGGCGGCTTCCAGCGCTGCGGCGATGAGCGCGCCGTTCTTCTGGTCGTCGCCATTATTATACCGGTCCGTGGCCTGGCCGGCGGGGATTTCCAGCAGCAGCTTCTTAAAAAAGGCGGCGGATCCCGGCGTGCTGGCAATGCGCCTCATGATCAGCGGACGCAGGCTCGTGGCGATGCGGTCGCCAGAGTTGGAGGACACGAAATCGGATTTCCACAGCGCCTCCATTTCGGCGGCATCCGGCTTTTTGGAGAGGCTGGCGACGATCTTCCCGGCACCGGGGTTGGCGGCGGTGAGCTCGGCGAGCCACGTCGGAGGCATGATTTCCGAGGGATTCCCTTTGGCGAGACGCTCGGCGAGCCAGGCAACGGAGGATTCTCCGGACAAATCGCCGCCAGAGGACGAGCCGCTGTTCCTTGTCTGGTATTGGAAATAGGCCACCTGCCGACCGTTGCGGACGCCCGCGCCCGGCGGAATCGAGGCGGTGGAGAGCAGCGCCTGGCGGGCGAGCGCGTCCATTTCCGCCGGTTTGATTTCCCAGGCCTTGGAGGCGGCGAGCAGGCGGAATCCTTCCTCGGCGATGGTCGGGTGGCGCAGCATGGCGCGGGCGAGGCGCTCGGCGATTTCCTTCTGGCGGGCTATTTCCGCGACGCGATCCTTGTCCGGCTTGCTGTCGGATTTCTCCGGCTTGGCGAAAAGCGAGCCGATGCCGCTGAGGAAATTGCCTTCAAAGAAGCGCTTCGAGTTGTAGGTGACCCAGGTGAGATTCGCGTCCGCATGTTCGGCGGGGTCGGCCTTCTCCAGCCAGCCGGCGATCATGCCAAAGAAATCCAGCTTGCCCTTGTTGTCGCCATTCCGGCCGAGCGGACCCATTTCCCGGCCCGCGCCTTCGACGAATTCGTCGGATTTCGCGGCGCGGGTCATCAGCGCGGCCCAGCGGTCGGCATCGGCGGGATCGATCGTCAGAATCAGCCGGCCGGCGATGGAAGCGTCGTCCGGGCGCTCCTTGGCCAGCGCTTCGAGCACCGGCGCGGCCAGCTCGGGTTTCCCGATGGCGATGCAGACATCCGCATATTCCAAGCGGCGGACGAGGCTCTGGCTGCCTGCGGGATCGAGCAGGGAAAGCAGCGCCGCCACGCCGTCCTTGCCGAGCATGGTGGCGAACTGCGGGATTTGCTGGCGGAGGTAATACTCGCGGTTGTTCGTCTGGCCGCGCAGGCCGGTGAGCACCTCGCGAGCCGCGGCCTCGTATTTCTTCCTGGCCACGAACTTCTGTACCTTTTCCACCGAGCCGCCCGCCTGCTGGCGACCGCCACCCGAGGAATTTCCCTGTGGCACCGCCAGCGCGGCCGGTCCGGTGGAGGCCGCTCCGGGCGCTCCCGCGGCGGTCGCGACGGGTTGCAGGCGCTTGGCCAGATCCTCCAGACCGAGCTGCCGGGCCTGCGCCGCAAGGATCGCCGAGCCCTGCTGGCCGAATGCCTGGCGGCACTGCATGACGATCGGCACCAGCCGCTCCGCCACGCCGGCGCGCTCTTCCGCGGTCATCGCGCCGGCCACGGCGATGAGCGACGTATTCGCCCAGAGCGAGAAATCGCGATCGCGCCCGCCGGATTCGCGCGCCTTGTCGAGCGCCTCGAAGGCCTCCGCCGGCTTCTTGTCCTGCAGCGCCAGCACCGCCCGCAGGACTTGGAAATCCGTTTCCTCCAGCGGCGGGATTTCCCCGTTCATCGCCTTTTCGATGGCCGCGGCGTCGCCGGATTTCACCGCCACGATCGCGGAGAGCAGCGGAGATTCGATCTCGCCGGCGCGCTTGAGCAACTCTTCCGGCGCGAGCGGCGGCGGCGGGTTGCCATTGTTGCGATCCGTCGCGAAAACGAGCGGAAGCAGATCCTGCGGCAGGGATTTCATCACCAGCCGGTCCAGCGAGGGCACGGCGAAAAGCCCCTCGTCGCCACCGCCATTCGCCATGTTCTGGAGCGCGTAGCGGATCGTTTGGCTGTAATTGCCATAAGGCGACCCGCCGCGCCGCCCGGCCGCCGGCTTTTCCCGGAACTGGCGGACCACCGCATTGAGCTCCGCCAGCCATTCGTCCGGCGTGCCGACCACGGCCACCATGTTCAGCAATCCCGTGCCGTGGGCATACTCGGGGTGCTTTTCCTCGGATTTCGCCTGCGCCGCGAGGATCGCCTCTTTCAGCGCCTGCTTGTCGGCGGCGGGGATTTCCGCCCGCACCCGCTGGAGGAGCTGGACGAGCTGCCAGGTGATCATCGAGCTGGAATCGTCCTTATCGTCCGCGATCCATTCCTTGGCCGCGGCGGCCAGCTTGCCCCACGCCGGATCGTCGGCCCCGGCCGTGGGGGCGATCCTGCTCCAAGCGAGAAAGCGGGCGCGCGCGCTAAGGTTTGGCGTTGATTCCGCGATTTTCCTGACCTCGTCCTGGTCGGTTTCCCGCCCGTACATGCCGCCGTAGCTGAGCACGAATTCCGCAAGGCCGGGCTTTTCCGGAAATCCCGCGAAAATCTTCATCATGTCCGGCTGGTCGTCCCCGTTCTTCGCGGTCGCCAGGGCGGTGAGGAAATCCGGGTCCGCCGCGCCCGCCGCTTCCATCTGGAAAATCAGCGCCGCATCCGATTTCCCGCCACGGCCGGCCAAGGTGGCGAGGTGGACGGCGGCGAGCAGGCGGGCCTTTTCCGGCTCGTCCGGCAGCACGAAATTCCCGACTTTGATAAATCCCGGCTGGCGGCCGAAATAATTGTAGCCGTTCCGGTTCCGCTGGGCGTAAGCGACCTGCACCGCGCCCATCGTCTCCGTGATTTCCCGCAGGTTTGCCGGCACATTTCCATACGGATTATAGCTTTGCGGGTTCGCTCCCGCCGGCGGGGCCAAGGCCGGGATTTCGCCCGTGGCGGCCAGCAGGGACAGGAAAACCGGCTCCGCCTCGTCCTCCCGGCCGTCTTCCTCCAGCAGCGTGGCTAGCAGGTAGCGGCTGCGCCAATCGCCGCCGTTCTTCAGCTCCCCGCGCAACAGTTCGATCGCCTCGGAGTAGAGCTGGATTCCCGCCAATGTTGCCGCCGCGGCCTCCGCCGAGCGCGCGTCGAAGCCACTTTTACCAGACAGCGCACGCAGCTCGCGCATCCCTTTCACCGCCTCGCCCTGGCGCAAATACGCCTGCGCCAGCGCGCTGCGCACCCGGCCGTTCTCATCAAACGGCAGCGCCTCCTCGAGCACCGCCTGGGCGCGCTCCGGATTGCCCGCCTTCTCCTCGATTTCCGCGATCTGCATCCGCAAATCCAGGTCCTTCGGCTGGAGCCGCACCGCCTCCAGCAACAGATCGCGGCGCTTGTCCTCGTTGTTCGTGATCCTCGCCAGCTCGGCCTGCGCGAGCAACGGCCCGATCGACCGCCGGTTCCCGCGCTGCCGCTCCTGGAACTTCTCCTCCAGCTCCGCCGTCGCTCCGGTGCGTTTGGCGAGCTGCGCGAGCTGCGCCGCCCAGCGCGCCTGGTCCAGCGGGCTTTGGCCCTCATCGTAGAGCCGCCAGTAAATTGCCTCCGCGTCCGCCCACTGCCCCGCGTCCTCGTGCAACGACGCCAGACTCGCCTGCAAATCCACATCGCCCTCGAAGCGCGCGACCGCGTGCCGCGTCATTTTCACCGCGTCCTCCGGCTGGCCCAGTTCGCGCAACAGCCGGCTGCCCACGACCCAAGCCGTCTTGTCGCCCGGCGCGCCCAGTTTCCACCGCTCCACCGTCGCCAGCGCCTCTTTCGGCCGGCCCGCCCGTTGCTGGAGTTCGGACAAATCCTTGAAATAGCCAGCCTTGCGGCCCTCGTCGGTGTCCGCCAAGCGGGTCATAACGGCGATCGCCTGGTCGAAATCCCCGCGCCGGTCGAGCAGCGCAGCGTGGAAATGGACGACCATCGAGTCCGTCGCCGGATCCAGCAATTTCTCCACCGCCATCGAGTCGCCGGCGTCCTCGAGGAGCGAGGCCAGCAGGCACGTTTCCGCCGGCGAGCGTTTGTCCTGCTTCTCGAGCGTCTCGCGGATTTCGTCCGCTTTTTTCGCCCCGGAAATCACCCGCGATGCCAGACCGATGCCGTCCGCCAGCTCGCTCGCCTGGCTCGCCAGCCGCACCAGCTTGAGCGCCTGCGGCACCGCTTCCGCCGGCTTTTCCGCCGCCAGCGCCGCCTGGCAATACGCTGTCAAAAACCGCGGCTCGGCGGCGAATTCCTCCTGCCGCCCTTGCAAGGTCTCGAACGCTGTCTTGCTCTCGCCGAGGGCGGAAATCGAGCCGGTCGTCCGCAGCAGCGCGTCCAAATCCTTGCCCGCGCCCGCCTTCTTCAGCAGCGCCACCGCCTCATCTTTCCGCAGCGTCTGGCCGTAGCGCGAGGCCAGCGCCTCCAGTGTCGAAGGACTCGCCCCCGGCTTCTCGGCCAACGACTTGAGCAACGCCTCGCCCGGTTTTTCCAAATGATAGCTGAGCATCAGCCCGGCAATCCGCAGCCCGGCCGCCTCGTCGTCGCCGAGGAGCTTGTGCGCCTTTTCCAGCGCCGCGAGCGCCGCGTCCGGTTGGTTTTGCCGCGAGCGCAGGCTGGCGATCTGCAATTGCAGTTCGGCATCTTCCGGCGCGCTTTCCGCCAGCTTTTCCAGTTCCGCCACCGCGTCGTCGTAGCGCTCGCCATCGCCCAGCAGCCGGATGAATTCCTCGCGGAGCTGGCGCTCGCCCGGCGACCGCTTGAGCACCTCGCGGAACCGGCCGATCGCCTTGTCCGTCTCGCCCCGCGCGATTTCCAGCTTCGCAAGCTGCCGCTGGATCGCCAGCCGCTGCGGGTTCGCCGTGCCCACTTTCTCCAG
>JBBSUD010000154.1:0-12885 GCA_038235225.1 Verrucomicrobiales bacterium
CCAACAGCAGCCAACAATATTTATCCCAATTCCCATGATCTACTGCGGTAATTTTTTAGAAATGACTTTTGCCCAGGGCGATCCACCGTGATTGGGCACCAAGAGCTTCGCGCATGCCGTAATGATAATTTCCGGATTTTTCTCAAACTCCGCCGGGCGATGTCTCCGGCGGGAGGCCGGCGAGGATGCGGCGGCCTTCGCGGATGTACTCGAGGCCGGACCAGAGGGTGAAGAAGGCGGCGACGGCGCAGGGATAGACCGGGCTGATGGGGACGATTTTCAACATGACCCAGCCGACGGCGATCATCTGGGTGACGGTGCATACCTTGCCCGACCAATGGGGGCGGATTTTCACCCGGCGGTGGTTTCGATAGAGAATCTTGATGCCGCCGAGGATGATGCAGTCGCGCAAAATGACGATGGCGGCGAACCACGGCGGCAGCCGCCAGCCGGGCGCGCCCCAATCGATGAGAGACAGCACGATGACTCCGGTGAGGAGCAGCGCCTTGTCGGCGATGGGGTCGATGAACGCGCCGAACTCGGAGCATTGGTCGAAACGGCGGGCGATCCAGCCATCGACGCCATCGCTGGCGGCGGCGGTAACGAACACGGCGAGCGCCCACCAGCGGAGGGATTCTTCCGGATTTCCGCCGCGGGCGGTATCGCCATACCAGACGGCGAGCGCGGCGAATACCGGGACCAGGCAAATCCGCGCGATGGTGACTTTGCTGGCGAAGGTCATGGCGCGAACAAAGCAGAGCGGAACTGGCGACGAAACCGGAAATTCTTCGCTCCGGGACGGGCGGCGGCTCAATAAACCGGCGCGCCGCTGTCGTAGTTGTCCTGGCCGCCGCCGCCGGTGCCTTGGAATTTGCCCTTGGTCCAGTAGTAGCCGGCCTTGGTATCGCGACCCAGGCCGATGAAGGTATTGCACGAGTTGAGGACCAGCGCCGCCGTGAGAATCGCGAGATATTTCATGGGCCGGAGGTAACGCGTTCGGCCGGATTTCCAAAAGGGAAAAAGTAAGGAAATCCTAAGTAACCGGGAGCTTCATCGTATTTTGGATTCCCGGCCGAGCAGGTGGACGCCCCAGACGGTGGCGGCGAGGAGGACCACGGCTGTCGCCTGGTGGAGGACGGCGAGTTCGATTCGCACGCGCGAGAGCACGGTGTAAATCCCGAGGACGATTTGCAGGCCAAAGGCGATGTGGATGGCGAGGGAGGCGCGGCGGTCGAGCCGGCGGACGCGGCGCGCGAGGAGGATCAGCGCGGCGACGAGCACCCAGGCCCACCAACGGTGCGTGAAGTGGATGGCGATGGGGTTGTTGGCCAGAGTGTTGAGAAATCCTTGGGCAAAATTGAGCATCGGCGGGAAGAAGTGGCCGTACATGAGCGGCCAGGTGTTCGAGACGTAGCCGGCGTTCAGCCCGGCCATGAACGCGCCGAAAAGCAATTCCACGAAAAGCACCGCGAGCACCAGCGCGCCGAAGCCGGTGAGCCGCGCCGGGCGGGCGGGACCGCGCGCGAGCCGCCGCATATCGAGCGCCGTCCACTGGATTCCGCCGATGATGAAGAGCGCGGTGAGCAGGTGGGTGGCGAGGCGGAAATGGCTGACATCGGTCCGCTGGGTGAGGCCGGAGGCGACCATCCACCAACCGATGAATCCCTGCAACCCGCCCAGCGCCAGCAGGATGAGCAGGCGCAGCTTGTAGCCCTGCGGGATTTTCCGGCGCACCCAGAACCAGAGCAGCGGCAGGGCGAAAGCGAGGCCGATGACGCGGCCGAGCAGGCGGTGGGTCCATTCCCAGAAGTAGATGAATTGGAAATCGGCGAGGGTCATGCCGGCGGGGCCGTTGATTTGTGTGTACTCGGGGATTTGCCGGTATTTGGCGAATTCCGCCTGCCAATCCGCTTGGTTGAGCGGCGGCAGCGCCCCGGTGAACGGCTTCCACTCGGTGATTGATAATCCGGACTCGGTGAGCCGGGTGATGCCGCCCACGATGACCATCGCGAAGACGAGCGCGGCGACGGTGAGGAGCCAGCGGGAAATCGCGGCGGGCGCGGCAGAGGGTTCGGCGTGTGCCATGACGGCGCTTAGGCCGGGGGGCGGGGGTTGGCAAGAGGGGGAAATCCGCCGCTAAAAGCGCTCCACCGCCATGCCGGCGATTTCCCGGAACGGCTTCCCGCCTGCCAGCAAATCCGCGACGATGCGCCCGGTGACGGGGCCGAGGCTCAGGCCCATCATGGCGTGGCCTGTGGCGGCGACGAGATTCGGCAGCCGCGGGACCGGGCCGAGGTATGGCACGCCGTCCGGCGAAACCGGGCGCAGGCCGGCCCACGGGCGGACATTTTCGAAATCGCGCTCGGAGAATTTCGGGAAATAGGCGTGGACGGATTTCACGATGCCGCGGACGCGCGCCTGGTTTACCGAGAGATCCCGCGCGCCCACTTCCATGGTGCCGCCGAAGCGCAGGGTGCCATCCATCGGCGTGACGGCGACCTTGGCCTCGGCGAAAATCGAGCAGAGTTCCGGCAGTTCCGGCGGGTCCGGGAGGGTGAGCGAGTAGCCCTTGCCAGGCTGGAGCGGGAGCCTCACGCCGACTTTCCGCAGCAGCGCGGCGGAGTGCGAACCGCCGGCAATGACGAACTTCCCACCCTCGAAGCGCCGGCCGCCGGCGGTGATGGCGGTCACTTTGCCGCCGCGGGCCTCGATGCCGTCCACGCTGTCGCCGGCCTCGATTTCCCCGCCCATTTCGCGGATGCGGCGGAGCATGGATGCCATGAACCGTCCGGGATCGAGGTGGCAATCCTCCGGGAAATGCACCGCTCCGGCGATTTCCATGGTCACGCCACGGTCGAGAAGGTCCGCGCCATCGGCATCGAGAACCTCCGCGCCGAGGCCGATTTCCCGGGCTTCCGCGGCGACGCGCGCCTCCTCGTCCAGGCCTTTCTGCGTCTTGCACAGCATGAGCAGGCCGCGCTTCACGAGGCCGAAATCCTCGTCTTCGGACAGTTCCTCGAAGAGCCGGCGGCTTTCGAGATTCAAGTCGCGCAACAGCTCGCGGCTGGCGGCGACATGGCGGGCGTTCGAGTGGCGGTGGAACAGCCAGCCCCAGCGGGCCAGCGCCGGGTCGAGCCGCGGGCGGACGTAAAACGGGCTTTCCGGGTTGAGCATCCAGCGCATTCCCTTGGCCAACATGCCCGGCGCGGCCAGCGGCGTGAAATGGCTGGGGACGATCATGCCGGCGTTCCCCATCGAGCAGTTGTCGCCCGCCGCTTCCTCGCGCTGGACGATCGTAACGGGAAACCCCTTAGCCAGAGCATAATACGCCGAGCACAACCCGATGACTCCGCCGCCGACGATGACCACACGCTCCGCATCCATTTCCGCGAAACTACGTCATCCGTCTTGGCGGCCTGCGCAGAAATCCCTGTGGAAATCGCACCAATCGCGGTGATGAAGCGGACGGGACTTGCGGGGACTGCGGGATTGATCTCGCGAGAATGGTTGGAGGGGCTTGGCGGTTTCAAACCGCCGCCACGCCACGGCGCAACCCGTTCGCTTGCATGATTTCCCAGCCGCGTATCGTAAGCCGCGCGCCTCGCGCCGGTCCCTTCCGCGTCCCGTCATGCCGATTTCGCTCCATTTCCCCGCATCCGTGCGCCTGCTTGCCATGGCTTCGCTGGCCATTGCGCCGTCGGCCCGGGCAGTGGATTACGAAAAGGACATCCTGCCGATTCTAGAGGACAATTGCTACAACTGCCACGGCGACGGCGCGCACAAGGGGAAGGTGAGTTTCGACGATTCCGCCACTACCGAAGAGCTCATGGGCCGGACGGATTTGTGGGTCCACGCGCTCAAGAACGTCCGCGCCGGGATCATGCCGCCGCCGAAGAAAAAGCGGCTTCCGGCCGCCGATTTGGCGATGCTCGTGAGCTGGATCAAGCGCGACGCCCTGCGGCTCGATCCAGCCCGGCCCGACCCCGGCCGCGTCACGCTCCGCCGGCTCAACCGCGTCGAATACCGGAACACGATCCGCGACCTCATGGGCATCGATTTCCGCACGGACGAGGAGTTCCCTGCGGACGATTCCGGCTATGGCTTCGACAACATTGGCGACGTGCTGACGACCTCCCCGATGCTGCTGGAGAAATACATGCAGGCCGCCGAGACGATCGTCGCGCAGGCGGTGCCGCTGGTGCCGGGCATCACGCCGCAGCGCCAGATCGCGGCCGGGAAATTCAACGGCACCCACGACGGCGAAATCGGGATTTCCCTTTACGACGCCGCGGATTTGACCGCCCAAGTGAAAATCCGCCAGGCCGGCACCTACCGCATCGTCCTCGACGCCACGGTGCGCGGCTCGTTCACATTCGACCCTGGCCGGGCGGATTGCGCATGGTCCATCGACGGCAAACCGGTGCTGCACCGGGAGCTGAAGTGGGAAAATGGCCACCGGCTGGATTCCTCGATCGAGGTGAAATGGGCGCCCGGCAAGCACCCGCTGCGGTTGGTGCTCAAGCCGTTGGAGGAAATCTCGAAGAAGCCTGCCGACCTCGGCGATGGTCCGCCGGACGTGCGGCTCGGATTTCGCGGAGCCACGATCGTAGGCCCGCTGGAGGCGGAATTCGCGGCCAAGCCGCCGAATTACGACCGCTTTTTCACCCGCGCCGCGGTGCCCGCCGATGCCGCGGGACGGCACGATTACGCCAAGGAAATCCTCGCCCGTTTCACCGCCCGCGCCTACCGCCGGCCGGTTGACGCCGCGACCATCGACCGGCTGGCCGACCTCGCCGGCGAATCCGCGAAGGCGCCCGGCGGCAGCTTCGAGCGTGGCATCGCCCGCGCCATGACGGCTGTGCTCGCCTCGCCGCGCTTCCTCTTCCGCATGGAGGAAACCTTGCCGGAGGCCGATCCGCAGGCGCACCCGCTGCTCGACGAGTGGGCGCTCGCCAGCCGCCTTTCCTATTTCCTCTGGTCCACCATGCCGGACGAGACGCTGCTCCGCCTCGCGGAATCCGGCCGGCTCCGCGAGGATTTGCCCGCCCAGATCGACCGCATGATCCAAGACGATCGCTCGGACGAATTCGTCCGGAATTTCGCCGGCCAGTGGCTCCAGACGCGCGATGTCGAGAGCGTCAGCATCGACGCCGGCCGCGTGGCCGCCCGCGATGCCGGATCGGAGACCGACATGGAGGCGCAATATGAAAATTGGAAGCGTCTCGGCCGCGAGATCGACGCGGCGGAGAAATCCGGCAACCACGCCCAACTCGCCATTCTGAACGCGGAGCGGGAAGAAATGCGCCGGCGTTTCCGCGAGCGGGGAAAGGTCGAATTCTCCGGTTCGCTCCGCTACGCGATGCGCCGCGAGGCCGAAATGGTGTTCCGCCATCTTCTCCGCAGCGATGGCAGCGCGCTCTCGATTATCGAGAGCGATTCCACATTTCTCAATGAGGAACTCGCCCGCCACTACGGCATCCCCGGCGTCCGCGGCGGGGAAATGCGCCTCGTCAAGCTGCCCGCCGGCAGCCCGCGCGGCGGCGTCCTCACGATGGGCGCCGTGCTCGCCGTCACCTCGAATCCCACCCGCACCTCGCCGGTGAAGCGCGGGCTTTTCGTCCTGGAGAATTTCCTCGGCACCCCGCCGCCGCCGCCGCCGCCGGACATTCCGTCGCTGGAGGCATCGGAGAAATCGGCGGACGGGCACACTCTCAGTCTGCGCCAGGCGCTCGCCCTCCACCGCGAGCAGCCACTCTGCTCATCCTGCCACGACCGCATGGATCCGCTCGGCCTCGCTTTCGAGAATTTCAATGCCATGGGCGCCTGGCGCGAGGCCGAGCTCGGCCAGCCCTTGGAAACCTCCCCCGGCAAGCTCCTCACCGGCGAGAAATTCGCCGATGTCAGCGAACTCAAGCACATCCTGGCCACCACCCGCCACACGGATTTCTACCGCTGCCTCACCGAGAAATCCCTGATCTACGCGCTCGGCCGCGGCACCGAAGCCGGCGACATCACGACTATCGACAGCATCGTGGATAGCCTGGAGGCGAGCGGCGGGAAATTCTCCACACTCATCCGCGGCATCGTCGATTCCGCACCATTCCAACGCCGCCAAAGGGACCCATTATGAAACTCGATTCCACCAACCGCCGCGGCTTCCTCCGCGGCCTCGGCGCCACCATCGCCCTGCCCGCCTTCGAAGCGCTGCTGCCCGGTCGCGCGTTCGCCGCCGGAGCCGCCGCGCCCGCTTTCGCCACCACCGCCACCGGCGCGCCGCTGCGCATGGCCTTCCTATATTTCCCGAATGGAGCCATCCCGGACAAATGGTCGCCCACCGGCACCGGCAAGGATTTTCAATTCGGCGAAACCCTTTCCCCGCTCGAAGCGCTCCGCCACCGCGTCCAAGTGATTTCCGGGCTGGAGCACCTCAATGCCGAGGCCGGCGCGGACGGCGCCGGCGACCACGCCCGCGCCAACGGCACCTTCCTCACCGGCGTCCGCGTTAAGAAAACCGCCGGCAGTGACATCCGCGCCGGCATCTCCGTGGACCAGATGGCCGCCCGGGAAATCGGCGCGCGCACCCGCTTCGCCTCACTCGAGCTTTCCAGCGATCCCCATCGCAAATCCGGTCCCTGCGATTCCGGCTATTCCTGCGCCTACGAGTCGAATCTCTCCTGGCGCACCCCCACCTCGCCGCTTGCCCCCGAGTCCAATCCCCGCGCCGTGTTCGAGCGCCTTTTCGGCTCCGGCGAGCATGGCAGCCGCGGCTCCAGCCTCCTCCAGCGCCGCGCCCGCCAGCGCTCCATCCTCGATTTCGTCATGGATGACGCCAAATCCGTCCAGCGCCAGCTCACCCACCGGGACAAGGCCAAGCTCGACGAATACCTCACCGGACTCCGCGAAATCGAAGGCCGCATCCAGACCGCCGAGGGCTACACCGACATTCCCGATCCCGCCATGCCGACGCCGGAGGGCATCCCCGCCGCTTACGACGATTACATCCGCCTCATGTTCCGCATGATGGCGCTCGCCTTCGAGACCGACGCCACCCGCGTCTCCTCCATGATTCTCGCCCACGATGGCAGCAACCGCTCCTTCCAGGACATCGGCATCGCCGAGGGCCACCACTCCCTCACCCACCACCGCAACGATGCCGACATGATCGAAAAGGTCACCCGCATCGATCGTTTCTATGCCGAGCGCTTCGCTGAATTCCTCGGCATGCTCGAAGCGAAATCCGACGCCGATGGCAACTCCGTCCTGCACAACTCCATGATCGTCTATGGCTGCGCGAATTCCGACGGGAACCGCCACTCGCATACGAATCTCCCCATCGTCCTCGCCGGAAATGGCGGCGGCAGGCTCAATCCCGGCCGCCACCTCGCGCTCTCCCCCACCCCGATGAGCAATCTCTACCTGAACATGCTCGATACCATGGGCGTCCCCTCCGTCGAGCGCTTCGGCGACAGCACCGGCCGCCTGTCCGACATCTGAAAAATCATGGCCCAATCCACCCAAGCCCCCGCCCGCAACGTCCTCGGCACGACCCTCGTCGCCTGCTCCCTCGACCCCGTTACCGGCTGGCACCGCGACGGCTGCTGCCGCACCGGCACCGGGGATTCCGGTGCCCACGTCGTCTGCGCGCGCGTCACCGCCGATTTCCTCGAATACTCGAAATCCTCCGGCAACGACCTCTCCACCCCGCGCCCGGAGCACCAGTTCCCCGGCCTCAAGCCCGGCGATCAATGGTGCCTCTGCGCCCCTCGCTGGCAGGAAGCTCTTCACGCCGGCAAGGCCCCGCAGGTCGTCCTCGAAGCCACCCACGAATTCGCCCTCGAGTTCTGCGATCTGGCGGACTTGCAAGAGCACGCCTGCTAAAGGAGTCCAGCCTTCAGGCTGCCTCTTCCCGCCGTCCGGAGTCCGGCCTTCAGGCTGCCTCTTCCCGCCGTCCGGAGTCCGGCCTTCAGGCTGCCTCTTCCTCACCCGGAACGACTGACAAGTGGAAATCCCCACGACTTTCCCATTCGACAGCATGGGAAAGCGCGCCAGCTTGCACGTTCAACCCCTGAAAATCATTACCATGAAAACCATCCTCAGATCCGCCATTGCAGGAGTCATCGCACTCGCCACCGCCCACGCCGCGGAAGTCGGCAAACCCGCCACCGCCTTCTCCGCCAAGGATTCCAAAGGCTCCGAAGTCTCTCTCAAGGACATGAAAGGCAAAGTCGTCGTCCTCGAATGGGTCAACTTCGACTGCCCTTTCGTGAACAAACACTATGGCGCCGGGAACATGCAGAAACTCCAAAGCCAAGCCACCAAGGACGGCGTCGTGTGGATCACCGTGAACTCCGCCGCCAAGGACAAGGAAGGTTATATGGAATCCTCCAAATTCGGCGAGTTCGCCACGGAAAAGGGCAACAAAGCCAGCCACATCATTGTCGATGGCGATGGCAAAATTGGCAAAGCCTACGATGCCAAGGTCACCCCGCATATGTTCATTATCGATAAGGAAGGCACCCTCGTTTACAACGGCGCCATCGATTCCAAGCCCACCACTGACAAAGCCGACGTGGCCACCGCCGACAAATGGTTCGCCGATTCCCTCGAAGCCGTCCTCGCCGGCAAGACCGTCGCAAATCCCAAAACCCAGCCATACGGCTGCTCGGTTAAATACTGATAGGAAAAATCCCCTTCCCAGGCGCGCCGGCGGTCTCCGCCCGCGCGCCTTTTTGCTGCGGAGCGATGGCCGACGCGCTTGGGATTCGGAAGAGCAACCTGAAGGTTGAACTCCGGGCGGCCTCTTCCGCCGAGCGGCCGCCCAAGAGCAAACTGAAGTTCGAACTCCAGGCGCTGCCGGGATTTCCTACCCGATTTCTCGTCCCTACTCATCGCGGTCAAAAAAATCTTTGACGGAAACCCCGCGGATTTCCCGAAGCCATCCGCCGGGTCATTGGCGCTTGCCGCTCGCGGAAGCGCCGGAACATCCTCGTCGCAGGCGATGAAGGAACTACTCGAGGAGCTCGAACGCTGGGGGGCGGATGTGATCTTCGGCCGGGCCAGAGGCTTCCGCGCGACGCTCATGCGCTTCCTGATGCGGGCGCTTTCCGGGGTTTTCCGGATCATCGTGCAGATCCGCATCCGCCGCTACCGCAAGGGTTGGAAGGCGCAACACCATTTGGGGACGCAGGTGATCGCGATCGGGAATATCACCGTTGGCGGGACCGGCAAGACGCCGGTAGTCGAGTTGCTCGCCCGCTCCCTGCGCGACCGCGGCCGCCGGGTTGCCATCCTTTCCCGCGGTTATAAATCCAAGAAGCTCGATCGCCCGCAGCGCTGGACGGATGCCAATGGCCGCGCCGTGCCGCCGGAGAAAATGCCCAAGGTGGTCTCCACCGGCCGCACCATTCTGCTCGATTCCAAATTCGCCGGCGACGAGCCATTCATGCTCGCGAAGAACCTCGAAGGCGTCGCCGTCGTGGTGGACAAGAATCGCGTGAAAGGCGGCCACTTCGCCATTTCCCACCTCGGGCGGGACACGCTGTTGCTCGACGATGGCATGCAATACCTCGATCTGGCCCACTCCATCGACATCGTGCTCGTGGATTCCGGCGCGCCCTTCGGCACCGAGGCACTGCTGCCGCGCGGCACCCTCCGCGAGCCGCCGAAGAATCTCCGACGCGCCAGCTACATCCTGATAACCAAGTGCGATGGCTCGCCGAATGACGCCCTCATCACCCGCATCCGCAAATACAACCGCACCGCGGAAATCGTCGAATGCACCCACGGGCCGATCTATCTGGAGAACGTTTTCACGAGCGAGCGCCTCCCGCTGGATTTCCTCGAAGGCAAGTGGGTCGGCGCCATCAGTGCGATCGCCGTGCCCGAGGCGTTCGAGAAATCGTTGGCCAAGCTCGGCGCGCGCGTGGAAATCCGCCGCCGCTTCGCCGATCACTACCGCTTCTCCCGCAAGGAGGTGGAGAAATTCATGCAGCGCTGCGTCGAGCGCGATATGGAGCTCATCGTCACCACCGAGAAGGACGCCGTGCGCTTTCCGCGGCCCGCCGTCGTCGACGTGCCTGTGTATTTCCTGCGCATCGAGGTGGAAATCCTTGAGGGCCGGGAAATCTGGGACGATCTCATCGACCGGCTCTGCCACCCCCGGCCCGCCTTCGAGTCCGTCCTGCGGAATCGCGACGCCTACCGCATTTAGACCCGCCGGATCCGCCGCTTTCCCCTTTGCCAAGGCGCGCCGGGCGGCTAGAGATGCGGTGTGGAAACCGCCATCCGGGAACGACTCGACGATTTCATCCGCCGCAAGGGCCTGCGCCGGACCAACCAGCGCGAAACCATCGCCCGGGTCGCCTTCTCGCGGGACGAGCATTTTACCGCCGACGAGCTTTTTGACCGCGTCCGGAAGGTCGATTCCGAAACGTCCCGCGCGACTGTCTATCGGACGCTCGGCCTGCTCGTGGAGGCCGATCTCCTGCGGGAAATCGACTTGGGCGAGAACCAGACTACCTACGATCCCAACTTCCTCGACAAGCCCTCCCACAACCACCTCGTCTGCATCGACTGCGGGAAAATCGTTGAATTCGAGGACACGCACCTCGATCTCCTCAATGACTGCGTCACCCGCCGACTCGGGTTCAAGCCGCTGCGGCAGACCATCAAGATCGAGGCGAATTGCGAGCAGCTCCGCACCAAAGGCCGCTGCCCGAACCTCATCGCCACCCGTCTGAGTGGCAAACGCTTGCGGAAGAAGCGCTGAGGTATGAACCCCGCGCCGCCCGGAGACCGGCCTTCAGGCTGCTCTTCCGCTGCCGACGCCGAAGAGCAAGCTGAAGCTTGAACTCCGGGCGCCCGCTCACTCCGCCCGCCACGTCGCCGAGCGGGCCAACCCGGCCGCTTTCGGCGCGAATACCAACGTCAGCTCGCGGATTTTCCCGGTTGCATATTCGCTCTTCGGCACCTCCGCCGTCCATCCCCCGCCGGATTTCTGGAAATTGATTTCCGCCGCCGCGTCCACCACCTGTGGCGTCTCAGGGAAGACCACGCAATCCTGCGGCCTCAGCGCATCCGCGGTCGTGGAGAGCGTCAACACCAGCGATTCTCCCTTCTCCGCCACCTCCAGCTTGGCCGCGTCCCCCAGCGCCACGGGGATTTTCCCCAATGCCTCCGCCAAAGTCGCCGCATCGCCGCCCTCCGCCGCCTCGCCCGCGGTTACCAGCAGGACCAGCGAGGCATTTCCCGGCACGCATTTCTCATCGTCGCACGTCAGCCACGACACCTCCGCTTTCAGCTCCGCCTTGCCGGAAAATCCCGCGGGCGGCGTCAGCGCCACTGGGAAAACCACAGTGCCCACGTATCCGAAGCCCGGCAGCCCGCCGGTCGTGAAGCGGATCGGCGCGGGGTGCTGGATTTCCCCCGCCGTCCAGCCATCCGGCAGCTTCCATTTCACGGAAATCCGCATCCCGCCCTCACCCGGGTTGCTCCAATACGTATGCCAACCCTGGTCCACCGTCAGCCGGATCCCCGTCTGCAGCGGCTTCCCCGGATCGACATGCGCCGTGGCGGAAATCCAGTCCGCGGCCGCCTGCCCGGAGCGCTCGGCAGCGTGGGAAATCGGGCAGATGGCGGCAGAAATCAGGGCGGTGGCTATCCATTTCATCTGCCGACCCTACCCGCATTCCCCGGCCGGGCAAGCCAACCCCCGCCGCCCTTTCGCTCGACAAATCCCCATTCCTGCCTCCATTACCCTGCAAATGACAGCCCGCTCCATCGGACTCCTCCTCGCCTCCATCGGCGTCGCCTCCGCCCAATCCCCACCCGCCAGCGCCAGCGATCTGCGCGCGATTCTGGACGACCCAAACGGCGATCTTTCCCGCCTCGCCCAAGGCGCGCTCGGACGCGACGGCGGCAATCGCCTCTTCTATTTCCCCACCCGCGACGAACCCAGCACCCCTACTTCCTGGGGCCTCAAATACGAAGCCGTCGATTTCAAATCCAAGGACGGCACCCCGCTCCACGGCTGGCTCATCGCCCCGAAAAACCGCAATCCCAAGGCTGCCAAAGCCACAATCGTCTTCTCCCACGGCAATGCCGGCTCCATGAGCTACCACCTCGGCTTCGTCGCCTGGATGGCCGAGGCCGGCTACAACGTCCTCCTCTACGACTACCGCGGCTTCGGGAAATCCGGCGGCAGCGTTGATCGCCGGGGCATGATCGACGACGTCAAAGCCGCCTTCCGCTACGCCCTCAGCCGGAAGGATTTGGACAAATCCAAGCTGGTCAGCTTCGGTCACAGCCTCGGCGGCGCGCAATCCGTCACCGCCCTCGGCGAATCGCCCGTGAAAGGGCTGCGCGCCATCGTCGTGGATGGCGCTTTTGCCAGTTACAAAGCCATGGCCGGCGTCTTCGGTGGCCAGCTCGGTGCCAGCATCGTCACCGACGAACTGTCGCCCAACGACTACGTCGCCAAGCTCGCCCCCGTCCCCTTCCTCGTCGTCCACGGCGATCGGGACGAGGTCGTCCCCGTCTCCCAAGGCCTCGAACTCTACGAAAAAGCACGCCAACCCAAAACCCTCTTCGAAGTTGAGGACGGCCGCCACGGCACCTCCCTCACCAACAACCGCGACGAATATCGTAAACGCCTCATCGCTTGGCTGGATGGTGTTTTGAAGGGGTGAGAAATCGGCGCGGGTTGCTTTGAAAGATTCCCCCGCCCCGTCAGGGCGGAAAACGAACTATACTGCCGCGCATTAGGATTTGTGATTTTGGAAGAATTGAAAGTTCAGCGCTAGCAGGCTTTTGAGTTCAGGTTTGCGCTTGTCTTCGAAGTCGTCCACACACCGGTCAATGGCGGCGCGAAAGCTGCTGAAATCCTTA
>JBBSUD010000155.1:0-12880 GCA_038235225.1 Verrucomicrobiales bacterium
AGTTGCTCGTTTACAAGTGGCTCAACCGGCGCAGCCAGCGCAAAAGCTTCACGGTCAGGTCCTTCGTGGCCGCGTGGGAGCGCTGGCAAATGCCGGATCCGCAGGTGAACGAGAAGCCGTGGCCAAGAACCGCTAGACACCACCAGCCGAGCACCGTATGAAATGGTCCGACAACAAGACGCCAATTATGATCGAAGTTCCACCTGCGCGCATTCCTGAGGAGCCCGGTGCGGTAATTCCGCAAGCCGGGATCTGCGAGGGGGGCGTCGGCCAACCGACGTCCCTACCCTAATAGCTCAGAAAAAACGAGTTCGAATTCAAAATTGAAACTGATTTCTCGCATGGGCTGGGTCTTGCTCGTGCTTTTGGTCGGTGCTTCGGCCTGTCGACAAGCGTTCAAAATGGGTAAAGAAAGAGGCGGTGAGGATCTTTTACAGGTGATTCAAAAGCCCGAGTTGCAAATCATGCCCCGAAGCGAACAGGGGGGGCAACTGACATTGATTCGTCAGATTTTGCCAGACAGCGAATTCAAAAACAGGGTAAGGATTGATGTGAGTGCTTTTAAAGGCGTTGAGGCGACAAAACTTTCTGAATCTTCTTGGGGCAGACTCGGATATTCTGAACAAGTTACTTTATGCCAGATTTCAAACACTACCGATCACGAGATGGAAATCACAGAAGCTGCGTTCTTGAATCTTCCTCCGGGCTTCAGCTTGAAGTCTGACTACTACGACGAATCAGTCATTCGAATCCAACCCTAGATCTAACAAGTAACGGATGTTATCCGCCCCACAGTTTTTCAATTTCACCTCTTGATCAACGCAATGACGCGGTGACTTCACATCTAACGTTAGCCAGAAATGAATCCCATCCTTAAAATCGTGGCAAAGTTTACCGTGTGGATGGTCGTGATAACGATCATGTGCACGGTTGGATGGGAGGTTTGTAGCGATGGGCTTTACGATTGCACGGACTCTAGTGGACCTGGCTACTGCCAGCCTGGGAATTGGGTTCACGGAAACGTCGTCGCTGTTCAGCAAGTTGTTCACAACCGATCTATGAGTGACCCAGACACAATCAAGGATGGGTGGAGTGTGGGGGGATTGTGGTGCTTGTGGTTTTCCTTCGTTGCAACTTCAGTTGCTGCAAGCATCGTTTTCACGATCATGCCTTGGATTTCCGAATGGCGAAGGCGCACCCCGAATGACGATCGTTTTGTACGATTCGATGCCGGAACTTACGCAACAAAAGAAGAGCCTAACAAGGCGTCGCGCCACAATCCGCTACCCGCTCCGAGTTTGATTTTCCCGCGTAGCTACAACCCTCGACCCGAGTCAAAGCCTCGCTCCCGGTAGCGGATGTGTGGACATCGACGTTGTGCGCCGAGCAAAGCAAGGCGCTTCTTATCAGGTGAAAGACCTGTTGTTTCAAAATCTAGCCAGTGGAAACTACCGAGTGTTGCAGTCATGTCAGCTAACCCATTAGAACTTCGCGGGAGTCACCGCGTTACCAACATGAACCCGGAGGGTGTCTTGGAGGCCGATGGGTGGGGAAACGGCACGACTGAAGCGTAAACAGACTGCCTCGGGCGCGGTAGCGCCTCCTGAAAGTGCGGAGCGATCCCGCAGGTCCCGATAGGGACAAAATCACGCAGGCCACAGGGCGTCTCGCAAACGCCTGAAGGTTGATATAGTCCCGTAAAAGTGACATTGTGGAAGGAGATTCACCAACGTTATGAAGAATCCAGCATCGACGGACGCTACATGGCAAGCGTCCGAGGTTCCACCGGGGTCGATCTTGGACCGTGGCATGTGTGAAGAGTAGCGAACCGACGACCGTCCTGCGGAGGGCGGCGCCTTGAACTCGGGACGCCTGGCTCCCACGCCGATGGAGGAGATATACCTTCAGCGGTTCCACGACTTCCAACCCCAAGAAGGAAGCGCCGGAGGTCCGGCAAATGACCATCCTATATCCGACAGGTTCGGATGCCAACGCAATCCGTTTGATGTAACCGATCCTCATGATGTTTGGGTTGGAAGTTTTAGTTCACCAATCACGGAGGTGGTGCCGGTTATTCGCTGCGGTGAGGATAAGGCATAGCCGGCTTACGCTTGAACTCCGGGCGGGGACGGACACGCGGTTCAGCCGAAGGCGATGGGGGCGGGGTCGGCGGCGCGGCGGGAGCGGGAGACCCAGCGGCAGAGGGCGGATTCGAGGAGCAGGAGGGCGAACGCGGAAAGGGCGAGCCATTTCCCGATTTCCCGGCCGAAGCCCTTGCCGGTCATGACGCCGAGGATGTCGGCGGCGGATCGGGGCTGGAGGAGATCGGCGCGGCGGCGGATGAGGTCGAGATCGGTCGGAGTCATCGGCTCGAAGCGGCTTTCGGCGGGATCGCGGGTGACGGCGAGGGGCAGAGTGCCATCGTCGGCGGTGGGTAAAATCCCGTCGAGCCTGCCGCCGGTGGCGATGCGATAGACGCCGGGAACGGCGGGGCCGGCGATGGCGATTTGCCGGCCCCGGCGGCCGTTTTCCAAGGTGGCGGTGAGGGGCATGCCGCGCGGATCGAGCGTTTGCATGGTTGCGGATTTCCCCGTTTCCATGGGCTGGAAGGCGGCGGCGGGGACGATTTGCCGGACGCCGCCGGGGGGCGTCCAATAAAGCCGCACGTAGGCTTCGCCGCCATTTTCGTGGAAATCCGCGAGGAACGGGACGGCCTCGCCGGCGGTGAGCGTGACCCGTCCGAGTTCGGGCTGGCTGCGGTTGGCGCGGAGCGGGGCGGCGCTGCCGAGGCGGATTTCCAACTCATCGTCCACCTCGGCATCGAGGGTGTATTCGCCGGAAACGGGGGCGGTGAGGGTGCCTTCCCAGCGGACGGAGAAGTTGTCCGCGCGGATTTTGCGGGCCGGGCGGTCATTGCCCCAGTCGAAGTCGATGGCGGGGTCGATGCGCTGGAGGTCGGAGTCGGATTTTTTGCGATCCGTGCGGAAGTAGCTGGCGGAAAGGCCGCCGGACCAGGAGCTGAGCGCGAATGAGGGATTCCAAGACGCATCGGTATTGAGTTCCGCGCCGCTGCCGGCGGCCCAAGCGGCGAGCTCGTGGACGAGCGGGACGAAGCCGCGTTTTGCCGGAAGATTTCCCGAACGGGCGTCGAAGGCGCAGGTGGCGAGGACGACGCGGCCGTTGCCGAACGTCCGGGTGGCGAGGAAGGCGTCGCCATTGGAAAATGCGGCGGCGAGGGCTGCGCCGGCGGCGGGCGGGCCGGTCGCGCGCCAGCGGCTGACGCGCGCGGTGCCGAGATCGGATTTCCCGCCAAGCCCTGCGAGCGCCTCGTGGGTGAAGGTGGACGGAGCCGGAGAAATCCCGGATTTGGCGGGATCCGCGGCTTCCGGGCCGAGCGGGAGAGGCAGAACGGGACCGCCGATGCCTTGCCAGCCATTGTAGAAAGCGGCGTCGGCGCGCGGGCCGGCGATGACGATGAGGCCGCTGCCTTGGGCGACTTTCCCGGCGAGCAATCCGGCGAGCCGGGCGGGCAGGCGCGGGACATCGGCGAGGACGATCACCGAGGCATTGTCGAAATCCTCCGGCTGGAGGGCGGTGGCGGCAACGACGCGAGGGTCCATCAGGAAGGTGGCCCCGGCTGATTTCCCGCCGATGAGCGCGGCGGACGGCGCGAGCGCGAGCGCGGAATAGCCGGCGGCGCGGTCGAAAAACGAACCGGCCGGATTGCCCTCGACGAGAAGGATCGGCAGCCGCTGGCGGACGAGGACGACGCGCTCGATGCGGTTGTCGGACGAGAGATCATCGGGCGTGTCGAGCCGGGCGGTGACGACGTTCGGCCCGGCGCGGGTGAAGCGGTGGCGGACTTCCACGGTGTCGGTCTGCCCGGCGGCGAGCAGGCCGACGGGCGATTTGCCGATAAATTTCCCGTCGATTTCCACGCTGACGGGGCCGGGCGTGACGGGGACGGCGCCGGTATTTTCCACGGTGACGCGGAGGACAACGGCGCGGTCGGTGCCGACGAGGCCGCGGGAAATTTCGAGGGTGGAGAGGGCGGCATTGCGGAAATCGGCCGGGGCGCCGAGGTCGCGGAGGATGAGCTTGGGCCGGGTGGGCAGGGTCTTCCAGGCGGCGGCAAGGGCGTCCCAAGCGCCGGGATTTTCCAACCGCCAGCCAGAGCGCTGGGCGTCGGTGAAGACCACGATTTGCTTGGAGGAATTCGTCCCTTGGGCGAGGCCGAGCGTGGCCATGCCAAGCGCGTCGTGAGCGCGGAAGCTGCCGCCGGCGGGTTGCAAATTGTCGAGCACGCCCAGGACATCGGCGCGGTGGTGGAGCGGCTCGGCGGTGATCGCCTCGGGCGCGGGACCGCCGAGGACGACGGAAAACGCGGTCCCCTGCGGCGCTTCGACGACGAGCTGGCGGGCCTCGGCGACGGCGCGCTGAAAGGCGGATTTCCCGTCCCGGACGATTTCCATGGAGGCGGACGCGTCGATGACCAAGGCGACGTCGCGCCGGCCGGTGGCTTGGAAGCGTTTGAGATTCAGCCGCTTTTCGAGGACGACGAGCGCGCCGGCCGCCACCAGCAGCGCGACGGCGGCGAGGCGGGCGAGCCAGCGGGATTTCGCCCCGCCGAGCACGAACGACGCGCCAAAAAGCGCGATCCCGAGCAATGCGGCGGGTAGCACGAACAGCCACGGGACCTGCGAGTCCGGCGGGACGAACGGCCGGCAAATCGCCAGCGCGGCCAGCGCGATCAGCAGGCAGCGGGCAGCCATGAGCAGCAGGTCCTCCCACTCCATTTTCCGCCGGCGGACGCTGACGGTGTCGAACAGGAACCGCATCGCGCCCCACTCGATGGGCCGGGCGGAGCGCCGCCGGACGAGGTGGATGACGATGGGAATGGCCGCGGCGGCCAGCCCGGCGAGCAGCCATGGGTGGAGGAAAAGCATGGAAATCCCTCAGGCCGTCAGGTTCGTGCGAAGCGGGGCGGGCATGCGGCGGCTACTTCGCGGCGGGTTTCCACGGCTGCTCGCCGCCCTTCTTCTGGCGGAGGAATTTCGCGCCGGTTTCGCGATACCATGCGTGGAGCCTGGCGCGCATTTCCCCGGCGCGGTCGGCATCGGCCGGGGCGAGATCGGTGTGCTCGCCGGGGTCTTTCGCGAGATCGTAGAGAGCGATCGAGCCGTCCTCGTAATTTTCCACGAGCTTCCAATTTCCCGAGCGGATCGCGCCGCCGGGGAAGCCGCCCTGGTTGCTGTAATGCGGGTAGTGCCAGAAGAGATCGCGGTCCGGCAGGGTGCCGCCGCGCAAGACGGGCGCGAGGTCGGCGCCATCGGGGGCGGGGGCGGATTTCCCGGCGGCGGCGAGCGCGGTCGGGAAAATATCGAGGGTGGTGACGGGCGTGGAGAGCACCTTGCCGGCGGTGGTGACGCCGGGCCAGCGGACGAGAAACGGCACGCGGATGCCGCCCTCATAGACCCAGCCCTTGCCGCCGCGGAAGGGCAGATTCGAGGTCGGGAGGCCCTCGGCGGTGGAGAGGCCGCCGTTGTCCGAGGTGAAAATCACGAGGGTGTTCTCCGCGAGGCCGAGGTCGTCGAGCGCGGCGAGGATCCGGCCCGCGGCAGTGTCCATGGCCTCGACCATCGCGCCATAGACAGGCAGCGTTTGGTTCAGGCGGACTTTTCGCGGCTGTTTCTCATTCAGGAGATACTGAATCTCGGTGCCGAAGCGGGCGGTGAGGCCCAGCTTTTCGGACTTCGCGCGGTATTTCGCGACGAGATCCTCCGGCGCCTTGAGCGGCGTGTGGACCTGATAGAACGCATGGCACAGGAAGAAGGGTTTGCCGGATTTTTTCGCCTTTTCCAGAAGCGCGATGGTCTCGCCGGCGAGGCGCGAGGTGAGGAATTCGCCCTCCGGCCCGTCCTTGAGCCGCGGATTTCCGTAAGGGGAGAACCAGCTTTTCGGGTGGCCGGCGGAGCAGCCCGCGACGTTCTCGTCATAGCCGTTTTTCTCCGGCCAATTTTCCGGGGATTCGCCCAAATGCCACTTGCCGACGAACCCCGTCCAGTAGCCCGCGCCGCCGAGCGCCTCGCCGAGCGTGGTCTCCGCGGCGGGCAGGGCGCGGGTGAGCGTGGCGCTCCGGAATCGCTCGGTGCGGACGCCGGGGAGCCAATTCGTCAGGCCGTCGCGCGTCGGCCACTTCCCGGTCTGGAGGGCGAATCGCGTGGGCGAGCAGACTGGATTCGCCGCGTAAGCGTTGGTGAATCGCTCACCCTGCCCGGCGAGTTTGTCGAGATTCGGAGTTTCGTAAAACGAGTCCGGATTGTCGCAAACGAGATCCTGCCCGCCGAGATCGTCGGCGATCAGGACCAGGATGTTGGGCGGCGCGGCGGCGGCGGGCAGCGCGAGGAGGGCGAGCAGGCAGAGGGATTGGGAAATGACGTTCATGAAGGTGGCGATTCGCGGATTGATCGGAAAGCGGTGCGGCGAAGCCATCGTGGCAGCCCGGCGCGGAGCGGGCACCACATACCGTTTCGTTTAGGGGAAATCTTGCGGATTCCAGCCGGAGCGCTCCGCTCCGTCGATCGCCCTGCGCGGTGTCAGCAGACGCACGCGTGCCGGAGGCGGACGATTCCGATGCTTTCGGTAGGCTGAAAAGATTGCCAAACCTCCGGACCCCGGGCTAGGTTCCCCGCCACCGCAAGGCGGCAACGTGAAAAGCCTCATAGTGTAATGGTAACACACCGGATTCTGATTCCGTTATTCTAGGTTCGAGCCCTAGTGAGGCTACTTCTCCGCACCCAAGGTAACGGCCCCCATCGGCTGGCGCGGCCTAACAAGGAAGTTCTCAGCGATGGCTCTCGAAACCCGGGAGGAAATGGCGAATTCCGCCTCCGATTCATCGCGATGGCAGATACGAGAGTTTCACCCTCATCACCGGCGAGTTTCAGATTCACGAATCCTTCCATGCACAAACCCGCGAGTGGCTCCTCCGCGTCACCGCCACTTACACCTTTTATGGCGCGTGCCGCGAAATGATCGCCGGTTTCACCCCCCGCTCGCTCCTCTTGCAACCGTCCATTTCATACCGCGAAGCCCGGACGGCGCCTCCTGGCTGTGAAAGCGCGGGTTTTCACGAAATATCAGAACCTTCATAGGCTTGCCAAATTTCACGATACTACCGCTTGGGATGTGAAAAGATCACTGCCGCGACTTCTCACCTAACAAACCGCCCGCAGAGACGATGTCAGCCCAAAAATTTGATCTGCTGCCGCGCGTCGGGATTTGTGAAAAGTAGGATTCCGGTCCCCGCTGTCTCGGACATCGAACGTCTCCGTCAGTCGCCTGATACCGCAGCGGCCGAAATCACTAACGCCAGCGCGGATAACTCGCGTTATCCATGACTAGCGCGACGTCGGTTCCGGGGTGTTGCTCCATAGATTTTCCAGCAAAGCCACGTCGCTGTGGGAGTTGATATCTCCAGTCGTGCATTCTGGTGAATTCCTGAGGTTCAGGAGAAAAGCCACCTCTCTTTTTCCCAAATCTTCATGTGCGGCGGTATAGCAGGTCGTTGAGGGAGATGATGTTCGCGAGCCGGCGCGGGCTTTTGAGCGCTTTGAAGAAATGGCCGGGGTCGATGTACGCCACATTCTGGTCGGCGTGATGTTGGAGGAACTCGTTGCCGGTCGTGGCGCTTGTCAGGCAGCCTAGCTGATACGGAATAGAGATCCGAGATAGGGTTGAAGAGCTTGCGGGAGAGTTCGGAATGGCTCTGAGAGTGCCTGGGCATCAACTTTTTCTCCGGATCTAACGGCACCCTTGTCTACAATCAGATGCCGCCCACATGCGATTTCCCGGCATCAGCCGAAAAACCCCAGTTGAAAGCTCCCAGCGGACCGGCTTGCCGCAAGAGCATCTCGCGACCCACCGGACCGGTGCCTGGGCCCAAAAATGAATTGGAGTTTTACACACCACTCCTGCTGACCCATCGTTCACAGACCGCTGCCATACCACCAAAATGATCCGGTTCTGCCATTTCCTTGCCCTTCCACTCCTACCAGGATTGGCTGGACGACGCCCCTGATTCCACTAGATCTCGCCATGAAAATCCTTCCCTATTTCATCCTCGCCGCAGCCCTGCTCTCGCCGGCCGCAAATGCCAGTTACTTCGCTCTGACCCGGGAAACCAAGGATGCGCAGCAATGCATCACTTATGACGTCAGCTACCCGTATTGGACCGATAGCATCTACATCGCCACCTATCCCGGATTCAGCCATTCCAAGGAAGGGTGGCACGCACCGTATTATGGCGGCATCGTCAGCAACACCCGTAACGCGCCAACCCTCATTCAATACGCGTCATGGCAGATGAGCGGCAAGGACGCGCCCGCCTCCGGCATCGACTTCATCCACGCCGGAAAACACATGAGCTGGGTCCGCTCGACATGGGAAGGCAGCTCGGGCGGCATCAAGGGGCTATGGCCGGCGGCCGAGTTCAAACCCAAGGAATGGTATCGCTTCGTGAACCGCGTTTGGACTCCGGTCGCAGCGAGCCCGCACCTCGGCTATGCCGGTGTCTGGATGAAATCCCTCACCACCGGAGAATGGCATCACCTCGCCACTTTCAAGTTTCCGGCGGAACTCACCGGCTTCAACTCGATGGGCGGCTTTTGCGAATACATCAGCGACAATGCCACCAACACCTGTGCGGCGGAGTTCCGTAATGTGTATGCGATGCGCAATGACAAGTGGGATTCCGAGCCGGATTTCTCCGCCTACAATCACAAGGAGGATCTCATCAAGCTGACACAGCCCTCCGACAAGCGCTCGGTGCTGCTGGAAACAACCCGCACGCCGCTCGACCCGCAAAGCGGAAAACACACGGTCATTCCCGTGGTCACTCAGCTGGTCAACCTCAACCAGCCCGCGGCACCCGATTTCCTCGACAATGTTAGGATCACCGCGCCCGCTGCGGAAGGGGCTGGCAAACGCTGCGTCGTAAAGTGGCAGGTGGATGCCAAAAACTCACCGCAGTTAGGTTGGTCGGTCGAGATTCTTGACGGAGGAACCGTGATCGCATCCGCTGTGGAGAACGATCCGGACGCACGCCAATGTGTCTTGGAAATCGGATCTATTAAAAAACGTCCCGCTGCCCGCATCCAAATCACCGACATCTTTGGCCAGCTGTCCGCCCCGGTGACAATTCCCATCAAACGGGCCGCGATCCAGCCCGCGATCAAGCCAGCCCCGCTGGCTCCGGGACTTTTATACCGCTACTTCGAGTCCCAGAAACCCGACTCCTGGACAATGCTTCCCGAATTCCGCGAACTCACGCCGAAACGGCAGGGTATCGTCGCCACGCCGGACCTCACCCCGCGCCTGAGCCGCACCGGATATGCCTTCGAATTCACCGGCTTTCTCCGCGTTCCCGAATCCGGCCTCTATCAATTCAACCTGATCTCCGCCAGCGGCGCGCGATTGATTCTCGATGACAGGGTGGTGATCGATGCCGCCGACTATCACTCGATCGCCAAAACGCCCGGAACCATCGCGCTTGCCGCCGGCTATCACAAGTTAGCCGTTCCGTATTTCCAAGGCGCGCGCCAATTCCAGCAAGCCGATGATTTCCTGCAGCTTACCTGGTCCGGCCCCGGCTTGAGTGATCAGGTCATCCCATTCACCGCCTTCTGCCATACGCCTCCGCCCGGCGGGCCAGAGGCGAGAATCGTGGTCAAAGCCGTGCAACAGGACGATTCCGGCACCGTGCTCATGCTCTCCGCCGAGATCATCCCGGCCGACCATCCAGCAGCGCGCGTGGAATACTACGCCAGCAATCCGGACTTCGATTACTACAGCGGCCAGGGTGCCCGCGGAGCCGCATACTTTCTCACATCCAGCACGCTGCCATCAAAACCCGTCCCCGCCATTCTCTGGAGCGGCGGCGGACAGGCGATCCACGCACGCCTCGTCGATGATCAGAACCGCACCCTCGACAGCGCGCCGCTCGTCATTCCCGCACAAGCCAACGATCCGGCGGGGCCAGGCAAGCACGGCCCCTTCGAACTCACCCAGCTTGAGCACCATCTTTATCCGATGGCTACCAGCGCGGATGCGGACAGCGTCACGCTGGTGGGTGAATCCATGGGCCTGCTGACCAAGCCGTTGACCGGCGACGGAATTCTCACCGCCAGACTTGCGGACATCACCTCCAACCAACGCCAGGCCGACGGCACCGAACTGATGGATGCCAACAACTGGTTCGCGGGCATCATCATGCGGGACATCCTGAACGCCCGCCCCGGCGAACCGCTCGGCGGATCGGCGATTCCGTATGCCTCGGTCATGGGTTCGGCGGCCCGCCAGACGCGCTACTGCGACAGCACGATGATCAACGGCGCGGGAAACCAACCCGCCGGAGCTGGCGATTCCAACACCTGGTTCCGGATCGAGCGCAAGGGTCAGGATTTCATCCTATCAGATTCCGCCGATGGCGTGATCTGGAAAACCATCAAGACCGTCAATCTCCCGAAAATGGGCGCCACTTTGCATGCGGGTTTCCTCATCTATGCCATACCCTCCGCGACCAACCGCGTCCATTGGGCGCGATTCGACCATATCTCATTCACTCCCGCCGGAAGCTGAACCGAAAGCGCGCCTGATGCACCACACGAACCGACTGATTCTAACCACCATCGCCGCGTCCTGTCTCGGGATGATTGCGATCCTTCATGCTGCCGCTCCGGAGAGGAAACCCAACATTGTTTTCATCCTGGCGGATGATCTGGGCTACGGCGACATCGGACCCTTCGGCCAGAAGATCATCAGGACACCCACGCTCGACAAGCTTGCCAGCGAGGGGATGACGCTGACCCAACATTATGCCGGCAGTCCGGTGTGCGCGCCGGCGCGCTGCGTCTTGATCACCGGCAAGCACCCAGGCCACGCGTTCGTCCGGGACAATCATGAAATCGGCCACTGGTATTCGTTTCAGGGGCAGATTCCGCTGCCCGCCACGGAACCCAGCATTGCCGCCTCGCTGAAATCCGCAGGTTATGCCACCGGCGCGTTTGGCAAATGGGGACTCGGCGGCGTGGGCACGGCGGGGGATCCGCTCAGGCATGGGTTCGATCAATTCTTCGGATTCAACGACCAGCGCCAGGCGCACAACTATTACCCGCAATATCTGATAAACAGCGAGAGCAAGTTTCCGCTCCCGGGCAACTCGCACGTATCAATCAAGGAAGGCTTGTCCATCGCACCCGGCGCGGACCCGGATGACGAGTCCAGCTATGCCGGATTCACCGGCGGCCAATACGCGCCTGACCTGTGCAATGAACGCGCGCTGGGATTCATCCGCGAGCACAAGGACAAGCCGTTTTTTCTATACTATCCGACGACCGTTCCGCATCTTGCCCTGCAGGTGCCGGAGGATTCACTCGCCGAATACAAAGGCAAGCTGGATGACAAGCCATACACCGGCGGTAATGGCTATCTGCCCCAACAATATCCACACGCCGCCTATGCCGCCATGATCACCCGCATGGACCGCGACATCGGGAAAATGGTCGAATTGGTCAAGGACCTCGGATTGGAAGATGATACCCTCTTCATTTTCACCTCCGATAACGGCGCTGTATTTCCGCTTTCGGGATTCGATCCCAACTACTTCCACTCCAATGGCGATCTGCGCGGCTACAAGCAGGACGTTTACGAAGGCGGCATTCGCGAACCGCTCATCGTCCGCTGGAAGGGCCATGTGCCTGCCGGGACCACCTCGGATTTTGTAAGCGGTTTTGAAGACTGGATGCCGACCTTGCTACATCTGACCGGGGTTTCAGATGCCACGGCCGAAGATATGGACGGCATCAACATCGCCCCCACGCTGATGGGAGGCAAACAGCCCGAACGTCCGTTCCTCTATCGGGAATTCCATGGTGCGGGAGGACAACTGGCCGTGCGTGCCGGCGACTGGAAATTAATCCGCCGCAAGATCCTCGGCACTGCAAAAAAGCCGGTCGCGCCCACCACCGAGCTCTACCAACTCGGCACCGACCCATCGGAAAAGAAAAACGTCGCATCCGAGCATCCGCAAATTGTGGCGCGCCTGCAAAAAATCATCGAGCGGCAGCACACCGCGTCCGAGGAATTTCCCATGCCACTCTTGGATCTTCCCAAACCCCAGTGAAAACCAACATCCTTCTGCTTTCCCTCGCTCTGCTGGCACCGCTTGCCGCCCAGCACCCGCTGATTCCCCAGCCAGTCACAATACTCACAGAACAGGGAACATTCTAATCCCTGTCCACAAATACCCGAATCACCTACAATGGCGGAGACGTCGCTGACGCGGCGGAACTGTTAGCGATTGCCCTTCGCCCCGCCACCGGCCTTCCGCTACCTGTCTAGCCCGGGCAGGGCGGGATCCGGGGAAATCTCCATCTCCAGCTTAACGAAGTCGCCCGAACCCAAGGCCGGGAAGCCTATCAGCTTTTTATCCGTGAGAACGGCGTTGTCCTCACCGGTCGCACCGTGGCAGGCCTCATCAATGCCACCCTGACTCTCCGCCAGTTGTTCGATCCCGCGATCTATCAACGGGATCGGCGCGTGGCGGGGCGAGGGCGGGCAACGCTATGACGACCTGAATCTTCCTCGAAAACGTCTTGAACGAAGTCTGCGAACTCTTCCCCGCCAAATGTGATCCACATAGACGGAGATGAAGCCCGCTTCCGCCAGGGCGAATGCCTTCGCCATCGGGGCCTATGGCGAAGTTCCACGTGCCGTCGATGGGGCATGGTGTGAGGTGAACCCCTTGGTTGGGGTCATTCCTCCGATGCATTGGTTCGACGCGGATGAAACCTCCGTTCAGCGGGCTTTGGACAATTGCGGG
>JBBSUD010000156.1:0-12867 GCA_038235225.1 Verrucomicrobiales bacterium
CGGTTGAAGAACCATGCCATGGTCTCCTCCGCATCGGCCAGCACACCTTCTGTGGCAAGCGCGTCGCGCATGGTGTAAATGGCTTCCGCCCAAAAGCGCGAGGAGTAGCCGTGATGGTGGATCGTTCCGAGGGCGCAACCGGCGGTGAATCCCTGATCGTCCAAATGGTAATACATGTCCAGGAACGCGTTTTTCAGGGCGTTCGCATAGGTGGTCTGCCCGGCTGATTCCGCGATGCGGAAGGACTTCGCGATGGCAAGCATGTCCTCGGAGATATCGCGCAGGTTGAGCGGGACGGTGCCGCCGGCGGACGCATCGGAATAATTATCGTTGTTATGGAAAACGGGAACTCCGCGGACTCCCAGGGCATCCCGGGTGATGCCCCATGCCTGATAGGCGGCGATCCTGGAATTGTAAGTGGCGGCGCTCAGTGTGCCGGAGGGGACATTGTCATAAAAGGCGCGCAGGTCCGCGAGTCCCTGCAACTCCGCCGCGCTGGCGGGTGGTCCCGGAAAGCCCGCGGGCGGGTTGAGATTGTCGTCCGGCAGAGGTGCCCAATGGTCGTCCTGCGCCGGATTGACAAATGGCAGTTGCCGGTCGCCGGCGAGCAGGCCCGGAGTCGAGGCATCGGTAAAAAACACACCGTCCAGCCACAATGAACCGCCTCCCGCCGTGGAAGGCATGACGATTTTCCATTGGTCGAAACTGCCGGAACTGGAAACCAGCGAGGTATGGGTATTGAAATTGACGAAAACCGATTGCCAGCCGGTGAAGCCCGCGTTGATCGCGAACTGTCGCCTCAGCGCGCCTGATTTGAAAAATTGAAAACTAATCTGCTTGCCAGGCATCGCGGCGTCCAGATGGACCCAGGCGGCGAAGCCTTTGGAACTCCCGAGGTTCGGAATGTTCTGGTTCACGGTCAACTGGGCTGCGGGAAGAACCCAGTCGAAGCGGAGCGCCTTGGAGTCCATGCGATATCTGCTGGAATCCAGCGACAGCGAACCGCCGATGGCGACATAATTCGTGGGAACTCCGGCACCTTCGAATGACTCGATGGTCTGGGCGGAAGCGGAAACGAGCGCCAGTATTGACAGCAGTATGCTGAACGAATGGTGGCAAATGCGTGGCATATGTGAGTTTGCGAATAAGGAGCTTCGTTGAATCACACCCCGTTCCGATGAAGGGGGGGTCGATTGCCCGATGCGACCGGACTGATTCTACTGAACCCGGAGCCTCGCGCTGGCGAGGCTCCGGGTGAAGGTAATTTGGAAACGATTAGCGGCGGCGGCGAAGCATTGCAAGCAGTCCAAATGCGCCGAGCAGGGCTGCTGCAGGTTCGGGGACTACCGTTATGGTGACGTAGTTACCAATCGCCTCTGGGGCGAAATTGTTGCCTTTCAGGGTGTCGTTGTAGTCGAAAGCCCAAGTCGCGCCGTCGAAGGTGAATGAACTATCATCAGCTAATAAATTCCCCTCAAAGGTGAATAGTCCGTTGTTCCAGGCTCCGGTATAGCCGAGGAGCGTCAACTTGTCGTTGACCGACCAGCCGCCGGTTCCGAGTTTCACCAGATCGAGCGTCACGGTGCCAGAGAGACTCAGATCACCGGTGACGGCGACCAGGTCGGCCCCCGTGGCAGATGTGTCCTGAAGTTCATAGGACAGGGTGGATCCGGTAAGCATCGCGAGATCGCCCGTGGCGAGGCTTTCGATGGAATTTCCCGGACTCAGGACGCCAGTCACATTCGCGGCACCCAGCGAACCGCTGCCGCTAAGAGTTCCATTGACGGTGGTGAGACCGCCACCGGTGTGATTGCCATTGATCGCCAGCGATGCACCGGAATTGACAGTGGTGGTGCCGGTGTAGGTATTGTTGCCGCTAAGGATCGTGGAGCCTGCCCCAGTGAGATTCAAGCTGAGGGCCGTCGCACTGGCACCGTCCGACAGCTTGCCGGCGAATTCGATGGTGGAGCCGACGTTCGGGGAGATTTCCAGCCCACCGGTGGAAGTTGCGTCGCGTGCCAGATCGGCGGTGTAGGTGAGTTTCGTTCCGCTGGAGTTGACTAGGATGAGCGCACCTCCGTTGCCGCCCATCTTGAGGATTCGGTCAGTAACCGCTGCGGACGTGCCGATGTATTCGAAACGGGTGAATGAGTTACCGTTTTTGAAGGTGATGGTGCCTTCGGTCGTGTTGGTCGGTGCGCCCAGGGCGGATGCTCCGCCACCGACATTGGTGATGGAGGTGAACTGGAGGTTGCGGTTGAAGCCCGTTTCAATCGCGGCTTTGAAATCGCTGGTGTCGTTGGATAATGTAACGTTGCCAGTGGTTGACTGAATGTTGATCTTTCCAGCGGTTCCCGTGATTTTTCCTGATAGGGTGAGCTGGCGATTCTTCCCAGCTAGATTCAGGCTGTTGGAATTGAGATCAAGGGTTCCCGAAAGTGTGAGGCTGACACCGGCGCTGTCGGTATTGCTGATGGTGGCGGTGGTGCCGGTGCCGGTGAGGGTGATGTTCCCGCTGACGGTGTTCGCTCCGACTTGGGAAACCAAGGCTCCGGTTCCGGTGGTGGCCCCAAGACTGAGGGCGTTGGCAATGGAGATGCCGCCATCAAGAGCAAGAGCCCCACCGGTAGCGGCGGTGACCGCTCCGCTGCCGAGGGCACTGGAATCGGTGGCGCGCACGGTGCCGCCGGTGGCGATGGTCGTGCCGCCGGTGTAGGTGTTGGCATTAGTCAGCACCAGCGTTCCGGAACCGGACTTGGCAATGCTCAGGATGTCCCTGCTGTCCAAAGGATTGTCCTGCAACAAACCGGCGAAAGTGGTCAGGCCGGTGGAGCTGCCATTGAAAGTCAGGATGCCGCTGGAGTTGCCGGATCCGTCCACCGTGGAGTTGTTGTTCACCATGGCCACGGCGGCACTGCTGGAAAAGGTGAGATCACCATTGCCGGAGCTGTTGTTGGTAAGTGTCTGCACGCTTAGATTCTGCCGGAAATTCAACGAAAGCGCACGGTCTGTGGCTGTCGAGCCACTGCCTACAAAGCGAAGGGTTGCGGCGAAATTGCTGGCGGTGGTTCCAAGCGTGATCGTGCCTCCCTGGCCGAGCGAACTGGCGAAGCCGGAATCGGCAAGACCGACGACTTCGGTGATGCCGCCGTCCAAGGTCACCGGACCGCCGAAGGTGTTCCCAGAGTTGGAAAGGCGCAAGGTGCCGTCGGAAGTGCCGCCGGTGGTCCCCCGGGTCAAGCCGCCGGTTCCGGAGATGAGTCCGGTGATATCAAGAGCGCCGCCGACGACATTATCCACCTGGATCTTGCGGGTGGCGGTGAGTTCGGTGTTGATTCCCCAGACGACGTCGCCGGTCCCGGCGGAGGTCGTGAGGAAAGTCACGTCGCCACCGAGCGCCACGTCATTTCCCGTGATATTCCAACCACGCGAGGTGAAGGAGAGGGCACCGATCCCGGTGAGCGAGTTATTGATATTCGTCTGGCGGTTGGTCCCAGAGAAAATGAGCGGATTCCCATTGACCGGGGCAGTTCCCCCCCAATTTAGGGCGGTGCTCCAGTTGTTGTCCGTCCCGCCGCCATTCCAAGTGGCGGCGTTGGTTCCGGTAATGGTCAATACAAGTGGCAGGCAGAGGTTACGTAATTTCATAGCGTTGTTTCGTTGGGATTATCGACAGGAATTGCTCAAGTGGTTGGATCGTTGTTTCGGGAAGGCAGGAAACCTCGCGTCTGGCTGTTGGTGCCCGCCCTTCAGGTGGAAGGTCTTGCAGTAACACCTGTCACGGAGGGCGGGAGTGGTGGCTTTTGCGGGCGTGAGCTCTCCACCACGATTTAACCGGAGGCGGCGAGTTGCTATAAGTAGTGGTGGAATCCGTCCGATTCTGGTTTGCGTCACTTGGCGTCGGGCATGGAGGGCGCGACTTTGATGTAATCCGAGCTGTCGCCGCTTACCTTGATCATGCCGGCGTGGCCATCGCAGTAGTAGGCGAGGATCTGGTCGCGGTGGCGGGCGGCGGAGGGGGCGACGTAGCGTTGGTATTGCGATTTGTTCCAGATGCCGGAGCTGCCGGTGTTGTCGGCGGAGGTGAGGAACGGCTGACCGCCGGCGCGGCGCAGAGCGTTGAGGTGGATGCCGGGCCGGGTCGAACTAACAGAAGCGGGCACGTTCTCATTGTTGATCCAAGGCATCCAGCCGATTTCCCCCCATTTCGGCCCACGGAATTCGGAGTCGGAAATGCCCTTTGCGGCTGGCCGCGTGGAGTCCCGGAACAAGCCGTCGAGTTTCTTGTCGTTGGGCGGCTGGCCATAGGTTGTATAAACATACGGCGCGAGTTTTTCCCACCAGTAGGTCTTGCCGGCGCCATCGCCTTCCGGGTCGAAGAAGGTGGCGGGCAGGTAGCCGCTGGACTCGGCGGCGGCGCTCATGGCGGCCTGTCCGAGCTGGTTGAGCTTGGACAGGGAGGCGGATTCCGCGGCGCGGGCTTTCATGTTGCGCGTCAGGCCGAAGACGAGCGCGGCCAGCGAAATAACAATAACAATGACGACGAGCAGTTCGACGAGCGTGAAGCCGCGGGTACGGCGGACTATGTGTTTGGAATTCGGGATTTTCATGGGATGGCGGGGTAGGAGTTGGCGGGAAGCTCGATCATGGGGTCGGGCCGGTGGTTTGCACGCGGAGGAATCCGCGCGGCTGGGTGGTGATGTCCGCGGCGAGGCGGAAGGATCGGTAGGACCAGCCAGGGTCGAGCGCGGGAGTGGTGGCCAGGGCTGGCGCGATTTCCACAACCGTCTGGTTGAAAGAGACGAGATCGGTGCTGCCAAGCACGGTGTAGGCCACACCGTCGACTTGCGCCGATGCGAGGGGCGAGCCTGTGAAGGTCGCGCCGTTCCGCACCGGGATGCTGAGGGTGAGGTAGCGCTGGCCGGATATGGTAGCGATGGACGACTGGATTTTCCCTGACGAAGCGCCGCTGGCGGGATTTCCGTCGAGAGCGAATTCCTGGAGATTGCTCATGCCATCGCCGTCAGGGTCGGCGGTTTTGTCCTTCTGTGCGCCGGAAAGCGAGGTGAAGGAGTTGATATAATTGTCATAGGGAGACGAGGCGACCGTGGTAAGAGTGACCGCGGATCCGGGGTAGGAAATCTTGAATGTATTGCTGCCCGCCGAGACAGTAGCGCCTTCCGGCAGACCCCCGAAGGTACCGATGATGCTCGGTGCGGTGGCAATGGTGAGCACCGTGCCTAGTGGCAGTGTCACGGGACTGACCGCCACATCCGTGACTGTCAGCACACTGGTGGCATTCAAGGTGAGCGTGCCGGTCACGGCGAGTTTATCGCTGCTTGCGGCCGAGGAGTTGACCTCAGCGAGCAAGGTGCCACCGGCATCCAGAGTGACATTCGCAACCGTGAGGGTGCCGATGGTATTGGCACTTGCGCCGGAACCGATGCCACCGGTGCCGCTGACGGACACGTCACCGTTGATCGTTCCGCTGCCGCTGAGGAGCCCCGAAACCGTAATGAGTCCACCCCCGCTTTGGCTGCCGTTGACATACAGCTCCGCAAATTGGGAAACCGTGGTTATGCCCGTGTAGGTGTTGGCGCCGCCAAGGATGGTGGTGCCTGATGAACTAACTCTCAGGTCGAGGGGCGTGGTGCTATCTCCGTTCGAGATCTTACCGGCGAACTCAATGGTGGAGCCGGGGCTGGGGATGAATTCGAGCAAGCCGCCGGACGTTGAGTCACGGACAAGGTCGGCGGTGTAGGTGATTTTATTCCCGCCGGAATTGAGTAAATTGAGCGCACCATTGTTGCCGCCCATCTTGAGGACCCGGTTGGTGGTCGCCGCGGCCGTGCCGATGTATTCGAAACGGGTGAATGAATTGCCGTTCTTGAAGGTGATGGTGCCTTCGGACACGGTGCTTGGAGCTCCCAGAGCGGACGGTCCGGCACCGACATTGCCGATGGAAGTGAACTGGAGGCTGCGTACAAAGCCGGCCTCGATCGGAGCGGTGAAATCACTGGAATTGTTGGAAAATGTGACGTTCCCGGTGGTTGATTGGACGTTGATTTTCGTCCCGGATCCCGTGATCTTTCCGGTAACCGCGAGCGGCTGGTTCTTTCCGTTCAACCTCAACTCCGTTGCTCCGAGATCAACCGTTCCGGCCAGGGTGAGGCTGACAGCGGGAGCGTTCACGTTAGCGATGAGGGTGGAATTGGTGAGGACGATATCGCCAGTGATCGTGTTGTCGCCCGCTTCCGAAACCAAGGCTCCGGTCCCGGTGGAGCCTGCAAGCTTGAGCTTATTGGCTATGGAAATGCCGCCATTAAGAGCAAGCGCCCCACCGAAATCGACGGTGACCGCTCCGCTACCGAGGGAACTCGAATTGGTGACACGCACGGTGCCGCCGGTAGCGACGGTCGTACCGCCGGTATAGGTGTTGACATTGCCCAGCACGAGCGTGCCGGAACCGGACTTGGCAATACTCAGGATGTCATTGCTGTCCGAAGGATTATCCTGCAGCAAACCGGCGAAAGTGGTGAGGCCGGTGGAGCTGCCGCCGAACGTCAGGATGCCGGTGGATTTGCCGAGTCCGTCGATCGTGGAATTGTTGTTCGACATGGCCACGGCGTCCGTGCTGGAAAAGGTAAGATCGCCATTGCCGGAGCTGTTGTTAGTGAGATTCTGCTTGCTCTGATCCTGCCGGAAACTCAATGAGATCGCCCGGTTCGTCGTTGTCGAGCCACTGCCTGCAAAGCTAAGGGTCGCGGCGAAATTGCTGCTGGTGCCGCCAAGTGTGATGATACTGATGGTGTCACCCTTGCCGAGCGAACTGGCGATGCCGGTATCAGCGAGACCAACTACTTCCGTGTTGCCGCCATCCAAGGTCACCGCGCCGCTGAACGTGTTCCCGGTATTGGAAAGCCGCAGGGTGCCGTCGGCAGCGCCGCCAGCGCCTCGGGTGATGCCGCCTGCGCCGGAGAGGAGTCCGGTGATATTGAGGGTGGCGCCGGTGGCGTTATCCACTTGGATCTTGCGGGTGGCTGTGAGTGCGGTGTTGATTCCCCAGAGGACGTCGCCAGCGCCGCCGGAGGACGTGAGGAAAGTCACGTTGTCACCGAGCGTCACGTCATTTCCCGTGATATTCCAACCACGGGAGGTGAAGGAAAGCGCGCCGATCGCGGTGAGCGAGTTATTAACATTCGTCTGGCGGGTGGTTCCGGAGAAAATGAGCGGGTCCCCGTTGATTGGCGCGGCGTCCCAGTTGAGCGGGCTGCCCCAGTTATTGCCCGCTCCGCCGCCATTCCAGGTGGCGGCTTGGGTCGCGGTGACGCTTAGTACAAGTGGCAGGCAGAGATTGCGTAGTTTCATGGTATTGGTGTTTTTTGTGATTGGTTGTTTCTGATTGAGAGGGTTTGGCGTCACTGGATCCGCTGTTCGTAATCCGTGAATCTCTTCATTTGTGCGTCGTCGAGGCTCACGCCGCAACCGGGGAGTTGTGGCAGGTTTACAAAACCAGCTTCCGGCTGAGGGTGGTCGGTCAGCAGGCGCTCCGCGAAATGATGGTCGATCCAGCCGCCGACCTCGCCGGACGGCAGGGAAAGCCCGCGCGTGGCGGCCATCTGGAGCCAGTGTCCGACACCGACGCCGGCATATCCGGTGCCGCCCATCCATACCGGCGTGCCCATCAGTTCGCACGCGTTGGCGCGCAGCATCGAGCGGGTGTAGCCGCCCTGATGATTCGGATGTTGATTCACAAGATCCGCCGCGCCGGAAGTGATGATATCGCGGATGCCTTCATTGGACCGGGCCGCGATGTCCGCCATGATTTTCACCTTCGTTCTGCCCCGCAGCGCCGCGTTTTCCGCGAGCGCGCCGGCGATCGGGTCTTCGAAAATATCGAGTCCCGCCCGGGCATATTCCGCGAGATAGGTATCGGTGAACATTTTGGGATCTTTGTATCCACAGTTCGCGTCCGCTTGCAAAACGACTTCCGCGGGAATGGCGGCGCGGATGGCGCGCAGATTGGCCAGATCTTCCTCGATCGTGCCATAGACCTTGAACTTGATGGAGCGGTAGCCCTGTTGGACAAAACTCGCGGCGAGCTTAGCCGCATCCTTGGGATTTTCCGGAAACATGCATGGCATCACAGGAATCCGGGTCCGCCGCGCGCCGCCGAGTAATAGGTGCAGCGGCACGCCGAGGGTGCGCGAGACCAGGTCGTGCAATGCCTGCGAAGCCAGTTCGTTAAAACCGTTCGGACCGCCGGGATCGAGCAGGGAATCAAGTTTGGCAGCGTCTTTGCCCAGTAATGTTGAAATTGGCTCTAGCAGGCTGTCGGCTTTCGCGGAGGTGACCAGCTCGCCCCAACCCCAAACACCGCCGGCACGGAGGCCGAGAAAGAGGGAATCGTAATGGCTGTAAGAACCTTCCGACAGATGAACCCGGCACGGCATGACCGTGTGCCGGAGCCATATCTCGCGGACGGTCATATCCGGGAGCCCCGCCGCCCGTTCCGCGCGCGCTTCAGGGATCGTCACGGCCAGCGCGGCGAGCGCGGAGGCCTTGGCGAAAGTGCGGCGGGTAAAGGGTTTCATGGCGGTTTGGTTGAATCAGGATTTTAGCGGCGTCCGATCTTGATTGCGAAGATTTCCCATGGCGCCAGCTTGGCCAACAGCGGCTTCCGAACTACGGGCATGGGTTTTCCGGCTCCGTCGAATACGCCGGTGATTCCGGCATCGGCGGGAATCCCGGAGATTCGGAAACTGGTGGGTTTTTCCGAGGAATTCGCGATGAACAAATAGGTGTCCGGGCCATAGGCGATTTCGGTAGCCGTCCACGGCGAAATGGGCATGGCTGGCATTTCTTTGGCAGTTCCCTTGTCGCGGGCGTCGTCTTCCTTGTTTTTAATTTCCTGCAGGTCATACACCGGGCGGGATTCCACCGGATGCACTTCAAGATTGTGGCGGCGTTCGCCAAACAGAAACACATCTCCCAGCCGCCGGTCGCCGGTTAGCTCCCTGCCGATTTCCGCATAGGAATCATACCAGATTTGCCAAGTCTTCTTCACTTCCTTGCGCGGGAAAAGTGACCAGACCAGCACGCCTTTTGCGCCGGACATCAGTCCGAGATACGTGTCATGCCGGACCCAGTCCGGGATCTTGGAAACGTCTTCCGGCGCGGGATCGCCGCAAAGCTCCGGCATGATCAGCGAAAACGGTTTCTTTTTGGCAAGGCGGAAGGCCACTTCAGTCTGCTCGATGCTCCACCGCACCCAGCCGCGGTGGCCGGTGTAGCCACATGAGTTCACATAACTTCCCTTGCCCAAAACATCGACCTCGGCGGCGATCGATTCCAGCGAGGCGGCGTCACGGTTGTTTGGCTGATAGATGTAGATCGGCCGGTGGAGTTTGTCGCGCTTGCGGATCATTCCAGTGACGAGATGAAGGTAGGCCACTTCGTTCTTCCGCCAGCTCCGCAGTTCTTCCGGCTGGACGGACCAGAAGGCGATGTGTGGATTGTCCGCCCAGCGGTCGAGCTGGGCGGAAACGACTTTGCGCACATTGGCGGGATCGAGATCGGCGCTGTTGTTAGCGACGCCGCCGGAGACGCCGAGCTGGACGAATGTGGGAATCCCTTTGGCCAGCAGGGGATCGACCTGGCTCTGATCGCCATAGAAAGGTCCGGCGACGGTGAAGCCATTGGCGAGATCCCTTTCGGGTTTGCCGGAATAACCGGCGAAAAGCATCGTCCGGCCCAGCGGATAGATGGCCCCGGCCGGCAGCGCTGCGGGAGCTACGGGACCGGCGTCGAAGAACGATCCGCCGGCGGCGGGGAGCGCTGAAATCAGGCACGCCGCGAATTTAGCGGAACGGAGGCAGGTGATGGAAAATGGGAATCTCACGATATGGGTAAGGATCGGTTAGCGGATCGTGCGGTCGTCGTATTCGAGGTTTTCACTACCATCGTCGATCACTTCGGGAGAGTCGGCGAAAGGATCGAAAACTTGCAATCCTCGGGCTTTGAGCGCCGGCAGATGAACGCGCAGGCGCTGCTGAAACGAGACGAAATCTTTGCGGGATTTGGCCGTCCAGGCCGATTCCGCCGCGGCGGCGAGGCGCGGCCAAGTGAGGAACTCGCGGCGCTTTCTCGTGAGTGCGTTCTCGGTCCAGAGACATGCCTGAATGCCGAGAACGTGCGATTCCCGCCCGGTAGTTAGGTTCAGCGTATCGGGAAACGCATACACATCCTGGTACGGGTTGATGCCGTTCCAGTCCCTTCCGGTGGTATGCTTTTCGCTTTGGATGAAATCGAAATACATGGGCCTCCGCGGGCAGAGGACGGTCGGATAGCCGGCGTCCAACGACTGGAGGAGTACGTCGGGACGGTCGTGCCGCCACCAGAACACCAGGGTTTCCGCGGGTGGGAAATCCATGGACATGATCTCATCCCAGCCACCGGCGACGAATCCGAGCCTCCGGATTTCCGCGGCGGTCTCGCAGCCGAACCAGCGCTCGATCGCAGGATTGTCCGCCAGATTCTCGCGGGCCATCAACTCGCGGACTTCGGGAAGCTGCTGCCATTTGTGCCAGCCGAAATGCACTTCGTCCCCGCCGAAATGGATTACTCCGGCGTCCGGGAAAAGCGCTGCGATCTCGCTAAAAACCTTGGTCCGGAATTCCGCCACAAGGGGAGAACCCGGATTGTAAGTGAATCTCGGCCATTTATCGGAGCTGCCCTTGCGCTGGAAGCCGCCGCCGTCGAGTTCCGGGTATGCGCGGACCGCCGCGTCGGCATGGCCGGGCATGTCGATTTCGGGAATCACGGTGATATGCCGGGCTTTGGCATAACTCACGATTTCCCGGATCTGCTTCTGACTATAGAACTCCGCCGGGCCGTCGCCGCGCGGATCGCTTTCGCTACCGCGGCCGCCGATGCTGGTGAGTTTCGGATAGCTTTTGATTTCCACCCTCCAGCCCGGCGAGTCGGTCAGATGCCAGTGAAAACGGTTCAGCTTGTAGCCCGCCATGGTATCCAGCAGAAGTTTCACCTCGTCCTCTCCGGCGAACGAGCGGCTCTCGTCCAGCATGAATCCGCGCCATGCGAAGCGGGGCGCGTCCTCGATCGTAACGTGCGGGAGGATGACATTGCCATGCTCCAGCGGGCTGTGGGAAATCAATTGGGCGAGCGTCGTCGCGCCATAGAATAGGCCTGCCTCGCCACCGCGAATCGTGATTTCATCCTGCGCGATTTCCAAACAATAGGACTCGGGGGATTTCGGTGCCGAGAGCTTGAAAGTCACTGGAATTTCTATAGTGCCAGCCGCAGGGGAGCGACGGTTCAAGGCGGCGGCAACCACGCTTTGCAACATCCCCGTTTGATTCGAATCATCCGCTTGAATCCGGGCTTTTCCCATGGCTGTCGTTCCCGGCTGAAGGATGATCCGGCCCGGCAGCGGAATGATCGGGAGATCCGCCCCCATGGCGGACGCGGCGAGGAACAGGGAGATGATGAAGCGAAGATTCATGGAAAGCAAAGCCGCGGCGGGTTTCTCCGCGTTATGAGGTAACCATGGAGCGATAGTTCGGGCGAATCCGCTATGGGCATTGTTGCCCATGCCGCCCGGGGCTTGCCAGCATGTGCGCCAGCCGCCATCGTGTTCCCATGGCATGGTTCCTCATCGCGATCTGCGCGCTGCTCGCGTTGCCGGCGTCGGGCGTGGAATCCGTCGAGATGCTTTTCCGCAACTGGAGCACGCGCGAAGGCCTGCCACACAACCGGGTGCGCGATGTCATCCGCACTCGCGATGGCTTCATCTGGCTCGCCACGGACGGCGGCGCGGTCCGCTTCGATGGGGCGAATTTCGAGGCGATCGGTCTGGCGGAAGGCCTGTCCTCGCCGGTCGTGCTCGCGCTCAAGGAGGCCCGGGACGGCACGCTTTGGCTTGGCACGCTCGGCGGCGGCTTGTGCGTGTGGCAGGACGGCCGGATCGGGCGGGTTTTCACGATCGCCGACGGGCTTCCCTCCAACTGGATTTCCGGACTCGATCGCGATGAGGAAGGCCGGCTGGTCGCGAGCACGCTGGGCGGGATGGCGCGTTTGGAAAATGAGAAGTTCGTCCCCGCGGACGGCGACGCGCCGGTCGTGGGCGTGACGCAGGACGCGTCCGGCACGCGCTTTGGGCTGCTAGCCGGACGCTATGTCCGGCGGTGGGACGGGGGCGAATGGCATGTCGTGCCGGAGCTGGGGCCGGACCTGACGGCGGCGATGACGCTGGCGCCGGACGGGCGGCTGTGGGTCATAGTGAATGGAGTTTTGTGGAGTCATGACCAAGGCGGTTGGAAATCGAACCTCGTGCCGGACATGCCGACGGCGCATATGTCAATCGCCGTCGATCCCGACGGGACGGTGTGGCTGGCGTTTCACCGGGTTGGAATGCTCGGATTCAAAAATGGGAAATTCGTCACTCCGGCGCCGAGCGCGGACTTCGCGCCCGATATGGTGGAACTGGTCATCGCCACCGGCGACGGGCAGGTTTGGCTTACCTCTTCGCAAGGCTTGTATCGGATGACGCCCAGCGATATCCGGACGGTGGTGATCGACGATCCGTCCGCGCCGAGGGTGGCGAACAATCTCGGCGGCCTGTTGGAAATGGCGCCCGGCGAATATCTGATCGCGACGCAGGGCGGCGGTTTCTATAAGTGGAAAGATGGCCGCGCCAGCCGGCTCGACGACAATCCCGAGCTGGGTGCGGGGATTTATGGAAATATCGTTTTCAGGGGAAGCGGCGGTGAGATCTGGCTGGGGAGTTCGAAAGGACTTTATGAAATCACCGCGGACGGCGCCGTCCGTCGGATCAACCTGCCGGAG
>JBBSUD010000157.1:0-12797 GCA_038235225.1 Verrucomicrobiales bacterium
AACGCCCGCCTCGCCCTCGCTGGCAAGAACCGCATGCGCCCCATCGCCATGACCACCTTCGCCGCCATCCTCGCCCTGCTCCCGCTCGCCCTCGGCATCGGCCAGGGCAGCGCGATGCAACAGCCACTCGCCATCGCCATCATCTCCGGCCTCGCCGCCCAGCTTCCCATCACTCTCATCGTCCTCCCCGCCCTGCTGCGGCTGTTTCGCTGCGGGCACAGTGCCTCTTGATGCTCCGTCGTTCGCACTTGGCGGACTCCGATATCCCTCCGGCTGAGCGAAGAGAAAACCAAGGCTCGCAGAATGTGGGGGAGCCGTTACCCTGTCGCGATGACAGCGGAAGCCATATTGGAAAAAAGCCTTCGTTACGACCGGAGCGGCAATCCGCTTGAAGTCGTGATCCCATACAAGGAATTCGTGGATTTCATCGAAACCTGCGGACTCGACCTCACTGCCGAAGAAAAAGACTCGATCCGCGAGGCCAAAGCCGACCGTGAAGCTGGACGCACCGGGAATTTCATCTCGTTGGAAGATCTCGAAAAGGAACTCGGCATCTGAAATCCGACCCGGATGCGAGCCATCGTCTTCCACCGCCGCGCCGCCCGGTATTTGAGCCGCAGCCCAAGGACCGCGCCGTTCAGATTCCTGACGCCCTGCGGGAAATTGCAGGACTTTCCCAAGTCGCGGATCATCCGAACATCAAGCAGATAAGCGGCGACATGGCCGGATGGTCGCGCCTGCGGGTGGGAGCCTACCGTGCTATCCTGCATGTGACGGTTATCGAAATCGGCGAAGTGCTTTTTGTGGACGCGATCGGCCCGCGTGGAGACATTTACAAAGGCTGAGAGAAGTCCTTGCTTTCCACGGTGGTTGCCGCTCTCTCACACGCCCACCCGAGCTGAACATTACCGCCATCATGGGCATGCCCATCATTGTGGGTCTCGTCGCCATTGTTTCGGGCAAGAACGAAGTCCGCTACAGACTCGGTCGCAGCGGCTGCGGCACGGTTTCTCTGGCGAAACCCCGGTAGAGTGGCGCGGGAAAAGTGGCCGTGAAAACCAGGCTCTCCCGCGCCCAAGCGGGCACCCACTGGGTGGACCATTTCAAGGCTAAGATGGCCGTCATCGCCAAATTCCAACATCCGCACATTGTCCGCTTCCTCGAGAGCGGGTCGGACGTGGGCACCTTCTCACCCACCACTTCCATATCGCCACCGAAATCCTCCGCGATTCCTTCCGCACCCGCCTCAATCTCCCCGATGCTAAACTCGCCGCCATCGCCGTAGTCCGCATCTGCGGCGATTACCTCATCTTCCTAAACATTCACAGCTCCCGATTCCGTCGCCGCCGCTCTTCTCCACATCCCGCTCGAGGGGCAGCTAACGGTGCGGTAATTCGGCCTCTACTCCAACAAAACCTGCTCATCCCCGACCGGAATCCTCTTCAAATCAACAAATTTAAATCAACAACCATCAATCGGAAGTTCTTCTCTTCCCCCACCGCCCAAGCAATCCCGCCCGCGACATGCGCGTTCGAGACTCAAGACTTGAAGACGCATGACTCAGGACAAGAATCCTCCCGCCCAAGTACAAAACTGTAGCGGCGCTCTGTGAGCGTCGATGCCAGTGAGCCGCGCAAAGCCCTCTTCAATCTTGTGACTTGTGTCTTGCAATCTTGTGTCTCCGCCCTCCGGTCCGGCCCCACGGCTGTTTCAGGAGCCGCTTGCCAAAAGCAAACTCCTGGCAGTTTGAATCCATGGTTGCTGGCGGGTTTGTTGGGGATCGGAATTCCGATCCTGATTCACTTGGTGCGCAAGCAGGCCGCGAAACCGATCGATTGGGGGGCGATGCGCTTTCTTTTCGACACAATCGCGGTGCGGCGGCGGTGGAATTTCAACAGCCGTCCGAGTGAATCCAGCCGCACGCGGAGACCGCGTGCGGCTGCCAATGCCGGGGACGGAAGCTGCCGGCGCCGCGGATGGATCGAGGCGCTGGAAACGGAAATAAAAAAATATCGAAGATTTATTAAAACAAGGCCGGCGAAACGGGAAAGAAGATCAGGAAGGCGGACAACTTGCCGCTCTCCCCCAACTCCAACCCCCGATAAAATGAAATTACTACCAAGGCATTTCGCCGGAATCCCGGTCGTCGCCGCACTTGTCATGACTTGCGCCTCAGCCCACGCACAGACCAGCGCGTTCACCTATCAAGGAAAACTGTCCGATGCCGGAATACCGGCCAATGGTGACTATGAAATCAAGTTCGGCCTCGCCGATGCCCTCTCCGGCGGCTCTGTCTTCAACACCCTGACCAAAGATCCCGTCACGGTCTCGGACGGTGTGTTCACCGTCGAACTCGACTACAGCGCGTCCGCGTTCATCGGCTTCAATCGCTGGATCGAGATCTCGGTCCGGCCCTCGGGGAGCATGGATCCTTTTGAAATCCTCTCACCGCGCCAATCGGTGACCTCTACGCCTTACGCCAGCCATGCCGGTAGCGTGAACGCGTCGTCGCTGATCGGCCAGGTGACCGACGCGAACCTGGCGACCACCTTGAGTTTTGCCCGCAGCTTCACCAATCCGGGCAACACGTTCTCCGGAAACGGAGCCAGCCTCACCCAGCTCGACGCCACCTCGGTGGCTACCGGGACCTTGGCCGACACCGTCCTCTCCTCAAACGTGGCGCTGCGGAATGGCGGTAATACATTCAATGGAAGCCAGGTGATTAACAACGCACAATTCCAGGTGGGGAATACCAACGGTCGATTCAACTTTTGGGGGTTCCCTTTGAGCGGCGGCTCCTCTCTGCTGGCTGGACTCACAGGCTCGGGAACCAACTGGCCGGCCATGCGCTTCTCACGCGACGCGGGTGGGGATTTTGTCGATATAGGCCAGAACAGCGATGGAAACTTTCAGGTGGACGGTAATGATATTCCACGGCTGGTTGTGCAGGCAGGCGGCAGTGGCAATGTCGGCATCGGCACCACAAGCCCCGGAGCCAAGCTCGACGTCAACGGTTCGATGCTCATGAACGGATTTACAAGTGACGCCAATAGTCGGGTGAACGGACGTTTCGACCTGAACAATCCCGGCTTTGCAAACGTCACGAGCAATTTCCGTTCGTTGGCAGGACACGATGCCGTGTTGAACTGTCAGAACTCTCAAGCGGAGTTCCTCGGGGGATTTATCAACGAACTCACGCCAAGCTCGACGAACGTGGTCTTCACCCTTGCGGGCAATGCCAGCAAGCCAGGTGGCGGGAGTTGGGCCAGCACACCGGACCGTCGCTTGAAAAAGGACATCGTGGCGATCGACGAGTCGCTTGATCGCCTTTTGGAGCTGCGCTCCGTGACATTCCGCTACAAGGACCCGAAAAAGCTCCATTGCGAAGATCGCGTCTATACCGGCTTTATCGCCCAGGAAGTGGAGACGGTCTTCCCCGAGTGGGTCGGAGAGAACAAGGACGGCTTCAAGAACGTGTCGATATCTGGATTCGAGGCCTTGGCCGTCGAGGCCTTCCGTGACCTGCGCGAGGAGAAGGATGAGCAGATCGCCACTCTCGAAACCGCCCAAGACGAGCTCAAGGCCGAGAACGAAGTTCTCACAACTCGCCTTGCCGCGCTTGAAGGAAAGCTCGGCGAACTTGCTGGCGAGCTAAAATCGAAGGAAACCGCAACCGCCGCCAAATAATCCCCTACCTGCCCCGTTGTCTGGCCCATCGGGTCCGGGCACCGGGGCTCCCAAGCTCATGAAAACAATCAGAACACTCGCTCTCGGCGCGTCCGCTGTCTTCCTGATCCAAGGAGCATCCGCCCAATACGCGATCGAGGCCAAGGTCATCGCCGGCGGCGGCGCAACCAGCTCCAGCTCCCGCTATTCCGTCACCGGAACGATCGGCCAACACGACGCCGCGACCGCGCTCGAAGGCACCGGATATGTGCTCGGCGGGGGCTTCTGGCACGCCGTGGTCCGGACACCCGGCGCGCCTGATCTGACCATCCGCCGGAATCCGTTCACCGGCGTCGTCCGGGTTGCATGGCGGGATCCGGAGGCGGTCTATCAGCTCCAGGAAAGCTCCGGCCCCAACGCCCTGAAAGCCGGCTCGTGGTCCACGATCGCCGGCCCCCATCCGGTGGCCGGTGCGGTTCTCGTCCACGAGATCGCATTGCCCACGGGATCGCGCTTCTACCGTCTCGCGGAAATCACTTCCCCCTGATCCCCCCGGATCGCCGGGATCATGAAAACCAGGGAGGCGGAGCAACTCTCCGCCTCCCTTTGTAATGTAAGGGGAATACCCTTGATGGCGCGCGGAAGCATTTCGGAGATTGTCGGAAATCCCTTTTTCCGCATTCTAGAGAAATGTTGGAAAGCCATTCCCCCCCAGCCGACGGCTCGGCCTTTCCCATAACGCGCTGGACCATCGTTTCGATGGCCCGCGGCGACGACGACGCGGCGGCGCGGCAGGCGCTCGAGGAATTGTGCGGAGCCTACTGGTATCCGCTTTACGCCCATGCCCGTCGGCGTGGGCTCTCGCCGCACGATGCGGAAGACGCCACTCAGGCGTTTTTCCTCAATCTACTGGAGCGCGACTCATTCGGCCGCGTGGACCGTGAGCGAGGGCGCTTGCGGTCGTTTCTACTAGGGGCGCTCACCCATTTCCTCGCCCAGCGCTGGCGCAACGAAAGCACCGCGAAACGGGGCGGCGGGGTGAAAGCGATTCCCATCGACCGCGAATGGGCCGAGCAACGGCTTACCCTGGAAGAAGGACAAGGCGGGGAAATCGAACATTTCGACCGCGAGTGGGCCTACGCGCTGATCGATCGGGTTTTCGCGCGGCTGCTCCAATTCCACGAGGCCCGCGGACGCGAGGCGGTCTTTGAGGCACTGAAAGGCTGCCTGCTCGGCGATGGCGACTACGGCGACGAGGCCGCGCTGGCCGCCGACCTCGGGCTGAGCGGCGCCGGCGTGCGCTCGGCGGTCTTCCAGATGCGCCAGCGTTTCCGCCGCTACGTCGAGGAGGAAATCCGCGACACCGTGGACAGCGAGGTGGAGCTGCGGGACGAGCTCGCCCACCTCTGCCGGGTGCTCGCCGATCATCGCGGATGAAACAATTTCCGGAAAACCGGAAAGAACCCTGTAGCCGCTTCATCCTTCCCATGAGTTCCCAGACCACTTGTCCGCGCTGCGAGGCCACCTATCCGTTGACCATCGCGGGTGGCATGTGCCCGCATTGTCTGCTGGCCAGGATCCTTGGAAACGACACCGCTCCCCGGCTCGGCGAGCAGGCGGGCGACGCGGTCGGCCCCTACGAACTCGTCGAGCACCTCGCCGATGGCGGTATGGGCAGCGTCTGGCGGGCGCGCCAACTCCACCCGGTCGAGCGCGAGGTGGCGCTCAAAATCATCCGCCTCGGCATGGACACCCGGGAGCTGGTGTCGCGTTTTGAGGCCGAGCGTCAGAGCCTGGCGATGATGGATCACCCAGGCATCGCGCGGGTTTACGAGGCTGGCGCGACCGCCTCAGGCCGCCCGTATTTCGCGATGGAACTGGTCGAGGGCGAGATGGTCACCGACTACTGTGTTTCCCGTAGTTTACCGATCGAGCAACGGCTGCGCTTGTTCATGGAAATCTGCGCCGCCGTCGAGCACGCCCACCGCAAGGGCGTGCTCCACCGCGACATCAAGCCGTCCAATGTGATGGTCGTCGAGACCGCCGGAGGCCCGCGGATCAAGGTGATCGACTTCGGCATCGCCAAGCTGCTGGAAACCAAACACGACGGCCGCACCTTCGCGACCCGCGTCGGTCACGCGGTCGGCACGCCCGGCTACATGAGCCCGGAACAGGCCGGCGCCGAGCCGGATGTCGATACCCGCAGCGATGTCTATTCGCTGGGAGCGTTGCTCTACGAAATGCTCACCGGCACGCCGCCGCTGGGGAAAGAGACCTTCCACGAGGTGGCCTACGCCGAAATCATGCGGGTAATCCGCGAGACTGATCCGCCACGGCCGAGCACGCGGACGGGTCCGGCCACAGCGGCGGGTGCCACTCCCCACCTGCGCATTGCCCGCGACCTCGACCGCATCGTGATGAAGGCGCTGGCCCGCGAACGCGAACGCCGGTATGGCGGCGCGGCCACGCTGGGCGAAGACGTGCGTCGCTTTCTCGACCATGAGCCGGTCACCGCCACCGACCCGACATTGGCCTATCGCGCCGGCAAGTTCGTGAGAAAACACCGGCTGGCGGTCGCGTTTTGCGCCGCATTGGTCATCGCCCTCGCCGTCTCATCCCTGCTCATCGCCCGCGAAGCAACGGTGGCGCGCGCGGCCGCCGCAGGCGAGCGGGCCGCGCGGCTCGACGCCCTTTCCGGGCTCGCCGATTCCTATCGCGACGCCGGCCTCGAGAAATCGTGGGACCGCGACGATGCGCTGGCGGCATTGTGGTTCACCCATGCCGCGCGGACGGCGCCCCACGACCCCGAGCGGACCACCGCGAACCGTCTGCGCGCCGCGCTGCACACCGCACGTGCGCCGATTCCGGTGCGCTATCTTGAGCGACCCATGCCGGGCTCCCCGCGACTGCGCTTTGACGCGTCCGGCACTTACCTGCTGGAGGAATCGGCGAGCGGGCCGGACGTGATTTTCGATCTGAAATCGGGCCTGCCCGTCGACTTCTCGGCTGAGGTCAGAGCGGCGGCGTTGCTGCCCGGAGGACTGGCTGCGGTTTCGGACGGCGATTCCGTCGCAATCCACGAGCTGGCCGGCGGTCGTCAGCACGATTTGTTCGACTTTCCCGGCGGCGGAGTCGAACTGTTGCGCGCTTCGGAGGATGGCGAGCTGCTGTTTGTCGGTGGTGCCGCGCCGAGAGTCTGGAACCGCAGCTCGAAACGCTTCGCCACCGGCACGCTGGTCCACCCCTTGCCTGTGCGGCATGCGGCGATCTCAGCGGACGGGCACCGGGTGCTCACCGTCGACACGCGGAATGATCTGCGCGTGTTCGACATCGCCGAAGGCACGCGGGAAGGATTATTCGAACCCTTTCATATCGATCCCCTTGGCGCCGACGATCCCCTTGCGGCGCGCTTCGAAGAAGGATCTTCGAAAGTCCGAGCCCGAACCGAATGGGCAATGCGGGTTCTCGATGCCGCGACAGGCAAACCCCTTGAGGAGATGCCCGATCTGAATTTGGTCAGCGATCTGAGCCCCGACGGCAGATCAAGCACGTCATTTCTTGGGGTTAAATCGCCGAACGGCGAGTATCCCGGGTTTTCCCGCTCGATCGGCACTTCGATGTTCCTGCCGGATCAATCCGGTATCTACGCCGAAAGACTCGGCGAAATTCTCGGGATGCGGGGCAACCGGCGAATGAAGCTTTTCCTGCCAGGCTCGCCGTGGCGTATCTCGCCGGATGGCGAGTTGCTGGCTGTCCGCCATCCGACCGGGATCATCATATACCAGATTGCCCGGCCCGAGCCATTCATCCGCATCTTTGCCCCCACGCCCGGGATCATTGCGCTGTCCGATGACGGCTTGCTAATCGCCTCGGCGGGCTGGAATTCGCCGCACCTCACCCCCACAACGACCCGAGCGTATCGGATCGAGGACGGGCTGCCAGCCGGCCCGCTGATCGACACCGGCTACCAGCACATGTGCGGTGCCTTCCTGCCGGACGGGCGCTCTTTCATCACCGGAGGCCGCGAAACGCCGATTCCGGATTCGCCCTTCTACATCATCGACGAGCAGCACCGGTCGCGCGGGGTGCTGAAAGTCTGGGATATGATTTCGGGTGAAAAGCTGGCTGGTCCGCTGTTTCTGCCGGAAGAACCACAGACCCTGCTCCGCCATCCGCGCGATCCGTGGGTCGCCGTGCTATGTGCTGACGGATCGGTCCACCGTGTCGATTACGAGCTGGCCGCGTCGCGCGTGCTTGCCGCCCCGCGGTTGGGGGAACGGCCGTCTGCCGACCTGATCCCGCGCGGCAACCTGCTGTTTTCCGAGGACGGCCGGACCCTCTACGCCAATGGCCTGGACACCTGCCTGCGGGCGATCGATGTGGCTACCGGGGAAGTGAAATTCACAACGGCACCCGCAAGGAACTACGGCCTGCCGATGGACCTGACGAATGGCACGCTGCTCAGTCCGACCCGCTCGGCGAACGACAAGTGGCTGTTCGATGCAGCGAGCGGCGAACCGCTGACGCTTGAACATCGGTTCAAGCACGATGACTATCTTGGAACGCACTTCGATCCGGCGGGAAATCTGCTGGTCCCCGGTCGCAGGCGGATCTTCCTGATCGACTGGCGGAACGGCGCGGAGATTTGCCGGACCCGCTTCGACATGGTGGCGACCAGCACCTTTTCAGGAGTGGTGAAGGGGAAGCCCTGGCTGCTGTCAGCGATCGGCTCCGATCTTGAGCCGCCGTCGCTGCGTTTGTGGGACGCACGCACCGGGATTGAACTCGGTCCACGTTGGCCGCTCGGCGAGGGCTATCATGCCCAGCATGTTTTTACGCCGGATGGACGTCACTCGATTGTTTCCCTGAAGCGGCGAGGCTACGTGATCGTGAAACTCGACGAGCTGCGGAATGCCGCCGAAACGGAATTGTCCGATGCCGACCTCTTGCTCCTCGCGGAGATCGATGCGGGCCGCCGTATCATCGATGGTCGGCCGTCTCAGCTACTCACGGTCGCCGAATGGGCCGAAATGTGGAAAGATTTTACCACCCGGCACCTTGGCTACCGCTCGCTTCGACCGGACTTGGCCGACCTCCTCCGCTGGCACCGCAATGAGGAAGCCTACCATGGTGCGGGTCCCGGACTGAGCGCTTGGCATCGCGCGAGGATCAACACGCTGGAAGAAAAATAGCGGCAAATGGGATTTTACTGAAAAAAGTGCCGAAAGCTTAAATCGCTGGCGGAGGAGCCAGTAAGAAAAGCAAGGACTGGTTTCCGTTTTGTTCCCCCGCCGCCATGAACCCTCCCTTCCCGCATTCCCGCCGCCGTTGCTGCCACTGGTCCGGCCTTGTCCTAGCCTCGCTCGTTAGAACCCTCTCCACGAGCCCCGAGCAGGTCTCCGCCGAAACCTCGCGTGGTGGCGCGCTTCGGGGCCAAGCCGGCGGACAGTAATGGCGCTCATTCCGCGGCTCCCGAGGTCTTCTCCGCCGACATCCCGGACAGCTCCGGCAGCTGAAACGATCTCTCCGCTTGAATCACCGGAGATTTCGCGAGCTGAAGAGGCTCTTGGCGACCAACAGGGAGGCGGTGGTGGCGAAGGAATTGGCGGAAGCCTGCGGCCCGCGCATCTGCTGGTGCCTTGAGCGAAAGTGGAAATCAGATGGTTTCGGCGGCGGTGACAAAGCTGGTCCATGATTCGTTTGCGGTGTTGCATGGATTGAGAGAAAAGATTTCAAGGATCCAGAATCCAGAGAAGAGGAAGAAAGATGCGCGGGGCATCGCGGGGGAGGATGAGATGCCGAAGAAGAAGGCCGCGCTGGAGCGGTTCGGGCGGGATCTTACGGTGTTGGCGGGGACTTTACCTGATACCGGCCAGGCTGCCGCCGGTCGGCAAGTGGACACCCTGCGGGCGAGGATCCTACGCCATCATTTCGAGGCAAAGCAGCTTGGGTTTTTCGGACTCTGAAAAATCCGTGGGCTGATCCATTCCTATGGGGCGAGGCTCACCTCCAGGCGCAGGAAACCAGTCGTCCCGGCGGTGAGGTTATAGGTGGCGGTGGTGGTGCCATTAATATCTGGAGTTCCTTGGATTACGCCGGTTGCATTCCAAGGGGATGTGAGATTCGCAGTAGCTTTGACGACGTAATCTACCGAAGGGCCTTGAGCGCGGGTATAGGTGAAACTCAGAACGCCGCCGGCGATCTTTGCGGTGGGAAGTTTCAGCGAGTCCGGGACGGTTGGGTTTCCGCCGAGGGCGAATTCGAGGAGATTAATGAGTCCGTCATTATCGAGATCCAGGGTGGCGAGGCGGGATGCGGGTGGGACACCGGCGGTGGCGAGATACATGCTCATTGCGAGCTCGGACGCGGTCTCGACCAGCCGGAAACTTCTTTCCACGGGTAAGGCAGGGAGGAATGAGGCATTTCCTGTCTGGGTGGCCCGCAGGGTGACAAGTCCGGAGGTCGCACCGGGGACGAGCAGGCTTCCACTAACGGTGGCCGGGCCGGAGATGATTTCATAGCTAACAGCGAGACCGGAATCCGATGTGGCGCCCGGATTGAAAGCGGCGGAATTGATCAAGCGGTCGGCAGGGGCGGGAAAGGTGATGGTTTGCGCGACGGGAGTTATGGGTGCCGAAACTAACGATGCTTTGAAGACACCGGTATCGAAGTTGCCCACACCGATGCCGGAATATCTGCCGCGGAAAACGAATTCGCCCGCGTTGCTGAGCCGGGACCCCGGATCGCCGGTTGCCCCGTCGATTCCTTCGTACAGATCGTAGTTGGGAGCATCGAATAAGATCGAGCGCGTTCCGACACCTGTGATATCGATCCAGTTGCTTTTGATGACAAATCCCAGATTAGGGAGTGTCCCGCCGAAGACGACGTTATAGCCGGATGAACCGGTGAAATTAAGGCGCGCGAAAATGGCGATTTCCCCGGAGTTGCCGAGCTGGATCGAGGAGATTCCGTTGGTAAAGACGAATTGTGAACCGGATTTGTATCCGGCAAGCAGGTCGCCGAAGCCGGCGGGCGAGCCCGGGACGATCTCGCCGGTGACCAGAATTTTTTGCACGGGTGACGCTCCATTCGCCTGATAGAGGAGTGCGAGCTTGCGGTTCGAGAGGACGCCGGTGGTCGCGTTGAAATCCGCGATTTGTGCGAACATGACGATTCCGCCGGAGTCGTTGATGACAGGTGCGCGGGAGATACCGTCGAAGATCACATTCGGCCCGATATCCGTGAGGGGATCCCCGCGTCTGAGGACGCTGGTGAAGCCTCCCGCGGCGGACCAGCGATAGACGTATCCTCCTTGGTCCGAGCTTCCGGAGATCCCTTGGTAGTTTCCGAAGATCGCGGCTTGGCCGTTGGCGTTCAGGGATTTGCAGCCGATGTTCAGGATGTTCCGAGCGTCTCCGGGGAGGGTCGTGCCCGGTCCTTCGACCGCGATGCGCAGCAGGGTGTCGTTTTTCCCATAGAAGAGCGTGCCGGGATGTTGGGTGAAGCCGGTGGAGGGATTGCTCCTGAAAATGAACTCGCCTGCGGCGTTTGCCGTGGAGATCTGGGGCGGGCTGAATTTGGTGCCACTCGGATATCCCGGCGGAGCGGCTCCGACGACGCGGGTGTTTTCCCACGCGCCATTCCGATAGATGCCGACATGGCTCGAGAGTCCATCCGGGGCACTGGCGACGACCATGGGGAGACCGCCGCGGGTGGCCATGGGAGCGTTGACCGTTCCGGGAATGGAGGTGTTGCCGAAGACCGATGTCGTGCCGGGGAGGGTGTCGCCGGTTTGCAGGATCTTGGTGAAATTTCCGGGCGTGCCGACGGCTATCGCGCGGTTCGTTAGAGCAACGGACCCGGTGGGTCTGATATAGGCGCTGACAAAAATCTGGTTCGTGGCGGTGGTGCCGAGGACGGTGGCTTTGCTCGCATCCAGACTTTCTCCGGCGGGAACGCTCAATCCCGCGACCGTGGCAGAGGAAAGATTCAGTCTGACAGGTCCGCCGGGCGTGGTGACGACATCGTCGGTGACGGCGTCTTTGAAATCGACCAATCCGTCAGGAAAAATCAGGGGAGTGCTCGTTTCGATGCCCGAGTAGGTGGCACCCGGCCCGCGGAAGAGTGGCAGCAACAGCGGGGAAACGACGGCCGATCCGGCGGGCGGGAGCTGGCTGGGACTCGATTTCACCTGAATCGTCCGATCGATCGTCTCAGCCGCGAGGAACGAGGAGTTTCCTAACTGGGTGGCACGGACGAGGACTTCGCCTTCGTTGCCGGAAAAGCTGAGGACATTTCCTGATAAGGTCGCCGGTCCGGAAATGAGTTTGAAAGCGACGGGTAGCCCGGAGCTGGAGGTCGCGGCCAGAGTCAGCATCCCGGCGGCGGAAGCACGATCAAATGGCGGCGGGAAGTCGATCGTCTGGACGGCGAGTGGCGAAGTCTGCGCGACATTCAGGCGGGCTTGGAAAATGGAGGAGACTCCGAAGAACCCGCCGGGCAAGGTGCCGCGGAAGACAATTTCTCCTTGGGCGCTGAGGATCGCGCCGATTTCTCCGGCGACACTGGAGGATGAGGAACCGGGCACGGGCAGCGGCTTGGTGAGGAAATTGAAAGTCCGCGAGCCGCTGAGGCCATCGATGGGAGCGGGCGTGTCCTCACGGGCGAGGACAGAGATATTCGGCGCCGTGCCCCCGCTGATGACCAGGGAGCTGTTATTATTTCCTCTCCCGGCGGTGGCCGTATTGGCTTCGCTGCGGCAGACAAAGGCGATTTGCCCCGCGTCATTGAAATTCACATCGTCGGTATTGTCGAACAGGGCCACGATGCCATCGCGCATTCCGTCGATAGTATCTCCATGCATCGCGACCTTGACGACGGGGGCTCCCGGAGCGGATTGGTATAGCAAAGCGGACCGGGTCACGTCGCTGTTCAAGCCTCCCACCAGCACATCCCCGACGAACAAGACGGCACCGGAAGCATTGATCAGGGGACGCTGAAATGTATTAGGCCCTTTGAAAACGGCGCGCGGCCCGATGCTTGGAATAGCGTCTCCTTGAGAAATCACCTTGGTCGCTCCCCCAGCCGCGGACCATCGATAGACGTAGCCTTCCACTCCATAATAGAAGCCG
>JBBSUD010000158.1:0-12703 GCA_038235225.1 Verrucomicrobiales bacterium
ATTAGATTGGGATGATGCTCCACGCTGTTGCCGAGATGCCATTTCCCGATGCCGAATGTCTCGTAGCCCAAGCCCCGGAAACGGTTGGGAAGGGTGTTTTGGGTGACGGGCATGCCGTTCACGCCGCCGCCGCCGAGGTTGTTGTCGGCGCCGAATCGCTGCTGGTAGCTGCCGGTCATGAGGCTGCAGCGGGAAGGATGGCAGACGCCGCCGGTCACGTAGGCATCGGTGAAACGCGCGCCGGCCTCGGCCAATGATTGGACCCGCGGCATCGGGTATTTGGCGGCCCACACGGGGTGGGCGTCCAGCGGGTTGTCCGCGTAGCCCTGATCGTCGGCTAAAATGAAAACGACATTTGGCGCGGCGCTGGAACCCAAGGCGTCCGCAAGCGCGGTCAGGCGGATGGAACCGGCCGCGGTGCCCGGATCGCAGTCGAGTCGGAAGCGGTGGCGGCCGAGGTTGAATTCCTCGCCGCGGCGGTAGTTGAGAAATTGTCCGTCGCGGGTTCCGAAGGTGGCCAGCGTGGTGATCGTGCCGGGGACATGAATGTAAGCGGCGTCATACTTGAGATCCAGCGAGCAGCGGTCGAGCGAGAGTTTGCCGCCGACCTTGACCGCCGGGGACGAGCCGGGATTGTGAAACCGCAGCATCGATCCGCCTTGGGCATAGCCGCCCAGCGACAGGTTGCCGGCGATTTCCACCGCACCGCCGGAGACTTCGAGCGAGCCGTCGCAGGACTCGGTGTTGAGGCCGAAAAGGGCGTTGCCATTCACCTTCAGCGTGCCGCCTTCCACGCGGACAAAGGAATCATTTTCCGCAGCGAATCGGCCCACATTCAGGTTGCCGTTTACGGTGAGGATGCCGGAGGAAATCCGCAGGGTTGCTTGGCCGGACGCCGATCCGCTTTGCCCGAAATTCAGATCAGCCACCATTTGGTTCGCGGGAATGCCACGGTAGAGAATCGTGTGGTAGCCACCGATCTCGGCGGTATCGCCTGGATTTACCCCGCTGCCGCCCCAGACGGAGCCATCCCAGTTTCCCGATGCCGACGCGGTGCGGACGACGGGTGGCGCCGTGCCGCCGGTGAATGATCCGGCAAGGCTGAGTTTCACATCCGCCGCAGCGGAGCCGGTGGTGGTTTTGCGGCGGACACCGCCATTTGCCACAAGCTGGATGCGCAGGCCGGACCCCGCGGCGGTGAAGGTGACGGGAGTGTCGAAATGCCAGACAAATTCGCCCGCGGCGCCGGTGAAGTTCAGGTCGTCCGTCACCGCGGCGAGGACGACGTCGTCGTCCGTATTGAAGGCCTCGTCGGTTCCGGCGTCCGTGAAAGTGGCGGTGACCGAAGTGGCCACGGTGCCGCTTGAAGAGGACGCCCAGCCGAGTCCTTTCAGAATGACGGCCGCTCCCGGCGTCCAATAGCCCGAGATGTCCCGCGTCAGCGTGGCGGCGGTATGGTCCCCGCCACCGGTAGCGGCCGTGTCGAAGATGAAATCGGGTCCCAGCGCGCTGGTGACGTCGCCTGCCACGATTTTGGAAGCGGAAAGCGTCCCTGTCGGAAATCCGGCGCAGGCGAGGAAAATCAAGAGAATGAAGCGATGGGACATGTCGAAAGCGGGGAAATAAAAGCCTGACGCCAGGATTGGCGGCAGGCCTGAACAAATTCCAAAAACTCCAGCTCAGTTGACGCGGCGGCGCATGATGAGACCAAAACCGGCTAGAGCGAGGAGAGCGGCTCCCGAGGGTTCGGGAACCACGGAAAGAACGCGTCGGCCACCCGTGTTGTCGCTAAGGGTAAGGAATTTCCCGTTGAACATCTGTGTCGCCAGATATCCGTTCAGGGTGACGACATCCGCCTCGCTGGTCAGAGCGGTGGTGAATCCGGCGGTTCTGGGGTCGATCGAATTGCCATCGAGACTGAAGAAGCCTTGGCGAACCTTGTCCGCAAGATCCCGGTTATTATATCCACCGGTGAGGTTCGTATGGGTGACGGTGAATTGCCCGGCGGCGCCGGTGATATTGAAACTGTTGGCGGTGCCTGACGGGTTGGAGGTGGTGAAAGGGTTGACACCGCTCAAGCTAATAGTTCCTGACAGCAAGCTACTCTCGGAAACGCTGAGACTATTGATCGCGATGGACGCGACATTGAGCTGCGCCGCACCTCCGATGAAGAGTCCCGATGCGGCAGCAGAGGCATCCAGTGCGAAACTGGGAGACCCTAGGATTTTGCCTCCGCCGAGGGTAAGCGCGTTGTCTCCGATCCGGAAATTTCCCGTGAGGAAATTGCCAGGACTACCTGCGCCGCTATCGATCACAATACCGCCGGCGGTGGTGGGGACGATGACCGCCGGATCAAAGGTTCCGGCTACGGGGGCGAGTCCGGTTGCCGTATCAGACCAGTTTGCTTCCGCATACAGCGATGCCGCATCCTGGGCACCGGTCCAGATGAGCGCGGCGTTCGCGAGGGGCGAGAGGAGACAAACGAGGGCGAAGGCTGGAACGAATCGTTGTGGTTTCATGGGTCGTTGTTTATGGGAGAGCGGTTCCGGCATTGCGGAGGCCGGATGAAAACGGGCGGGTTTGGACGAGGGAAACCAGCGATGGAATCCACCGCGAGCGATTGCCCGTAATTGCCTACAGCCGGAAATTTTCCCTGGTTAGCAACAAAACCTCCTTCATCGGGAAAATCCCTGCGGACGCGGCACGCTACTGCTGGCCAGCAGCGAGCGGCATGATTGCAAGTCCCGACTCCTCGGTCTTTCCGCGAAAGAGCGCGTCAATCTGGGATTCGGTGAGCGCTCCCGCCGCGATCACCACTTCGTCCAATTCCCAAGATTGGCTCGTCATGTGTTCGGGAATCTTACTGCCAAGCAGGCCGAAGCGGAGCGGCACCGATTCGGGGTCGTCGATAACCGTGTTGAAACTCGTCAGGGGCGCGGCCTTTCCATCGCTTGGCAAACGCTTGACAAGCGATTCCGATTTCCCGTCCACATACGCCCGCGTGACGGGCCACTTGCCAGGAATGTATCCTTCCAGGACCACCACGACATGATGCCATTCACCATCGTCGAGCCGGGTGCCGCCCTCAAGCCAGCGCCGGCCCGATGTGATGCGCAAATGGTTGTTTTCCGGGTTGCCGCTCAGCACCAGGCCGAACAATGACATGGATAGCCTGCCTTTCGGCAATCCCCATCCGAGCAGAGGGACATAGGCATTTTTCTTTTGGTCGGGATCCGCCCGCATCCAAAATGAAATGGAACGGGCCATGGTGCCCTCGATGCCGGGCCAGGTGGTGCTGAGGAAGCGATGATTGTCATCAAACCGAACCGCTTGACCGAATCTCCCGGGCACCACCCGCGGCTGGTTTCTCCGGGATTTCGGAATCGTCACCCGGACCCGGGCGGTTCTGGCCAAGCTGCCCTCGGCGGAGAATTTTCCGCTCGCATCAGGGTCCAGCCGGAAACGCAGCGAGGGCAGCCCCGAAGGCAGGCTATCCAGAAATCGGTATGGCTCCCCGGCTACCTTGTGCAAGGTGCCGTCGGCATTGGCCCGGATGGCTTGGCCGGTTCGCAACATCGAAACATCCCCGCGCGCGCCCCGCCCGCGGACTTCGATTTTCCCTTCCACGACCTCCGCCCGGTTGGAGCGCGGATTAAAGGTATCGACCGTGAACTTGGTCCCATGATCGATCACTTCCATGCGGTCGGTGTTCACGACGAATCCCTCCGCTCCTTTGGGAACATCGAAACGCCCGCGACCCGTCTTCATGCGGACCGAGTTATGCCCCTCAATGCGCAACTCGGCGGGCGCGCTAACAATCGCACGGGTCCCGCTGGGCAGCGTGAGGTCGATGACTCCCTGAGCCACCGTCAGCCGGCTGCCCGCGGCGATGAAATCGCGATCTTTGCCGGGTTTCCCGTCGACTTCGAAATGGGTGAGGGGAGACACGCGGATCCTTGTAAGGCGCTCCGGTTCCTGCGGGGGAGTCCGGCCCATCCACCATGCAGTTAGAAAAATTGCGGCGGCGGCCGCGATCGCGGAAATCATGACATACCGGCCTCTCCCGCGGGAAGAGGCTTCCCTCGATTTCCATACCGGAGCGATGCCGGAATAGCGGCTCAAATGGGCGTGGAGCATGGCTTGCGCACAAAACAGGTCCAGCGCCAGAGGGTCGTTCCGCAGCCGCTCCTCAAATGCCTCCCGCGCGGACTCCGGCAAGGTTTCATCCAAATAATCGCAGACAGAACGTTCGAATGTCGGATCTTGGTTTTTCATGCGATTCCTTCCTGAATCTGACGGGTGATGCAGCGGCGAAGCTCGATGCGGATGCGGTGCAATGTCACCTTGAGGCCACCCTCGGACCGCCCGGAACGTTCCGCGCAGCCTTTGAGCGAGTGTCCCTGTTCATAGCGCTCCAGAATGAGACCCCGGTGCTTGTCCGAAAGAAGTGCGAGACATTTGCGGAGCGCCTCCGGATAGAAATCGGTGTCGGAATCCGGAATGGACGCCATCCGTTCGCCGATCATGAGCGCGAGTTCATCGTCGAAAACGAGCCACCCCTGGCGCTTCCGCTGCTTCAGCATGGCCCTCGCCTCCCACCTGCATACCGAGAATGCCCAGGCCTTGAAATTCGAGCCCGGCTCAAATTTGTCGCGCTTCGTCCAGAGCACCAGATTCGCGCGTTGAAGTAGTTCCTCCGCTTCAAGCACCTTGGGAACTATCGAATGGACATAGGCTAGCAACGACGTCTGATGGCGGGTGATCTGGGAAATGAATTCCTCGTCCCGACCTGCAACCGAATCGGTAGGTTGAATTTCAGAGTTTTCTGGAGAATCGTCGTAAGCCATGGCACCTGGTGGCTTACAGCCAAAAGCCAAGATGGGTTAGCACACTTCTGCTATTGCTAGAAGTTTGTTTTTCCCGCGGAGAGCGCCTGAATCAGGCGCGCGACAGGAATTTCCGTTTGGTCGGCTTGAAATACCTACCAAATCAGGCATTTCCTTTTCAACGTTCGCGGCGGCGGCGCATGAGACCGGCGACCACGAGCAGGCCGGCCAACGCACTGCTGGGCTCCGGGACTGCTGACCACATCAAGCCGGAGTCGTTGGAGGTGAAAGAGCCTTGAGTCGAGCTGTCGGGCGTGCTCGTTGTCATTCCATTTACCGAGTAGAGGAAATTGGCAACAGTGAAGTCGCTCATGTTCTGGTTGAAAACGTCGGCCCAGAGATGGTCCCTCTGCCAGAAAGAGTCGCTGAAGGGCACGTCGCTGTTCACGGCGAACTTCGCGCCTTGAGTGACACTGAGGATGGACGAGACGATTTTATCATAAGCTCCATTTCCCACGCCGGAGTTAATATCCCAGTCGAAGATAGAACCGCTGTCGAATGTCAGCGAACTCGAGAACATTTCGGTCCCGACATCTCCAACCGCCGTGGTACTGCCTGCGGAGAGGTGGGCAGTCGAAGCGAGGGAGGTGGCACCGCCGACGGTGCCGATTCCTCGGAGTGTGCCGCCAGAGTTGATAGTCACATTGCCAGCCGCGAGCGAGTTGTTACCGTTTACGATCAGGGTGCCGGTGTTGAGCACGGTGGTGACGCCGCCGTAGGAGTTAGATCCGCTGAGGCGGAGGATGGCCCCGCCGGAAGCAGGATTGCCGGAGCTCTGAACGTTAACGGTCGTGCTAGCGCCGCTGATGTCGCCACTGATAAGTGTGTCCGTCAAAATGTTATTGGCATTGATCGTCACGTTGGAAATACTCCCAGTGAGTGTAGCGTTGGTGCCCGTGTTCAAATTGAGCTGGCCGAGAGCACCGGCATCGCCGGTGATGGTGCCGCCGTAAATCCAGCCGGATGTATTGCGGACATTAAAGTTGCCTGTTCCGTTGATGTTAACGTTGCTGGAAGTCGATATTGTGCCACTTGTGTTCAGCCGGAGTACACCGGCGTTAATCGTGGTGGAGCCTGTGTAAGAGTTCTCAGCATTCAACTCCTGGGTACCGGCTCCAGTCTTGGTGAGAGTCATATTTGCGGCACCGTTTGAGATAATACCCGAATAGGTGTTGGTCACCCCGTTTCCGGGGTTGAGGGTCAGGGATGTCAATCCGGAGAAGCCTCCGCTAGTCGTTGTGAAGACATCGGCAAGGTTCTTGTTTCCGATGAGTCCCCCCAGCGTCACGGTAGTAGGAGTGATCCTGAGGCCATCGGTTGAGGAGCCTAAAACACTCGCAGTAGTGTCCAGCGCGCTGTTCTGCATCGCGAGAGTATTGTTCAACCTGAGGATGCCATTGCTAATCTTCGTCGTGCCAGAAAAAGTGTTAGCGCTGTCAAGCCGCAGAATGGAGCCGCTCGCGCCATCCCAGATCAAGCTGCCGGAACCGGCCACATTATCCTTCACGATACCTTGCACAGTGATTCCGCTGGTAGCTGAGCCGACGCCCTTTAACGTGCCTGTGCCACTGCCTGTGGCGGAGCCAAGGTAAATGTCACGACCGCTACCCAAAGTGACGACACCGCCAGTAGTGTTGTTGGACAGAGACCCGCTGTTTAGATAGAGATCGTTGGCGGAGTTACCCAACGATCCATTTCCCGCTGTCGAGTTCCCTCCGTTCGTAAAGAGTTCCAGAGTTCCTCCCAGCACATAGATGTTTCCAGTGAACGTGGCAATAGTGTTGCCGATACTCAGGGTTCCCGTACCGGTTTTGACGACATCTGCGGTGCCCCCCAAGATCACCCCATTGCTATTGTTTATCCGTAAGAGGCCGGTTCCCTGAACGTCGAATTGACTGCCGGAAACAGTTGTGCCATCGTAAGATCCGCCATTAAGTTGTATAGTTCGGGTTCCTGCCGAAGCTCCCTGGATGAAAACGTTACCGGTCTGGACGGTGACGTCGTCCACAAGGAGGGTCGTTGAGTTGACGTTCGCAGTGCTATTGCCCGTGAATATGGCATCATTGTCTGTGCCGGAGCCAGGCCATGCAATGTTATTATTTCCCCCGTTGGTGGTCCATAAAGTATCGGTAGTTGACCAAATCCCGGTGCCAACTTGAATTCCGGAGGTGCTAGCTATGTCCCAAGTGTAATTGACAGCACGAGCACCTGTGGTGAGGAGCAAGACAATTGAAGTTGTAAGAACGAGATTCGTGTTTCTGGGTTTCATGATATTTCGGTGTTTCAGGAATAATGGTTCTTGGGATTCGATTAAGGCTTCACCACGAGGCGGGCGAATTTCTTGGCGTCGGGGGATTGCGGAACCTTGAGCGTCACGGTGTCGAAGCCGGGGGACGTGTCTTTCGTCACGGTGACGCCGGGGTCGTTGATGGTCATGGTGGCGGGGACGGGATAGCTGACGGGCCAGGTCACCAGGTTGGTTCCGGTTTCGATGGTCACGGCGGTGGTGGCGTCGATGGACGATTGGGCGCGCTGGAAGGTGAAGATGAGGTTGCCACCCATGACGGAAACCTTTGGCAATTTGCCGGCGTCGTTGGTGTCCTTGGTGCCGCCGAGGACGTATTCCGCGCCGTTGCTGACGCCGTCGTTGTCGAAGTCATCGCCGGGGGTTCCGGTCGGCGCGTTGACCATGGCGAAGGCGTTATAGCCGCTGGTGCCGCTGGCAGTGAGGAAGCCGCTGGCATTGATTCCGAAGGGGCCGAATCCGGTGGCGCTGATGAGGGCGAGCTGCTCGGGAAGGAGGCCGCTGCCAGTCTGGCCGAATCGCAGGGATGTCCCGGAGACGAAGTTCCCGGTGATCGTCAGCGTGCCGCCGGTCCAGTCCACCGCGGCGCTTTCGGCGAAGGCAAGTTTCCCCCCGGCACCGAGGTTAATGGTCGCATTTTTGGCAACATCGAGGGTGCCCGTGGTATCGGAAACGGCTGCGACGTCCAAGGTCGCGTTCCCGATGGTTACGGCGGAGGTGTTCGGCAGGACGTTGCTGGCACCCAAGACCAGCGTGCCCGCGTTGATGGTGGTGCCGCCGGTGTAGGTGTTGGCGCCGGCGAGGAGCCAGGTGCCGGCGGCGTTTTTGAAGAGCGAAACGGCGGCGGTGCCGTTGTCGCCGATGGCGGCGGCGAAGCGGTTGTTGCCGGTGTTGGTTCCGGCGAGCGTCAGGAAATTCGTCTGGTCCGGAGTGCCGTAGGCCACCGCGCCCGTGGCCGTGAGGTTGAGCGGGCCGGTGCCGGAGGCTTGGACAAAAATCCCCTGGCCGTTGGAGCCATTGATGGTGAACAGGCGGTCGGAACTCGCCGCTCCGCCGGTGTAGAGCAGGGTCACGGCGCTGCCGAGGACGAGATTGGAGGCGGCGGCCGACGATTGGCCAAGCGGGTTAGGATTTGCGACTACGTCGATGCCGGCAAGGCTGAGGATGCCGGTGGTGACGGTGGTGGAGCCGGTGTAGGTGTTCGCGCCGGAGAGCTTCAAGGTCCCGCTGGTGACGAGGATGTTGCCGCCCGCGCCAGAGATATTTCCGGAAATGGTGTTGGCCGTCCCGGTCGCGAACGAGGTGAGGGTGAACCCGGGGTTGCTGACATTTCCCGCGAGCGTGACGCCCGCGGTGCCGTTGTCCGCGCTGATTCTGGCATTTCCCGCGAGGGTGACGGGGCCGTTCCAGGTGAGCGTGCGGTTGTTCGCGCCGCCCACTTCCAAAAAGGCGTCGCCGCTGAGGGTCAGCGCGTTCTCGAAGGTGTAGCTGCCGCCGGTAGCGTAAATCCTGCCGGCGCTGGCGACGACCGGGCCGGTCCCAAGGGCGGAGTTGTTGTTGGGGAAAAGATTTCCGCTGCCGCTGACAGTCGTGCCCCCGGAGTAGGAGTTCGCACCCGTGAGGACGAGAGGGCCGCTGCCGGTTTTCACCAGGGCCAGCGCGCCGCCGGTGTTCTGGATGGTGCCTCCGAATGCGCCTGCGGCGTCGTTTCCGCCGACGGTGAGCGTGACGACGGCGGCCGCGAGATTGTCCACGCTGCCGCTGCCGTTCAGTCCGTTGAGGGACTGGGAATTTCCGTTAAGCCGCAGCTTTCCGTCCAGCACGAGACTCCCGGTAGCCGCGCCATTCGGCAACACGTTCGCTGCGTCGGTGCGCAAGGTAGTGCCGGCGGCGACGGCCGTATCCGCGTTCTGGGCGAGTGGCGCGCCGAGCGCGACGGTGCCGGCCCCGGTGAGGGTGAGCGGGGTGCCGCCGGTGACGCCGCCATTCAGAGCCAGCGTCCGGCCGGAGGCGACGGACCAGCTTTGCAGAGCGCTCAGGACCATCGGCGCGGAAATCGTGAGGTCGCGCGTGGCGGCGGAAAGGTCGAGGCCGCCGGTTCCGATGGTCAGGGAATTCACGCCGCCGATGGAAACCGGGCCGGCCGGGGCGGTCACGGTGACGCCGAGGACATCGAAATTCTGGTTCAGCACGGTGGCCAGATTCGCCGTGGAGGATGCGTTGAATGTGATCGGCGCACCGGTTCCGGGGACGACCGCAGGACTCCAATTTCCCGCCACGATCCATGACGTGCCGGAGGCTCCCGTCCAAGTGGCGGGCGGCGCGCCGGTGGTGACGGAAAGCTCGACCAAGAGTTCCGGCCGGTTGTCCACATTGGCGGAGGTGCCGCGGTTGTAGGTCACCCGGCTGTCCACATTGGCAAGCGGGCGGGCGGCCATGAGGTAGAGCGTCTTGTCCGCCCGGCCGAGCGCGCCGTTGAGTTCCCCGATGAATGTGGAGCTGGAGGTCCACAGGATGGGCGAACCGGAGGCGATCGTCGTGCCGTTGATCTGCGGGGTGGTGCCACCGAGGGTGGCGGTCAGTGCCGAGCCGCCGCCGGTGTATTTATATGCGGTTTCCGAAGAAGGCGATTGGTAAGGGGTTGACCACGGGGTGACGCCCTCGGTGGTGGACCAGTTGGCGGCGGCGGTGAACGGCTCCGTCCGATAGAGATTGAGCGTGCCGGTGTTCGTGGCGACGCCGCCGGTGGAGACCAGCCTGAAGGAAACGGAAGTGACCGCCACGGTGCTGGTGGGCGAGGTGTTGGCGGCGATGTAGTCGTTGAGCTCCGTGAGGTTGTAGGAGAAAAGGCTGACGAAATTCTGGCCGTTGGTGCCGCTGCGGAACAGATTGCCGATCGTCGCTCCGGTCAGGCCGGTGGTCGCGGTGTCGTCGGTGACGGAGCCGTCCACCACTCCCGCGTAGGCGGAAGCGCTGCCGTAGGGCGCGCCATCCTTGGCGAGATCTCCCTGCTGGAAGCTGAAAGTGGTGGTGGTGGTGCCGGCTTGTGCGATCGGGGCGCAGAGAGCGAGGAACGAAGCGGCGGAGAGGAAGCGGGATATTGCGAAGGTTTTGAATTTCATGGGATTTCGATTTTCGGAATTTTGAGAATGCGGTTTCGAGATGGGAGTTCGGATAAGAGGAGCCGGATTCGTCCGACTGGATTCAGGACTTGTTTTGACGCTTTTCGCCTACCCTCGCGGTCGTGTGGGTCGGGCCAGTCTTCGGAAATTGTGAGTCAGCCGTTATGGCGAGAGCACGGCGCGCAGCCGGAAGAACAGCTTCGTCTCGGCGCTGACGGCGGGCGTGGCTTCGTAGGTGGCGGTGTCGAAATCGGCATCCAGCGGCGTAGTGCCGACCAGTGACACGGGGACGTCCCAATTTGTCATATCGCGCGATGCTTCTACGGAATTGGCGAGGTCGGTAGTGCCGGATTTCCGCCGCGGAATACTCCAGCGAAAGCGGTCGCTTGCGATGAACGGGCCGGCATAGAGCACGTTCTCGCGAACTTGCGGCTGCCCGCCGAGCGCATACTCCAGCAGGCGCGGGAATCCGTCTTGGTCGTCATCGGCAAGCCAGTTGACCGGCGCCGTGCCGAGGTAACGGCGGTGCCATGCCAGCGCGGCGTCGTTCGTTGACGCGGCGAGCGCGGCGATTTCACCAGAACTCAGAGAGCGCGGATAGATGCGCACGTCGTCGAGCTGTCCGTTCCAGTAGCGCGCTTGAATGTCATTTCCTATTTTCACATCTCCATTCGCGAGAGTGTTCACGATGCGGGAGCTTGAGGTGGAAATCGCATCGGGCGTGCCGTCCACATAGAGCTTCACGTTGTTTACATTCGACGACGCGCCGCCGGGAAAAGTGCAGGCGACGTGATGCCACTTGCCGTCATTGATCGCGCGCGTGCCAACGATGATGCCGCTGGTGATTTCCACGCGGATCTGGCCAACTTCGGTGGCGAGGAAGGTCCACTTGTTGCCAGTCGTATTCGGCCCCCACGAGACGATCGCGAGGCTTGTGGTCGAGGTGGTTTTCACCCACGCCGCGATGGATCGCGCGTCTGCGCCGGTGATGCCGCCAAAGCCGTCGATCGTCACGAAGTCATCCGCGCCGTCGAAGGAAAGCGCGCCCCCGCTGTGCCCCGCGACCCATTGCGCGGGATCGTTGGTGAAATTATTGAGAGTGGCAAACAGGCCGCCGCTCGGGTCCTCCGTCACAAGTCCGGATGCTTGGTCGAAGGGAAACCAATAGGAGCCATCGTGGAGATATACATTCACCCGCACCGTGGCCGTCGCGGTGCTTTCTCCGTCGCTGATGGTATAGGTGAAAGCGTCGTTGCCTAGGAAACCCGGGTCCGGTGTGTAGCGGATTTGCGTTGTCCCTAACATCACGGCCGTTCCTCGCTGCGGCGTGCCGACTTGCGTGATCTCCAGCGGCTGCGGCGTGCCATCGTCACTGTCATTGGCGAGCGCGCTGATGTTCACAGCCACCGCCTGCGTCGTGCTCACGATGTCGTCCGCGGCCGTCGGCGGGCCGGGAGGACCGGAGCCGTCGCGGAGAAAGGCGCTGTCCGGCACCGGTTGTTTCGCGATGCCCGGCCCGCTCCATTGCAGATCCAGCGCGGGCGTGCCGGCGGTACGGCGCGCGTAGTAGAGACGGTAAGGATGCTTGCCGGCTTTGAGCTTGATCGTCCCGCTGGCTTCGCTGCCGGACGCGTAGCCGAAATCCGCGTCGATCAACTCGGCTTCATGCAGCCGCATCACCGCGCCGGTATCCGCGCTGACGTAGAAGGTATAGTCGCCGTCGGCCGGCGCGTTGATATAGCCGGTGAAAAGGATGCCGATATCATTGTCGCGCGGACGCACCGAGACATCGGGTCGGGTGGTCATGCCACTGGCGGAGTGCGCGATATTTCGCAACTCCGGCACCCATGAATACGCGCCGAGATACGTTTTCCAGAGCACGCCCTGGGTGGTGGGCGACGGTGTTAGCGGCGGCACAAGATCATTGTCGTATGGCCGCGGGGCGCTGCTATCCGGCCGGCGCATCCGGAGCACGGTGTCCTTCATCTGCTGCTGGAGTGCGGTTTTGCCGGCGGCGAGATTCGCTGACTGCTGCGGATCGGTGACAATGTTATAGATTTCGAAATTGTCCGCGTGGCTGGTGATGTTGTAGCGCACGCCGAGGAGATCGCCGAAGCGGATCGCCTGCATCTGTTTGCGCGCCCTGTTGCGGTGGGCGCTCAGGAATTCCGGATAACCCGGAGTGCTGCCGCCCTCGAAATACTCGACATATACCTGCGGCGACTTCTGTGTGCCGGCATTCGCCAGCGTCGGCACCAGCGACACGCCATCGGCCAGTGCAGGCACGGGCACTCCGGCCAGATCGGCGAAGGTCGGCAGCCAGTCGTGAAACTGACACGGCAGGTTATTCACCCGATTTCCCGGCGCACCGCCCGGCCAGCGCACCATCG
>JBBSUD010000159.1:0-12628 GCA_038235225.1 Verrucomicrobiales bacterium
CGAATTCCTCACCCAGATCGCCGGCGTGGGATTGCTCACCTCACTCACATTCGTGCTCACCGTAGGCGATCCCACACGGTTCCGCCGCCGCCGCGACGTGGCCGCATACTTCGGCCTGGTGCCCAAGCGCGACCAATCCGGAATATTTGATTCCGTTGCGTAATAAAAATGCGTTGAGGCGCTGCTTGCTGCGGGAAAGGTCGTCGCTGGTATCGGTGCGGGCGCGGCAAACATTGCGCACGGCTTCGTCAAGGGCCGGCGGGATCCTGACTTCGGAATCGAGAGGAGCGAGTTGGACAGGAGCGAACGCGACGTGCTCCGCACGAGTGCGACCGGGTGGGAGCATCAAATGTTGCCGCTGCGGAAGAGGCGGGCGATCTTACAGGCGTCGCGCTTGTCGGTTTATATTTCCTCATTGGGTTTGCGCTCGGTTTTGGAGGGCGACATGAGGACGCACTCGAGTCCCAGACGGATCAGGCGGCGGGCGAGGATGAATCCGGTTGGACCCGCTTCGTAGCAGACCTTGAGCGCGCGGAACTCGACCCCGAGCTTTACAGCGAGCTTGCGCAGCGCGTTGACGGCGGCGGGAACGCTGCCTCCGCACGGTCCGTGATAGACGGGGTCGTCGCGGTTTCCGCCGGTGGCGTAGGCGATGGCAATTGTTTCCTTGTGGACGTCGAGTCCGATGTAGTAGGTATGGGTCATGGTGTGTCTAGGTTGCTATTTGATGTTGGATAGGTCGCGGGAACCCCGTGTTCTCGCGGCAGCCCACGGAAACCCTAGGCGCGCCACCCCTTTTTTCCAAGGCCGCGCCCGCCGTGAGCTTCAGCTATAAAATCTCGGCAGAAATACAGACCATGAACCATACGTCCGCCATTTCTCGGATAGCGTTGCTCCAGTGCCTGATCGTCGTGATAGGCGTTTTGACAACATGCGGGATTCTCAAGCTCAATGCCTATGATCCAGAAGCCGCCATTCGCTGGAATCCGGTGGCAGTGGCAGTCCGCAATATGGGTTACCTGCTTCTGGTGGTTCCAACGATCTGGACGGTGGCGTGCGTCGTGCTGGAAAGGCGTGCCTCCAATCATTGGAATCGCACCTGGTCGATAGTTTCTGGCGTGCTGGTCATTTCCGTTCTTGCCGGGCTTCTGTGGTGGACCACCTCAACACCATTTTTCTTTCAGAAGGTTCCCGTACAGGCATGGTGATCCCACTAAAATACAATTAGCCGAACAAGTCGTGACGCACTAACCGGCCATAAGCGTTTCAATTTCAGTTCAACATCCATTCAACCGCGCCGGTAGGCGCACATCAAACGTTGATATGGCTGAAGATATGTCAAGCGGATATAGTGGTTTTGTCCTATCATTTTTGATGGGCGGAACTGGGGGGACAACAGAGTGGAAACGAGGAGCGGGGCGGGGTGATGCGATTTCGCGCAGACGGGTATGCAACAAAGCACAGCTTTTTAGACGGAGCGCAGCATAGCCCGAAGGGTGAGGACCGGAGGGACGACGGGCTGAATCAAATATGCGTGGACTTACTTGCTCGGGGGCGGGATTTACCAACCGTTTTTTGTCTTCACCGGTGGCCTTGTTCCCTATCTCGGATCGAGGGCTTGGTTCGCTTTCGCGCACCATCTCATAACGTCATCTAGTGCTGGCCTTGCCCCCTTCCGAACACCTTGTGGGTCAGGAAGACAATGGCATTGAGAGCCTGTTTCTGGGTGGCGGGGGAGACGTGGTGTTCCAACGCGAGGTAATTCAAGTAGACGGTGATGGGCGGGTCGGAAGGTCGGAAGGTCGGAAAGTTGAAAGGTTGAAAGTTCGGAAGGTTGGAAGGTTGGAAGGTTGGAAGGTTGGAAGGTTGGAAGGTCGGAAGGTCGGAAGGTCGGAAGGTCGGAAGGTCGGAAGGTCGGAAGGTCGGGAAAATGAATGAATGAATGAATGCGTTGCGGCTAGACGCCGCAACCACGGCCTGCGGCGAGACGCGGTAGGCACTTGAAGAAAGCTCAGACGTCAGATGTCAGATGTAAGGGGTTAGAAACCAGAACGAGAAAGAGGGCGGGTGGTGGATTTCCCGGGGTTAGGGGCCGGTGGCGAGGCGGTAGAATTCGCGGGCTGGCGGGGGGGCGTCGGACAGGTCGATTTCCAGGAGTCCGGGGACGGTGTAAACGGTGTCCAAACGGCGCAGCGTCCACGAGCCGGGGGCGAGGGTGGTGGAGGATTCCACGGCGTAGGGGGCGAAGCGGACGGGAGTGAAGGCGAGCTGGCGGGTGGCGAAATTGTAGGCGGGCAGGACGGGGCCGCTGGCGGGGGAGTTGGGGTTGGTGTTGAGGTAGAATTCGGTGCGGTTGTCGAGGCCGTCGCGGTCGGGATCGTCGGCGGGATTGCGGCCGGTATTGATGGCGCCGACGGATTTCGTGCCGAAATTGGCGAGCATCCAGTCGTCGGGCAGGCCGTCGGTCGGGGTGGTATCGGAGAAATAGCCGATGACGGTGCAGGTGGCGGCGCGGCTGAGATTCACGCCGTCGCTGAACTGGACGTAGGCTTTCTCGTAGAAGGTTCCGTTGAGAATCTCCGCTTCGGTGAGGCGCGGGGCGACGATGTAGCCGCCGGGAATGAAGGTGAGCAGCGAGCCGGAGAGGGTGAATTGGCCGCCATCGTTATCGGTGAGGATGGGGGTGAGGGCGGTGCCTTGGAGATCGAGCGCGCGGAGGCGGATGCGGTTGACGCCGGGAACGGTGGGGAGCAGGGCGGGATTTCCCGTTGTGACGGCGGGTATGAGGCGGTCGGTGGTATAAGGCGGGGTGTTGGCAGGCGGGTAGCCGAATTGGATGCGGTCCACGTCGTAGGCTTGGATGGTGGCGCCGGCGGTGCCGGAGCCGGTGCGGTAGTACATGGTGGCGGCCTTGAGGATGGGATCGGGTTCGGACGGATTTTCGCTGGAATGGGCGAGGCCGAGCGAGTGGCCGATTTCATGGGTGAGGACGCGTTTGAAGGTGGGTATGTCGTTGAGCGAGCTGGCGTTGGCCGGGGACTCCATGACCACGTAGCCATAGAGGCGTTCCTGAAATCCCTGCGGGCCGACCTTGCCGCCGCGGGATACGACGGAGGCGCTGGTGAAGCTGCCGCCGCCGACGCCGAGGGTGCCGCTGCCGTTGGTGATTTCCCCGAAATTATCGTGGAGCTGGATGCGCAGGCGCTCGTCCGGGATGGTAACATTACTGGCGGAAGTGCCGAACGGGACCACGCCGTCGAAGGCGAATCGCAGCGAGGACTGGCCGGACCAGGCGGCGAGGGCTTCGGCAACGGCGGCGATCGCGCCGGCCTGGGTCATGCCGGTGGGGAGTTTGGTGGGGTCGATATCGATGAGGTAGTGGATCGGCGCGCCACCATCGGTGCGGGTGAAGCGTGTGGGCTGGCCGGAGGTCTCCGAGTAGCCGGTCGGGGTGACGACGGAGCCGGGAATCCCGGACGGGGCGGGCAGGGGGCCGCGGGCGGAAATCCGGGGGGCTGTTTCCTGCGGTGTGCCGGACCAATTTCCCGCGGCATCGCGCTGGAGGTAGAGCACGGCGGTGGCGCCGGCGGGAAGCTGCAGCGAATCCGACCGCAGCTCGGTGCGGTCGCCAAGCGTGCCGCCGGGGGACTGGATTTCAAAGGATTCCGGCAAATCGCCTTTGAGAATCCGCAGCGGACGGACGGTGAGGCGGGTGGCGATCGTGCCGGCCGGGGTCTCGAACGGGGTGCTGGAAATCACCTCGATTTCAGCGACCGCGGCGCTCCCGGCGAAGGCTTCGGCTTCGGTCCGCTGCGTGACGCAAGCGCCGGAGGTGGGTAGCAGGCTGGCAAGCAGGAGGGCGGCGGCTGCGGGGATTCTCATTCGGGCGAGCATCGTGGGAAATCTGGCGGTTTCCACCGGCAATCCTGCGGATTTCCCGATGCGGTTTTCCTGCTCGCAGGGCGCGGCCACGTCCCATTTCCTCCCGGCATGAAACGCAACGCGCCGCACTGGCACATCCTCGGCGCGCTGGTGCTGGCCACCCTGACGGCGCTGGCACTGCGGGGGATTTTCGCGAAATCCCCAGACGCGCCGTTCGTCCACGGCGCTCTGGAAAGTTGCAAATTCGTCGGCGAACTCTTCATGCGGGCGCTGAAAATGATCATCGTGCCGCTGATCGTGACGTCGGTCGTGGCCGGCATCGCGGGGCTGGGCGGCGTGCAGGGATTCGGCCGGCTGGGGATGAAGACGGTGGGGTTTTACGCGGGGTCCAGCCTGGCGGCGATTTTGCTGGGACTGTTGCTGGTCAACACGATCCGGCCGGGACTCGACGGGGGGGAACCCAACCTGGTAATCCGCGCGGCCTTCAGCGAAAGCGCGTCAAACGCGACCGCCGCCGAGCGCGAAAAAGTGGCCATGGCCGGTGACCGCGAGGCCGCGGATTTTCTCGATATCTTCCGCGCGATGATCCCGGAAAACGTGGTTAGCGCCGCCGCCAGCAACGGCCAGCTCCTCGGTGTCATCGTCTTCGCGATCCTGTTCGCGCTGGCGGTCACGCGGCTGCCGGCGGCGGACGCGGCGGGCATCCACGGGTTTTTCCAAGCCTCGAACGACGCGATGATCGTGCTGACCGGCTGGGTCATGGCGATCGCGCCAATCGGCGTCTATGCGCTGATCCTGCCGGTCGTTTACGAGACCGGCGCGGAGCTGTTCGTGAATCTCGGGAAATACTTCGTGACGGTGCTGCTGGCGCTCGGGTTGCACCTGTTCGTGGTGCTGCCGGTGATTTTGCGCTTCGTGGCCCGGGTGAATCCGTGGGCGCATTTCCGGGCGATGCGGCCGGCGCTGCTGCTGGCGTTTTCCACCGCTTCCTCGTCGGGCACGCTGCCGGTCACGATGCGCTGCGTGCAGGAAGGCAGCGGGGTTTCCAAGCGGGTTTCCAGCTTCACGCTGCCGCTCGGCGCGACAGTGAACATGGACGGCACGGCGCTCTACGAATGCGTGGCGGTCGTCTTCGTAGCGCAGGTCATGGGCATGCAGCTCGGACTCGGCGCGCAGTTCTTCATCGTGGTGGCGGCGCTGCTCACCAGCGTCGGCGTGGCGGGGATTCCCTCGGCGAGTCTCGTGGCCATCCTGCTGATTCTCAAGAACTCACACATCCCCGGCGCGGATACGGCGGTGGTCGCGCTGCTGTCGGTGGACCGCCTGCTCGACATGAGCCGCACCGCGGTGAACGTCTTCAGCGACTCATGCGCCGCCGTCGTGGTGGCCCGCAGCGAGGGCGAGGAAATCCTGGTGAATCCGGCGTGAAAGTCCGGTTGCCAGCCGCGGCGGCGGCCCGTTGAATACGCGGCATGAAAGCGATCGGCGCCAAGCGCACCCTGCCCGTCACGGACCCGGATTGTCTGGTGGATTTCGAGATGGAACGCCCGCAGCCCGGCCCGCATGACGTGCTGGTGCGGGTGGCGGCGGTGGCCGTAAATCCCGTGGATGCCAAGGTCCGCAAAGGCCTTGGCGCGGAAATCCAGGACCCGCCGCGCGTGCTCGGCTTCGATGCGGCGGGCACCGTCGAGGTCACCGGTGTGGATTCGCACGAGTTCGTCAAGGGCGACGAGGTCTTCTATGCCGGCGACGTGACGCGCGCCGGATCGAACGCAGAATTCCAAGTCGTGGACGCCCGGCTGGTCGCGAAAAAGCCGGCGGCGTGGTCGTTCGAAGACGCCGCGGCGCTCCCGCTGGTCGGCATCACCGCGTGGGAGCTGCTGTTCGAGCGGATGGGCATCGACCCGGACGGCGGCGACGCGGGCAAGGCGATTTTGGTAATCAACGGCGCGGGCGGCGTCGGTTCCGCGCTGATCCCGCTGGCCAGCGCGGCGGGCTTGGTCGTCGTGGCCACGGCGTCGCGGGACGTGACGCGGGATTGGTGCAAATCGATCGGGGCCGAGCACGTCATCGACCACCATCAGCCGCTGCGCCCGCAGGCCGAGGCGCTCGGGATTTCCGATTTCCCCTTCATCGCGAATCTCCACGATACCGAGAGCTACTGGGAAACGACCGCCGATTTGCTCGCCCCGCTCGGCACGCTGGGGCTGATCGTGGAGACAAAAAATCCCATCGATATCGGCAATCCGCTGCGGCTGAAAAGCCCGCGCATCGTCTGGGAATACATGCCGGCGCGGTCGCGCTTCGGCACGGCGGACCGGCACCGGCAGGGCGAAATCCTGGCGGAAATCGCCCGCCGCTGCGATACCGGGCATTTTCCGAAAATCCGCACCCGCACGGTCGGCCGGATTTGCGCTGCGAACCTCATCGAAGCCCACGCCGCCATGGAATCCGGCACCGCCCACGGCAAATGGACGCTGGCCGGCTGGTCCGGGGAAATCCCGCAGGCATGAGCGCGCATGGCGACACATTTACCGTCCGCACGAGCGGGAAGGGCACCACGGAAATCACGCGCGAGGTGGCGCGGATCGTTGCGGATGCGGGGTTTTCCGCCGGCATCGTCACGGTTTTCGTGCGGCACACCAGCGCCAGCCTGGTCATCATGGAGAACGCGGATCCGAGCGCGCGGCTGGATTTGGAGGCCTTTTTCGAGCGGCTGGTGCCGGAGGACACGCCGTATTTCATCCATACGCAGGAAGGCCCGGACGACATGCCGAGCCACATCCGCATGGCGCTCACCCGGACCAGCGAGGTCATCCCGATCGTCGCCGGCCGGATGGCGCTCGGCACATGGCAGGGGATTTTCCTGTTCGAGCACCGCCGCGCGGCGCACCGCCGGGAAATCGTGGTGAGCGTGGTGGGCGAGTGAAGGCAACGACCGGGATTTTTTGAAACAGCGGGACTTTCCGGCGTCGTTAATCGTGAGCGGACCGGGAAAAACCCCGCTGGCGGGAATTGCCCCGCTGCGTAAGCTCCGCACGTTTCCTCTCGCAAGAATCATGAAATCCCCGCTCAAGACCGTCGTTCCCGCCACCGCATTTTCCGCCGCGCTCATCGGCACCGCCCTGGCTTTCGGCTTCGGTAAGCCGGAGAAGCTCGACGAGAAATCCACGGACGCCGCCATCACGGCGATTACCTCGAAGGTGCTGGAAAGCTCGCAATTCGCTCACAAGCAGCTCGATACCACCTTGGCGAACCGCTTTCTCGACCGCTACCTCGACACCCTCGACCCCGGGCACATGCTCTTCGTCCAGTCGGACTTGGACGAATTCGCCCGCTACCGGCCTACTCTCGCGGAAGTCACTCGCGATCAGGGGGATTCCGCGCTTGGGCACAGGATTTTCAAGCGCTACCTGGAGCGGCTCGACCAGCGCGTGGAATTCACCGGCAAGCTTCTCAAGGCCGGTAATTTCGATTTCTCCGCGGACGAATCCTTCGCCTACGACCGCAAGAAATCCGCCCGCCCGGCCGACCTCGACGCCGCCAAGGCGCTCTGGCGCACCCAGCTCCGCTACGAGTATCTCCAGGAGAAACTCGCCAAGAAGGCGGAGCCGGAAATCGTGAAAACCCTCACCCGCCGGGCCGAGCGGACCGCCGCCACCATGAAGAAATTCGATGAGAAGGCGGTCTTGGAAATCTACCTCGAAGCGCTAGCCCAGGTCTATGATCCGCACTCGGACTACATGGGTCCGGAGCAGCTCAAGAGCTTTGAAATCGCGATGAATCTCTCGCTCGTCGGCATCGGCGCGACGCTGCAGAACGATGACGGGTATTGCAAAATCATGGAGCTGGTCCCCGGCGGACCGGCCGCCCGCAGCGGCCAGCTCAAGTCCGGCGACCGCATCGTCGGCGTCTCCCAGAAGAAGGGCGACGAGTTCACGGATTTGGTGGATTTGCCGCTGTCCCAGACCGTCGATCTGATCCGCGGCAAGAAGGGCACGCCGGTCATTCTGGAAATCATTCCGTCCGGCGAGGCCGATGATAGCGCGCGGAAGATCATCACGATCGTGCGGGAGGAAATCAAATTGGAGGACCAGCAGGCCAAGGCCAGCGTCATCGATTTCCCGTCCGGGGACAGCACGCGGCGCATCGGCGTCATCGATTTGCCCGCCTTTTATGCCGGCGACGGCGACGCGAAGCATGGCCCGACCTCTGCCACCGCGGATGTCGAAAAGCTCATCGGCAAGCTGAAGGAGGAGAAGGTCACCGGCATCATTCTCGACCTGCGGCGCAATGGCGGTGGCTCGCTGCAGGAGGCGATTTCGCTCGCCGGCCTGTTCATTCCCGCCGGCCCGGTCGTTCAGACGCGGACGATGGAGGGCAAATTGGAAATCGGCCGGGATCGTGATGGCAAGACCTCTTACGACGGCCCGCTCGCGGTGCTGACCAGCCGCTTCAGCGCCTCCGCCTCGGAAATCGTGGCCGGCGCGTTGCAGGATTACGGCCGCGCCATCGTCATCGGCGATACCTCCACTTTCGGCAAAGGCACCGTGCAGACCATCGTCCCGCTGGGCCGCATCATGGCCGGGCAGGGGATGATCCCGAGCGCCGACCCCGGCGCGTTGAAGGTCACCATCAGCAAGTTCTACCGCCCAAGCGGGAAATCCACCCAGCTCGAGGGCGTGAAGGCGGACATTGTCATTCCGTCGCTCTCGGATTTGCCGGAAATCGGCGAGTCGGATCTGGGAAATCCGCTACCGTGGGACACGATTTCCTCCGCGAAGTTCACGCCGTCCGGCACGATTTCCGGCTCCATCGAGGCGCTGCGGACCCGCTCCGCCGAGCGCGTGACGATCGATCCGGATTTCAAGGAACTCGCCGACGACATCGTGCGGTATAAGAAAATCCGCGAGGACAAAACGGTTTCGCTCAACGAAGCACTGCGCCAGAAGGAAAAGACCGAGCTCAAGGCCCGCCTCGAAGCGGTGAAAGAGGCTCGCATCGCGCGCGCCACTCCGGCCCCCGATACCTACGAAATCACGCTGAAAACCGTGGGCAAGCCCGGCCTTGGCGAGATCAAGAAGCCCGAGCCGCCGAAGCCTGACCCGAACGCCGACGATGCGGACCCGGACTTTGCCGGTCTTGCCGATATGCCCGCCGACGACATCGTCCTCCGCGAGGCCGAGCGCATCCTGCTCGACTACGCGAACCTCCTCAAAGGCCGCCCGCTCGTCACCCAGCGCTGAGTCGCCCTCCTTTCGGACCGCGAGCTACATCCACCGATCCATGCAGATTTTCTCCGACTCGCCCTTCGACGAATCCACCGCCCGCCACCTGCGCGAGCAAGCCGCTCCCCACGAAATCCTCACGCCGCAAAAGGCCGCCACCTCGGTGCTCGGCGCGCCGGAGGCGGACCCGGCATTTGGCCAGGCGGAAATCGCGTTCGGCCAGCCGGATGTGGCCAGCGTGCGGAAATCCGACCGGCTCAAGTGGCTGCATATCAGCACCGCCGGCTTCACCCGCTACGATAACGACGAGTTTCGCGCCTTCGCCGAAGAGCGCGGCCTCGTCGTCACGAATAGCTCCAGCGTCTATGCCGCGGCCTGCGCCGAGCACGTTTTTGCCTTCATGCTCGCCCAGTCCCGGCTGCTGCCCGAGGCCTTGGCGAGCCAGGCGGCGAATGGCTCGGAGGAATGGTTCCGGCTGCGCGGCGGCTCGGCCAGCCTGCGCGGGCAAAGCGTGGTCATCCTCGGATTTGGCGGCATTGCCACCGAGCTGGTGAAGCTGCTCGCGCCGTTTGAGATGAAGATTTCCGCCATGCGCCGCCGGCCGCGCGGCGACGAGGGCGTCCCGGCTTACCAGCCCGAGGAAATCGGCGAGGTGCTGGCCGCGGCCGACCATGTCATCAATATTTTGCCGGACAACGACGCCTCGCAGCGCTTCGTCGATGCCCGCTTCATCGTCGGCATGAAGCCCGGCGCGATTTTCCACAACATCGGCCGCGGCACCACCGTGGATCAGGACGCGCTGCTCGCCGCCTTGGAATCCGGCCAAATCCGCGCCGCCTGGCTCGACGTCACCGACCCCGAGCCCTTGCCCGCCGGCCATCCGCTGCGTGCGCATCCGCACTGCCACATCACCCCGCACATCGCCGGCGGGCATGGCAACGAATCGCTCACGCTGGTCCGCCATTTCCTGGAGAACCTCCGCCGCTACGAAGCCGGCGAGCCGCTGCGGGACCGGATCATGTGAGGGGAGGGGATTCCCTCAAATTCCCTCGACCCCGGCCGATTTCAACGTCTCCCGGAGCTTTTCCTTGGCGCCCGTCAGGATCGGCTCGCCGTGGCCGACGACGATCCGCTCGAAATCCCACTCCAGCACCCGCCGGACCGACGCCGCGAATGCCGCCATGTCTTCGATGGCGTGCTTGAATGGCCGCGTCATGCCGGGATCGCTGTGGCCGCCGACCCCGCCGATTTTCAGCACGCAGGATTCCCACATCCCTTTTTCGCCGGGGAAATTCACCAGCAAATCGGCCACCACCAAGGTCCGCGATTCGGCGTGGAAGATCGCGATTTCCCCGAAGTCCGGTGCGCCATCGATCGCTTCCACCTCCACCTCCCCGGCCCACTCCGGCGGTGGCGGCGTGAGCGATTCCGCGCCCTCCACGGAGAATCCCGGCGGTGCCAGATACGGGATTTCCGGGAACGCCCGCCGGCCCTGTCCGGCATAGGTGTCGTGCCGCAGCAGCGCATCGACCAGCCAGCCGGGCTCGCCCAGCTTGCGGATCGCCGCAATGTCGCCGGGCGCGAACGGTGCGGTCGAGTGGACGATCAGCCGGCCGGTGGAAAGCCGCAGAATGGTGACGACGCGGCGGATGTCCACGCCGGCGATTTTGAGCGGGAACGCCATCGTCCAGACATTCGGGCAGAGGCCATGGAGCTTGGAAGGGTGATTCACCATCCGCCGAACCTAGCCGGGTTTCCGCGAGTTCAAAACGCTTTGTAGCGCGCCGCGGGAGTGCCGAAAGGTGCGCTTGCGCCGGGGCCGGAATCGCCTATCCCTCTTCCCCGCCATGCCCCACGCCACCCACCGGATCGCCGCCGCAGCGGCCCTCGTTCTCACGCTTGCGAGCTGCGGCGTCACCCCGCCCGGCGGCCCGGTGCCCACGCGATTTCTCGCCTCCACCGGCACCGATATGTCGCAGCGGATCGAGCGCCTGCCCTTCGACCATTCGTGGCGCGACCCCAAGGTGAGCATCGGCAAATACAAGAATATCGTCGTCCGCCCGGTCACCACCGCCTTCCTCGCGGAGGGGAAATGGGAGGAAAGCCGCAGCGCGGAAATCCCGGACGAGCGGACCTACAAGCGCCGCGTCCGCGCGCTTTCGAAGCATTGGGATAAATCGCTCGCCAAGTCGTTCACCTCCCCGGTTTGCGTCTTCTACAAGACCAGCGATGCCGGCAAACCCGACACGCTCATCCTTGAAGTCGCTCTCACCGAGGCGCGCTTTCCCGGTAGCAAGCCCGTCGTCGCGCCGGTCCCCGCCGTGCCCGTGAAGGAGGGTGCGCCGCTCACCACCGGCGTGCCGCTCTGCGCGTTCGAGGCCCGCGTCACCGATGCAGCGACTGGCAAACTCGTCTCCACAGCCGCTGACCGCCGCGGGCCGGACATCGCCGTGCCGGATCCAAAGGCTCAACAAGCCGCCGTCTCGCCGAATGAGGCGATTTGCGACGAATGGTCGCGCCAGCTTATGGAATCCTCGAACATCGAGCTCTTCCCCAAGGTGCGCCGCCGGTGGTTCAATTTTTTCAAACCCGCCGCCAAGAGCTGACGGATGGCCCGCGTCCCGCTGTTCGCCGTCCTCGCCGCGTTTCTCCTCGCGTCCTGCGGGATTACCCCGCCGCCTGCGGACCGGGCTGCGGTTGAATTAAGCGGCACCTCCCTCGCCGCCGCCGAGCGCCTGCTGGATCGCGGCAAACGCATGCATGCCAACGGCAGCGCGTCCGCCGTCTATCAGCTCCGCGCGGCGGAGATCGCTTGGCGCGTGCTGGATACCGATGGCGGCTCCATTGCGGACATCGCCTCGCTCGGCCCGGAAAAGCGGCGCGCGCTCGCCATTCTGACCGCCGCCACCGAAGGCGTGGCGGTGAGCTTCGTCGGCAAGGATTTCGAGAAAGAGGGAACCTTCGAATACGGCGGGCTCCGCTACACGCTCGGCGCCGGCATCGCCCAGAAAACCTATCTCCCTCCGCTCGCCGATATCGAGTCCGCCAAGCTCGCCCGCGAGGTCCGCCGCACGCTCGTTGTCGATTGGTACACGGAAGACGGCATCGGCGCGCCCATCGCGCCGAAGTGGAAGCGCCCGCAGGATCCGGATATGCAGCGCTTCGTCACCGCCCGCGGCTACGTCGAGCCGATCACCCTGGTGCTAGATTTCGGCGGCGGAAATGCGGCCGGCGGAGGCCGCGCCGCCTACCTCACCGGCTACGATCCCACCGCGGTTTCCCGCGTGGATCTGGGCAAAACCCAATACCCGCTCGCCGCCGATTTCACCGCGCCCATCGTGGAGCAGAGCAATGACATCAACGAAGTCACCGTCGCCCTCGCCGGCCTCGTCCACCCCGGCGTCATCGATTCCAAGCTCATCCTCCTCGAACCGTGGGACCCGCAGCGCATCCCCGTCCTCCTCGTCCACGGCCTGAACAGCCACCCGCGCATGTGGCGCGACGTCGTCAACGACCTC
>JBBSUD010000160.1:0-12593 GCA_038235225.1 Verrucomicrobiales bacterium
AGTGGTTAAAAACTTCGCAATCCAAAGCGGTGTGGCGCTTCGCTTCCCACCGCACTCCCAGGGCTTCGCGGCGACCGGGGATCGCCGCTACGGCTTGCGGAAGATGAGGAAATGCTGCCAGGGGAGGACATCGGAATTGGAGACGAATTCAAAACCCGCGCCTTCCAGCTCCAGCTTCGCCTGGGCGGCGGTCATCTTGTGCAGCTTTTTGATCGGGACCTTTTCGTCCTCGGCGCGGTACTCCAAGAGGAAGATCCTGCCACCGGATTTGAGGGCGCGGCGCAGGCTGGCGAGCATCTCGGCGGGGTGGGAGAATTCATGATAGGCATCGACCATCAGCGCGGCATCGAGCGAATCCGCGGGCAGGCCGATGTCGTCCACTGCGCCCTTGGTGGGGACCACATTGCCGATGCCGAGCGCGGCGGATTGTTTCTTCAGGAAGGCCAGCATTTCCGGCTGGATGTCCACGGCCATCACCTTGCCCTGAGGGATTTTCGGAGCGATCCGGAAAGAATAGTAGCCCGAGCCGGCGCCGATGTCCGCGACGACGGCGTCCGGCGCGAGCTTCATGAGTGCGATTGCCTTGGCGGGAGCCTCCTCGTCCTCGCGCTGTTCCCGCTCCAGCCAGCCGATCGCCGGATGGCCCATGACGTGCGCGATTTCCCGGCCGTGGAAGATTTTCCCAATGCCGTCGCGTGACGCATCCTTGGCGGTGTAGGGCGAGGCGGTTTCTTTCGCGCGCGCGAGCGGCGGGCAGAGGGCGAGCAGCACGGCGAGGGCGGGGAGAAATCGGGCGGTCATGGCAGGCGCATTCCCGCACGGCATTCGCGCCGGGGCAATGGCGATTAAACCGCTTGCGGCTGCGGCACATTTTCGAATGCTCGCAAGGATGGAAGCTCAACCACAGGACGATCCGGGATCGGACGAATTCGTTGCCGAGCTGACCAGCCACCAGACCGCCATGCTCGCCTACGTCCGCTCCCTCGCTCCCGGCGGATCCGGCGCGCGGGACCTGTTGCAGGAGGTGAATATCACGCTCTGGCAAAAGCGGGCGAGCTTCGAGCTGGGCACGAATTTCAAGGCTTGGGCGTTCCAAACGATCCGCTACCACATCCTCAACCACCGCCGCCGCCTGGTCTCGCGCGGCTGGCTGATCTTCGACGATGACCTCGTCGAGCGGCTTTCCCCCGAGTTCGAAATCGAGCCGGAGGGGCTGGAAGAGCGCCATGCCGCGCTGCGGAACTGCCTGCAAAAGCTGCGCCCGAAAGACCGCGACCTGCTCCACCACCGCTACGCGACCAGCTCGTCCCTGCAGCAGTTCGCCACCGCCACGAACCGCAGCACGGGCACCCTCAAAGCCATTCTTTTCAATCTCCGCGCCCTGCTGCGCCGCTGCATCGAGCGGCAGCTTCAGGCCGGCTCCCGCAAATCCGGATGAAACGCAGCGACCACCATGCCGTCCAGGAAGTCCTGGATGGCTCGATTTCCCAGGCGGATTTCGATGACTTCCAGCAACGCATCCGCGAGGACCCCGGGCTGGCGCGGCTCTACGGCGACTACGCGCTGCTGAATCACACGCTCTGCGAGGAATTCGAGGATAGGGGCCACCCGCTGCCTCCTCCCACGGCGTCGGTGATCCGCCGGCCGCCGTTGGTCTGGCTGGCGGCGGCAGCGGCGCTCGCGCTGGTGGCGGGCGTGCTGGTCCAGCATTTCCTCAAGCCGAAGCCGCCGCAACGCATTGCCGTGGTGTCGAACGTGCGATTTTCCGAGGACGCCGTCTGGCGCGTCGAGAACGGCCCGCACAATTCCCTTCTGCCCGGCTCGGTCCTGTTTTTGCTCCACGGTGGCGCGGAATTCTCGCCCTCCGCCGGCGGCCGCGCGCTGCTCGAAGGCCCGTCCGAGCTGCTGATGATTTCCCCGGATTTCCTCCACCTCGCAGCCGGGCGGGGGAGCTTCCGCATGGAGAAATCCGGCGGGAAGCTGCGGGTGAGCACGCCCTCGATCATCGCGGAGGATGCCGGGACGGCCTTTGGAATCAGCGTCGCGCCGGATTCCCCTGACGAGCTGCACGTCTTCGAGGGGGCGGTGAAAATGCGGGTGAATGGCAACAAGACCGGCGAAATGCTGGCCGCCGGCGAGGCCGGCAGGGTGTCGGGAGCGGATGGCATCGAGCGCATCGAGGCGGATCCCGGCCGCTTTCCGCGGCGGCTGGCGGAGTTCCGCACGCTGGTGGACGGGCCGTTTTTGAAATCCGAATGGCGGGTGGATTACGGCACCCCGGCGATCCGGCCGGATCGCATCGATGGCGAGAATTTCTCCGCCTTCCTCCGCTTCCCGCGGCCGGAGCCGGACGGCGGGAACGACGTGCTGCTGGTGACCTTGGTGACCGCCGAGCCCACCGCAGGGGAATTTCACACGGACGGCTGGGCCGGATTGAGCCTGTTCAGCGGCGGCGCGGAGCTGGTGTTTTTCGGCGATTCCTTCGGTCCGGAGCGGACGTGGTCGCTGGATGTGAAGCAGCGGATTCCCGTGATTCTCCCCGGCCAGCCGTTGACCGGCCCCCGCACCGTCACGCTCCGTTACGACCGGGGCACGGGCCTGACCACGCTGCACGATGGCGCCCCGCCGCTACGCCCGGCGTTCTGCACCGGCATGCTCCCGCCCGGCTCCACTTTCGATGAAATCCGGATCGGCGCGTCGTCCAGCGCCGCGCTGGCCGTTAGCGCGCTGACGGTCCGGGCCGGCGGCGCGGGGCGCTGAATCTCCCAAAGAAAAAGCCACCCGCGCGCGGGGCGCGGATGGCTCGGGGGAGTTGCGGCAGGCCGGTTATTTGCCGGAAAGATCGCGGATCTTGATGTTCTTGAAGGAGACCTCGTTGCCGTGGTCCTGAAGCAGGATGTGACCTTCGGGGAGTTCGCCGAAGTTCTTCCAGACCTTGTATTTGCTGGCGGCGACGGTTTCGCGCCACTTGTCGGAGCCGCGGTCGAAGCTGACGGTCGGCTCGCCATTGAGGAAGAAATCGACGTGCTTGCCCTTCGAGAGGATGCGCGCGTGGTTCCACTGGCCGGGCGGGTTGACCTTCTTGTCGGTCGGCGCGGTGATCATGTCGTAGAGCGATCCGATCGTGCGGTTGCCGTCCTTGCCGAGCTTGGCATCCGGGTGGCGCTCGTCGTCGAGGATTTGATACTCAGGCCCGATCGCCGAGCCCTCGCCCTTGTTCAGGCCGGGATCGACGAAGATTTTGATGCCGCTGTTCGCGCCGGGAGTGATTTTGAAATCGAGAGCCAGCTCGAAGTCCGAGTATTTCTTCTTGGTGATGATGTCGCCCGCGGCCGCCGATTCCGCACCGCCGGTTTCCCGGACGGTGAGAACGCCGTCCTTCATGGTCCAGCCGCCTTTCGGGAAGTTCGGGCCGTGGACGCTGCGCCAGCCTTCGTTGGTTTTGCCATCCCAGAGCATTTGCCATCCATCGGCCTGTTCCTCGGCGGTCAGGCCGGTGGTGGATTTCTCATCGGCTTTTTTGGCTTCGGAACCGGGCTGCGGCCCCTTTTCCTGAATCCGCAGATTTCTCCAGCGGACGGTGGTGCCGGCCATTTTCTTGTCTCCGCCGATGGAGTGGACCTGCAGCGCGATGAAGCCGCTTGGCGTCAGGGAGTCCGTGATGGAGGCGCAATCGGTGCCGTTGAGGTTCGTCTTGATGGAATCGCCGATCGCTTCGACGCGGACCTTGTTCCACTGACCTTGCTTGAAGATTTTGCGGCCTTGATTGGTGAATTCCTTGGGATTTCCACCCAAGAGGCCGGGGTAGAGCCAGCCGCGGCGGGCTTCGTCGTAAATGCCGGCGGTCCACCAACGGTTCTGGACGGGATTCGGATCGATTTCGATCTGGTAGCCGTGAACGCGATCGGCGGGAACCTTGAAGGTCTTGCCCTGCCACTCGATTTCCTTGGGCGAGGAGAAGCTCTGGCTGCGGATCTGCACACCGGAATTCAACGTCGGATCGACTTTGAACTCATATTCGAGGATGAAATCCGAATAATCGCGCGGGGTGCAGAGGAAGGTGTTCTGCGTGTTGACGGTGGAGGTGCCGACGATGGCGTCGTCCTCGACGGTGTAGCTGGCTTTGCCGCCGCGTTGGACCCAGCCTTCGATGTCTTTGCCGTTGAAGAGGTCCGTCCAGCCGTCCGCGCCGAGGGCGGATCCGCAGACAGATAGGAGAATGAGTGAGTTACGCAGGATTTTCATGATGATTTTCGTTTCCGGACTGCCGGTGGGAGAGCGGATACGGAACCATGCGCCGCATCTTGCGGGAAGTCCCGCAAACTCGTGAGCGGGATGGAATCAGCCCCCCAGATAGCTCATTTCCGCTTTGGGGCGGGTGACGCTGCCGCGTTCCTCGGAGTAGCGGTCGGAGCGGTCCCGCCAAATGGCGGAAACGGTCTGGCGAATGATTTCGTCGTCCGCGCCCGCCCGGAGCAGGCCGCGCAAATCGTGGCCGGCGGTGGCGAAGAGGCAGGTGAAGACGCTGCCGTCGGCCGAAAGCCGCAGCCGCTGGCAATCCCGGCAAAATGGCTGGGTGACCGACCGGATGATGCCGATTTCCCCGCCGCCGTCCGCATGCCGCCAGTGAGCCGCCACCTCGCCGCGGTAGGCGGCAGGGCGGGGGACCAGAGGGAATTCGGATTCGAGAATGGCCAGGATTTCCCGGGCGGGCACGACCTCGGCCAGCTTCCAGCCATTTGTCTCGCCGACGTCCATGTATTCGATGTAACGCAGATCGACACCGGCCGATTTCGCCCAGCGGGCCAGCGGGAGGATCTCGCCCTCGTTCACGCCGCGCTGGATGACGCTGTTCACCTTGACGGGCAGGCCGAAGGCGAGGGCCGCGCCGATGCCGGCGAGCACCCGCTCGGGCCGGGCGCCCACGCCATTCATCCGGCTGAAAATCACCGGGTCCAGCGCGTCCAGGCTAACCGTGACGCGGGAAAGACCGGCCAGCGCGAGTGCCTCCGCGTGGTGGGCGAGCAGCACGCCATTGGTGGTGATGGCGATGTCCCGATTCGGATCCAGCGCGGCGAGCATCGCCACCAGGTCTTCCAGCCCGCGCCGCAGCAGCGGCTCGCCGCCGGTCAGCCGGATTTTCCCGATGCCGAGCGGCGAAAGCGCCCGCACCAGCCGCACGATTTCCTCGAAAGTGAGCAGCTCCGCGCGCGGCAGGAACGCGTGGCCGGGGCCGAACTCCTCGATCGGCATGCAGTAGCGGCAGCGGAAATTGCAACGGTCCGTCACGGAAATCCGCAGATCCCGCAGCTCTCTCCCCAGTCGATCCGCCGGCATGCCCATCGGGGCGAAGATGGCGGCTGGAGGCCGGGCCGCAACCCGGAAAGAGCCCGAATCCGGCCGGATCTAACTGATCGGCCTTTTTCGTTGCCAAACGATGCGAAGCCGAAATGGTTCGCGACTCCGATCCAGCCGGCGGGCTTCTTTCACTGATTCCGCTCGTCCGCTGCGCTGGTCCGTCACTGTTCCTGAAGTTTCAACCCATGCCTACCTCGTTCTCCCGCACCGCGTTGCGGCTACTTTTTCCCATCCTCGCGCTCGCCGGCTCCGCGGCAGCGGATTCCGTCCAATTGCTCTGGGATGCCAATCCCGAGCCAGACATCGCCGGCTACCGCCTGCGCTACTCCATCGTCAGCGGCGGGTCCGCGGCCGTAATCGAGACGGGCGTCGAACCCGCGATCACGCTCAAGGGTCTGAAAGCCGGAGACACCTACTATTGCGCTGTCCAAGCCTTCGATACCGAGGGACTGAGCGGTCCGTTTTCCGACGAAATCTCCTTCGTGGTGGCGCAGGGCGGCAAGCCCCAGATCGTAATCGCCACGCCCGCCGGCGCCAGCCTCGCCAGCGGCGGCGATTCGGAAAATCTCGGCATTGCGGAAATCGGCACCCAGGAAATCATCCGGGTTTTCAAGATCCGAAACGATGGAGATGCCGAACTTTCCGGCCTCCGCGCCACCCTCGCGGACACCAAAGGGTTCATCCTCGACCCGCTTTCCACAACGACGCTCGAGCCGGGGGCCGCCGCCTCGCTCATCGTTCATTTCCTGCCGACGAGCGTGGGCAGCCAGAAGTCCGCCATTAAGGTTTTCAGCAACGATCCGAAGGTGAAACTGTTCACGATTCCGCTGTCCGGGACGGGGTTCCGGCGGCCGGAAGTGGTCGTGCGGCGCACGCCGGCTTCCGGCGGGCTGGCGATCGTGGCATTCCCCGGGGTAGATGTCGGAGTCACGCCGGTTCTGCCCGGCGACGGGACCATGACCTTCGCCACCGCCCGGCTCGCGGAACCTCCGGGGCATTCGCAATCGCCTGCCATGGCCGCGCCGCCTGCAGCCATGACAAGTCCTTCCCACCGTCGCAACGCCGGGGACAAGCGCACCGTCGTCGTGTCGCACGGCATGAAATACAGCGCCGCGATCCTGCGGAAATCCCGCGATCGCAAGGACCGGGGCCGCCAAGTCGAGGTCTCCAGCGATCTCGTGAACTGGACCTCCGGGATCCGCCACACCCAAGTCGTCCGCGAGACCCGCGACTACCTGCTGGTGCGCGACCGTCTGCCGATCCAGCCGGGCGCGCGGCGCTATCTGCGGATTTCGCGCAAGCGCTGAGCCTCAAGTGAGGATTTCCTTCACCACCCGCGCCGGTTCCACGCCGGTGAGTTTCTGGTCGAGGCCTTGGAACTTGAAGGTGAGGCGCTCGTGATCGACGCCGAGAAGGTGCAGGATCGTGGCGTTCAAGTCGCGGATGTGCATCGGGTCCTTGACGATGTTGTAGGAGTAATCGTCGGTTTCGCCATAGGTCGTGCCCGGTTTGGTGCCGCCGCCGGCCATCCACATCGAGAAGCAGCGGGGGTGGTGGTCGCGGCCATAAGTCTCTGGGGTCAGGCCGCCCTGCGAGTAAACCGTGCGTCCGAATTCGCCGCCCCAGACGACTAGCGTGTCATCCAGTAGCCCGCGCTGTTTCAAATCCGCGATCAGCGCGGCGGTCGGCCGGTCGATGTCCTCGCAGAGGATTTTCATGCGGTTCGGCAGGTCAAGGTGAGTGTCCCAGCCGCGGTGGAAAATCTGGGTGAAGCGCACGCCGCGCTCGGCCATGCGTCTGGCCAGCAGGCAGTTGTAGGCGTAGGTGCCCGGCTCCTTCGCTTTCGGCCCATACATTTCCCAGACGGATTCCGGCTCGCCGGACATGTCGGTCAACTCCGGCACCGAGGTCTGCATGCGGAACGCCATTTCGTATTGGGCAATCCTGGCGTTTGTCTCCGGGTCGCCGATTTTCTGAAACAGCTTGCGGTTCATATCGCCGACGCCGTCGATCATCGCGCGGCGCATCGCCTTCGGGACGCCTTTCGGGTCGGACAAATGGATCACCGGGTCGCCGCCGGACCGCATCGCGACGCCGGCGTGCTCCGGCGAGAGAAATCCAGCCGACCACAGCCGCGAGGAAAGCGCCTGGATATTCGCGAAGAGCGGCAGCTTGGAAGTGAGCACCACATAGGTCGGCAGGTCGTCGTTCATCGATCCCAGACCATAGGAAACCCATGATCCGATCGACGGTTTGCCCGGATTCATATTGCCGGAATTCGCCAGTAGGATCGCTGGCTCGTGGTTGATCGCGTCGGTGTGCATCGTCCGCATCACCGCGAATTCGTCGGAAACCTTCGCCGTGTGCGGCAACAGATCGCTGACCCAGTGGCCGGCCTTGCCGTATTGCTGGAAGGCGAATTTCGACGGCGCGACGGGAAATCGCGTCTGCGAGGCGGTCATCCCGGTAAGCACCTGCCCGCCGCGGATGGATTCCGGCAAATCCTCGTTGAAGCGCTTCGCCAGCTCCGGTTTGTAGTCCCACGTCTCGAGCTGCGACGGCGCGCCGGCCATGAATAGGTAGATCGCGCGCTTCGCCTTTGGGGCGAAATGCGGCAGCAGCGCTTCATGCGCCTCCGCCGCTTGCGCGTCGTTTCCGCCGCGGGCGAAAAGTCCGGCCAAGCTGGCCCAAGCCATCGACTTCCCCGCGCGGGAGAGGAACTGCCGGCGCGATGCCAGCTCGAACCATTCGCGCTTCATTTCCGCCGGGATCGGCAGGTCCATCACGGAGGGTCCTTCGCCGCCGTGGTCGGAGCAGATTTGGATTTGCGGGTGTTTCATGGAGTTACTGGTTAAGGGTTTCGTCGAGATTGAGGAACTGGTTGGCGACCATCGCCCACGTGGCGATTTCCACCGGGTCGAGCGCCCGGTCGGCGGGTGCCTCGCCGTTGGTGAGGATTTGCGCGGCGTCGTCCGGGTGCGCTTTATAATAGGCGGCAAAATTCTCCTTCGATTTCACGAACAGCCCGGCCTCGGCGTCGTCCAGATGGCGGGAAATCAGGATTTCGCCCATGAAATCCAGCCGTTCGCGATCGCTGCTGCCGGTGCGGATCGCCCGCTCCGCCAATTTGCGCGCGGCTTCGAAAAACTGCGGGTCGTTCATACTGACGAGCGCCTGCAATGGCGTGTTCGTCCGGGCGCGACGGGTGCAGACCACCTCGCGGGCCGGCGCGTCGAAGGTCTCGAGCGAAGGTGGCGGGGCGAACCGCTTCCAAAAGCTATACAGCGAGCGGCGGTAAAGCGCCTCGCCGCTGTCCTGCTTGTAATGCAGCGTGTTCGATTCCGGCATGGAAACCGCCTCCCAAATCCCGGCGGGCTGGTACGGCTTGACCGGCGGGCCGCCCGTTTTGGACGCCAGCAAGCCGGACGCCTGCAGCGCGGTATCGCGCAAAACTTCGGCGTCCATCCGGTAGCGCGGGCCACGGGAAATCAGCCGGTTCTGCGGGTCGGCCTCCAGCGCGGCGGGAGAAACCTGGCTGCTCTGGCGGTAGGCGGCGGAGGTGAGCATCAGGCGGTAGAGGTGCTCCACATTCCAGCCGGATTCGCGGAACTCCACGGCCATCCAGTCAAGCAGCTTCTGGTTCGCCGGGCGCGCGCCCATGATGCCGAAATCGTCCGAAGTCTCGACGATACCGGTCCCGAAAAGCTCCTGCCACATCCGGTTCACGGTCACCCGGGCGAAAAGCGGATTGTCCGGCGTGAACAGCCATTCAGCCAGTTCCAGACGATTGTCCGCGTCATGCGAACCCGGCAGGAATTCCGGCGTGGCGGCCGAAACCAGCTCTTTCCGCGCCGAATAGACGCCGCGGTCCAACACCCAGGAAGTGGGCGGCGTCTCACGCTCGCGGGCGATCAAGGTCGGCACGCCACCACTGCCGAGCGCCTTGATTTTCCCGTCCGCCTTGCGGATTTCCTCCCGCAGCTTGGCGGCTTCCGGGTCTTTGGAATCCACGAAGAATCGTTCCAAGCCAAGGTAGCGTTCGGTCGGCGACCACTTCGCCACATCCGGTGACGCGGCGAGCAACTCGGCGGTCAGGTCTTCGTTCGGCAGCCGGGACATTTCCTCCGGCACCAGCGTGCGGTGGTAAACCCGCACATCCTGATACGCCGTTTCCCGCATCCGGTCGCCAACAGAGCGCTGGCCGAGATTGAGCGGCAGCGAGTTGCGAATGCTATCGCCGGGCTGGAGCGTGGCGGTTTCGGGATTCGCCGGGCGTTCCTCGCCATTGACGAACAACTTCACGCCCGCCGCGGTTCCCGAGCCGTCGTAGGTGAATCCGAGATGGACCCACTCGCCGCGCGGGATGCCGCCGGTATCGACGCGCAAGGCGTGGTCCGGCCAGTGGCTGACGATATGGACGGCGAATTTGCCCTTATCCATGAACATATCCCAGCCGCGGTGGCCGTCCATCGTCGCGTCGCCCATCTTGGCGATCAGCGAACCATCGCCGGTCGTCAGGTTGCTCGTTTTCATCCGCAGGTTGACCCACATCGATGCGGAAAATCCTTCATTTGCCTCGAAATCGCCCACGTCCGGCATCGCCAAATCAGTCGCGATATCCATCCGCACGGTCGGCCAGAACCAAACATCCTCGCCCCAGACGAGCGGATTGGTGGCGGCCTTGAAGCTGGCGGATTTCGCGCCTGGCGCGGAGTTTTTCACCACGTCACCAGCGCCTTCGTCCAGCTTGAGCCGCAGTTCGAGGCCATCGGTGGACACCGGCTGCGGCTTGTTTCCGCCAGCCAGCCATTTCGCGAAATTCTCCGGCGCGGCGGCCTTGCGCTCGTTGTATTTCACTCGCGCCTCCGAGCTGGCTGCGACCGCGGCGTCGAATTCCGCCTGCTTTTCAGGCGCGGGCAGGCGCAGGACCGGCGCCGGTTCCGCACTGTTTTCGTCCCAAGGTTTTTCCTGCGTGTTGTCGAAAAACGCGCCCAGCGAGTAGAAATCCTTCTGCGCCGTCGGGTCGAATTTGTGGTCGTGGCAGACCGCGCACCCGACCGTCAGCCCGAGAAATGTCGCGCCGAACGCTTCCGCCCGGTCCCGCGTTTTGTTGAATTGCACTTCCTCGGGAATCGTGCCGCCTTCGTTGGTCGAGACGTTGCAGCGGATGTAGCCGGTGGCGATCCAAGTGTCGGCGGTCTTGGCCGGGATCAAATCCCCGGCGATCTGCTCGCGGACGAATTGGTCATACGGCTTGTTCGCCGCGAACGACCGGATCACGTAGTCCCGGTATGGCCAGATCGAGCGGAGATTGTCGAAATGGAGGCCGTTGGTGTCCGCATAGCGCGAGTAGTCCAGCCAATAGCGCGCGCGATGTTCGGCGTAGGCCGGACTGGCGAAAAGCTTGTCCAGATAAGCCTCGTAGGCCGCGTCGGTGGGATTCGCCACAAATGCCTCCACATCCGCCGGCTCGGGCAGCAGCCCGGTCAGATCCAGCGCGGCGCGGCGGATTAACTCCCGCGGCGCTTCCTGGAGCTGGAGCGTCAGGCCCTTTTCCTCCAGCTTTTCCTCGACCAGCGCATCGATCGGATTCCGCACCGATTTCGCGTTCGCGAGCACCGGCACAGCCGGTCGCACCGGCGGGATGAACGCCCAGTGTTCCTCGTATTTCGCGCCTTGGTCCACCCACGCCGCTACCAGCGCGATTTCCTCCGGCGTGAGCTGGTTGTGCGATTTTTTCGGCGGCATCACCTCGTCCTCGTCCTTGGAATTGATGAGCTGAACGAGCAGCGAGGCCGCCGCGTCGCCCTTCATAATGACCGGTTTGCCGTCCTCGCGGTCTTGGAAAGCGAATTTCTCCCGGTCCAGGCGCAGCGGCTCTTTTTCCGGCTGGCGCGTGCCGGAATCCGGCCCGTGGCAGTGGTAGCAATTCTCCGAAAGGATCGGCTGGATCGAGTCATTGAAGGAAATCGGGCCGATTGCCTCCGCCTTCACGGTCGCGGAGGCGTGGTCTCCAAGAGCTGCGGCCACTTTGGCTTCGGCAGGGCGCTCGCAGCCGCTCAGCGCGAAACCGGCAGCCACAGACACGACTAGGGAATAAATGGATTTCATTGCGAAAGGAAGGGCGGGAACGGTCCCGACCCCGGGCGGGATGACAAACCCGGCCGGGCGAGGGACTCTTGCACGGATCGGCCCGCTCCGCAAACCGGGCCTCGCCGCGAGTTCACGGGAGGAAGCCCGATTTTCCGTGATTTTCTTAAGCAAAAAGGCCTCCCGCTCGTGACGGGAGGCCTTTCTCAAATGGGAATTGGCGGGAAATCAGCCGCGGGTGCTGCGGTCCTCGACGGCCGGACCTTTCGAGGCACGCTTGCGGGCGTTGGCGTCGAGAATCCGTTTGCGCAGGCGGATGTTCTTCGGCGTGGCCTCGACCAGCTCGTCCGCATCGATGTATTCGATCGCGCGCTCCAGCGAGAAGCGCAGCGCGGGAGTGAGCTTGGAAGTCTTGTCCTTGCCGGACGAGCGCATGTTGTCCAAGTGCTTCTCCTTCACCGGGTTGACCGGTAAATCGCCGACCCGCGGGTTCTCGCCGACGAGCATGCCGCCATAGACGGCATCGCCGGGCGCCACAAAGAGAATGCCGCGGTCCTCAAGCGTTTGCAGCGAGAATGGCGTCGCCGTGCCGGCATCCATCGAGACCAGCGTGCCGGTGGTCCGGTTCTGAATGTCGCCGGCGTGAAGCGCATATTCCTTGAAGAGGTGGGACATGATGCCGTGGCCGGATGTCAGGTTCACGAGTTCGGTCTCGAAGCCGATCAGACCACGCGTCGGAATGGTCGCCTGGATGAACACCCGGCCGCTCGCCTCGGTGTCCATGTGCTCCATCAGGCCCTTGCGGTTGAGCAGGATTTTCAAAATCCCCTGCGTGTAGTCGCCGGGCGCTTCGACATAGAGCGTCTCGAACGGCTCGAGCAATTTCCCGTCGTCATCGCGGCGATAAATCACCACCGGCCGCGAAACCAGCACCTCGAACCCCTCGCGCCGCATCTGCTCGACGAGCACCGCGATCTGCATCGCGCCCCGCGCCGAAACGTCGAAAACGCCGGACACGTCGGTGTCCTCGACCGTGATGGAAATGTTGGTCTTCAGCTCGCGCATCAGCCGCTCGCGGATCGCGCGGGAAGTGACGTGCTTGCCTTCCTTGCCAGCCAGCGGGCCGTCGTTGATCGAAAACTGCA
>JBBSUD010000161.1:0-12500 GCA_038235225.1 Verrucomicrobiales bacterium
AACCCACCCAAGCGCCGGGTGTCATAAAACCTGGCGCAACGACTCCACCCCTCCGGTGTCATTTTTCATTGGCGCAACACGCCGCCAACCGCCGGAGGCCGGGAGATCTTTCAAGCCACGCCGCACCGGATCGCGCGGATTACCGCAATAGAACAAGCGGATCACTGCGGCGGCGGGCGCGGGTCGATGCGCATGGCCACCAACCAGAAAAGCAGCGCCCACGACGCGCCCAGTAGCCATCCGGCCGCCACATCCGTAGGCCAGTGGACGCCCAGGTAAATCCGGCTGATGCCCACCAATCCGGGGATCAGCGCGGAAATCGTGAGGATGAATACCCGCACGCGGAGCCGCGGCTGGGTCCGCGCGAGCAGGATCCCGAGCGTTAGATAAACCACCGCGGACATCATGGAATGCCCGCTCGGGAAGCTGGCGTTCGAGACCCACACGTCGTGCTCCACGAGGGTCGGGCGCGGGCGGTTGTAGCCGCTTTTCAGGAAATTGGTGGCGGCGGTGCCTGTCAGCACCGCGACCAGTCCCAGCCACGCCAACTTGCGCCTGCCGGCGAACAGCGCGATGCCGAAAGCCGTCAAAGTCACGATGGTCAGCACTGTCATCCCGCCCAGCGCGGTAAGATCGCGCGCCATTTCCTCAATCCGGGGGCCGCCGACCGGGTCGGCGGTGTCGCCGGGCGTGCGCATCGCCAGCAGGATGGATTGGTCGAAATGGCGCGTCTCCTTCTCGCGGATTTCCGAAGCCATTTCCAGAAATCCGCCCACGCTGGCCAAAACGATCAACACCAGCAGCGGCACCAGCGGCCGATGCCAGAAACGTTCGAGGGGGCGGCGGGACCGGGGCGATTCGGAATCGGGCATAGGCGGCAAAGATGAACGGTCTTCCGGCGTTGTCCGGCGGATTTTCCCAAAAAAATCCAGCGGGAACCCGGGGCTCCTCCGGCCCCCATTCCCCCACTCGCCGGGAGTTGGCAACGTCCTGGATTTTCACGAAATAATCGCGCGGGAGGAAATTTCGGCCACGAGCGAGGCCCAGCTTCCTTCCGCGAATTGCGCGGCCGAAACCCTTCCCGCATCGAGTCCTCACCCCAATGATTCAACTGAATCTACGGAGAAGGGCGACGCCAAGCGTCACAAAGCCCCGCGCATAAATCAGTGGTCATTCCCACCCGCCTTACTTGTGCAGCAGTTTCGGCACCTTCGGCGCGCGCAGCCGGTGCGGCTCCGGCATCCCCGAGCCAAGCAGCGGGCGGCAGTAGTTGAGGAAATCCTGGGTCACGCCGTTGCCATCCGCGTTGATGAAGTTGTCCGGCATGTGGCGGGTTTTCCCGGCCACTTTCGTGATGTCCACAAGCTCGTAATCGACACTGTAGTCGAGCACCGGGCGCTTGATCGCGACCGAGCCGTCCACATTGTCCCACATCGCGAACTGTACCGCTTTCTCGCCCACCTCGCGCGCCTCGCGGGCGTCGCGGTCCGACTGGATGCCCATGAACGAGCGCTGTAAATAGCCGAACGTGTCCGAGCGCACGCGCTTGATTCCCAGCTCCTGCCGGATTTTATCCGCCAGCAAATCGCCCAGCGCGCCGGTCCCGGAGAGCTGCACATTCCCGTGCGAATCCCGCTCTTCCTTGCCTAGCAGTTTCACGATCATCGCCGTGCCTTCCGCATCGGAAATCCCCTCGGATACGGCGATCGTGCACAGCCCGTGCTCCTTGTAAACGCGGTCCACATCAGCCAGGAAATTCTCCATCACGAAGTGGCGCTCCGGCACGTAAACGAGATGCGGGCCGTCGTCGAAATACTTCCGCGCCAGCGCCGAGGACGCCGTTAGAAAGCCCGCGTGTCGGCCCATCACCACGCCGATGTAAACGCCCCGCAGCGCCCGATTGTCCAGATTCACCCCGGAAAACGCCTGCGCCACAAAGCGCGCCGCCGAGCCGAAGCCCGGGCAGTGGTCGTTCTCCTCCAGATCGTTGTCGATCGTCTTCGGAATGTGGATCGCGCGCAGTTCGTAATTCGCCTCCTTCGCCTGCTCGTTGACGATCCGGACCGTGTCCGACGAATCGTTCCCGCCGACATAGAAAAAGTAACGGATGTCGTGCGCCTGCATCACCTTGAACATGCGCGCGCAGTAATCCTCATCCGGCTTGTCCCGGGTAGAAAGCAGCCCGGACGACGGCGTCCCGGCGACCTGCTCGAGGTTGTGCGTGGTCTCCCGTGTCAGATCGACGAAGTTCTCATTGATAATCCCGCTGACACCGTGGACCGCGCCGTAAATCGACGTGACCTGGCTGAATTTGCGGGCCTCCAGCGCGACGCCGACGACGCTCTGGTTGATGACCGGGGTGGGGCCGCCGCCTTGCGCGACGAGGACTTTTCCTTCTAAACGACTCATAGGGGCCGGGAGAATTGTCGATCCCGCACCGGATGCAAGTCTTGAAAGAACGGGCCAATTCCTCCGCACGGCTGCCACGGGAACCTTCGGGCGGTGGAAGGACTTCGTGAAATCCTGCTTGTCGAAAAGCCTTTCCCAGCTCCTCCACTTCGCCTCGTCTCCGGGGAGATCCACCGTGACCGTCTCCTCCTTCAACCGGTTTCTCTCAAAGGTTCAATTGGATACGATCTTGGGTCCAACCCTCGAAACCGAGAACTATCCAATCCCGCCTCCGATCCTTTTCGGGATGAAGGTAACAATGAGACGCCGGCAATCAGGAAATCGCTGGATGCTCAAATCTCCGGCGAATCCGGAAAACAGATCCACGATCCGGTCGTCGCTGAGGAAGTTCTTGATCACTCTGAAAGCAGACCCATCAGGGAGCTTTCGGGCTTGAATGTGGTTCCCTTCCGAGTCGAACTTTTCGGTTATGGAATGCGCGCCTGGAAGCTGGTCGATAAACACGATGGGCGATCCCGAACGGACTTTGCCTATCGCTCCCGAGAGAAATCCAGCCATTCTGGTAAGTGGAACGTGGGCCAACCAGTCAACCGATAGAATACCGTCAAAACATCCCGCAACCAACTCCAGCCGATATGCATCCGCCTGCAAAAGAGACACACGGTCAAAGGGAAGATCCTTTCTCGAGGCCTCATCGATGGTCGATTGATTGTAGTCGATCGCCACAACTGATGCCGCTGTTTCGGCTGCGAACCGGGTCCAGAACCCGGGGCCGCAAGCGATCTCCAAGATATGTCTTCCCCGGAAGGCGTCACGGACTTGGTTGACGATCGGAAGGAGACCACGCACTTTCGCTTCATCGTCGTATCCCATCGATGAATCATATACGGAAGCTCTTCGCCCGTAGTAGTCCTGCATTTCTTCAATGATCATCTTGTCCGGGGGAAATCTTGGCCAACCATGCGATCGCAGCAAAACGGTAGTTTAAATCTTCGTATGTAAAAGTCCACACGAGGCAGAGGCCCGGCTACTTCGGTTCGAGGGTATAATCTTCGCGCCCGTCTTTCATTTGCCAGCCGCGGGCGGCGAGTTCGTCGCGGAGGCGGTCGGACTCGGACCAGTTTTTAGCGGCGCGGGCTTGCCAGCGGGTGGCGGCTAGGTCCTGGATTTCCTGCGGGATTTCGGCAGCGCCGGGTTCTTCGGGGAGGACGAGGCCGAGGGCGCGGAGGACACGGTTGAAGCCGGCGAGGGCGGCGGCGGCCTCCGAACCCTGGAGGTTGGCGGAATCGCGGAGGCCGGTGAAGAGGCCGCCGAGGGTGCCGGGGGTGTTGAGGTCGTCGTTGAGGCTGTCCCAGGCGGCTTGGAACGGGCCGAAATCGGCGGAGGAAATCACGCTGTCGCCGGCGCGAGCGGCGAGGTTGCGGGCGCCTTTGGCGAGTTTTGCCAGCGCCTCGCGGGCGCCGGAAAGCGAATCGAGCGTGAAATTCAGCGGCTTGCGGTAGTGCGCGCCGATGAGGACGTAGCGGGCTTCCATCGGCGTGTGCCCGCGTTCGGCGAGATCGGCGATGGTGTAGAGATTTCCCAACGACTTGGACATTTTCCCGCCGTCCACGAGGAGGTGGGCGATGTGGAACCAACCGGCCGCGAATTGCCCGCCGCAGGCGCAGGCGCTCTGGGCGATTTCGTTCTCGTGATGGGGGAAAACGAGATCGACGCCGCCGGAATGGAGGTCGAAGGAATCGCCGAGGTATTCGGCGATCATGGCGGAACACTCGAGGTGCCAGCCGGGGCGGCCGTCGCCCCAAGGAGATGGCCAGAAATTCGCACCATCCTCGGGTTTGCGGGATTTCCAGAGGACGAAATCGGAGAGGCTGTCCTTGGCGTATTCGTCGGAATTCGAGCGGGCGTTCTGGGTTTTTCCGAGTTCCAGCTCGCGTTCGTCGAGGTGGGAAAGCCGGCCGTAGGCGGGAAATGAGGAGATCTTGAAATAGACCGAGCCATCGCCTGCGGCATAGGCGTTGCCCGTTTCGATGAGGGTTTCGATCATCGCGATCTGCTGCGGAATATGTTCGACCGCACTTGGTTCGATGTGCGGCGGGAGCAGGCCGAGCGCCTCGCAATCGGTGTGGAATTTCTCCGTCCAGCCGCGGGTGAAATCGGTTAGCGGCTGGCCGGCGGCTTGGGAATCGCGGATCGTTTTGTCGTCCACATCCGTGATGTTGCGGACGTGGAGAGTGCGCGTGCCGCCGGTTTCCAAGGCGCGGCGGAGGACGTCCTGAAGGACGAAGGTGCGGAAATTCCCGATGTGCGCCGGGCCATAAACGGTGGGGCCGCAGCAGTAGAACCGGAACGTGGAACCGTCGATGGGGCGCAGGTCGCGCGCGCTTCGGGAAAGGGTGTCGAAAAGCCGCATGGCGCGGTCTAGTGAGCGGCGCGCCGCCCGCCAAGGGCAAATGCCGCTGGCTCAGGGCGCCACGCTGATTTCCAAGCGATAGAACTTTTGCGGGGCGGAGTCGGGATCGGATACGCCCATTATGCCGCCATTTCCCGGCAGGGCGGCGGGGACGAGTTTCCGCCAGCTTTCCAACGACTCCGCCCACATGGGCTGATAGATATAACCGGGTTGGGAAATCCAGGAAATCGAACTGAGGCCGGGCTGGCGATCCAGCGTCACTTGCGGTATGGAAAGCGGCTGTAGCGTCACGGGATAATAAAGGCGGTCGAGTTGGAATTCCTGCCAGGCGTTGGTATTGGCCGGGTATTGTTGGAGCGGGATGAGGTTGCCGCTCTGGCCGCCGGGGATGTCCCAGCTCATGTTGTCATGGACGAAGCGGAATTTGAAATTGCCATTCGTCAGCGGCACGATGCGGAGTTTTTGATCGCCGATGTTGGCGGGATCGTAATCGTATAGATGAGTGTTCGCTCCAGCGGCGGTCGAGGCGTCCGGCAGGCAAATGACGCGGCCGGGGGCGTTGCGGCTGGTGACCTTGAGGTGGCCGTTGGTAACACTTTCGAAACGCCACTTGAACCACAAGTTGTCTTCCCAAGAAGACTGCACGACGGCATTGCCATTGCAACTACCGGAGTTGGCAACGCACACATATTTTCCGGTGGAGGCGCGAATGAAATAGTCGCCCCACGGCTGGAGACGCCATTGTTGATTGGTGGAACCGCTGCCGGTGTTCTGCTGGATGCGGTCGTTGTTGGCAGTTCCGGCGTTGACGATTTCGAGGTCCAGGCCGCTGTTGACGTTGCGGATTTTGTAATAGCCATTTCCCGCGTCGATGAGGTCGAACTGCTGGGCGGGGTTGTTCCCGGTGTAGTCGAAGGCGTGGAGCTTGGCGCCGGGAACGGTGGAATCCGCCTCGATGCAGGCGCATTTCCCGCTGACCCATGAAGTGAGGCGAAAATGGTTCGAGTTTTCGGTGGGAGCGAGCGCCCAGCGCTGGTTCGGGCCGTTGTAGTCGTATGTCCATTGGTTAACTTGCGCGCCGTTGCCGGCATTTCCGCCGATGAGATCGATTGCTTTGCCGCTGTTCCGGTTCACAATCATGAAATAGGCGGGATAGGCGATCGCCTGGCCGGCGGGGGCGTTCGTCCGATAGATGAGTTCGCATTTCGCAGCGTCGGCGAAATCCATAAGCACGATACCAAAGCAGCCGCTGGGGTTGTCATTGAAGAACGCGGTCAGGCGCGGGTTGATGTTATTGGAAACGGAGGTGATGCTGGGAATTCCGAATGCTCCGGCAGTGGTGCCGCTGGCGAAATTCACATAAAGTGTGTTCGGTCCGCCATAGCGCGCTTCGCCCAGCAGCGCGGAGATATAGGACCACTTGGTGTCGTTGTTGGTGACATTGTAATGATCCTGCACGCGCAGCCGGCCGGCGGTGCTGAAGGTGGTGTCGTCCGGGAAATTCGAGGCATCGATGCCTTTGGCGACGGTCGCGCCAAAACGCCGGAAAAGGACGATTTTCCCGCGCGCGGCGGCGAGGGTGGGAATGCTGGTTCCGAGGTTCCATTTGCCGGAATTCTTCGCGACATAGGAATTGAAGGTTTGCTCGAAAGTGCGGGTGTTGCCCGTGGCGGTGTATTCCTCCTTCACGCTCATGACGACGGTCTCGCCGGGATGGGCGTCGAGGAATGCGGTGACTGCCGCCAGGACATCGTCGAAGTTGATATTCTGATAGACCTGGCCGTGATGGATTACAAACGAGTCGTTCTGGTGGCGGCAGCGGATATCGAGAAAGCGGACACCGGCGTCGAGCTGCTGGGCAAGGGTAAGATCCTGGCATTTGGCGGTGCCTGGAAATGGCTCGAAGCGCGCGCCGGAGTCATGCGTGCCGGGAATGGAAAAGCGCGTGAGCGGCAGCGTGCCGTCGAGCGGGGTCATCCAATCATTGCCGGCGGCGAGGGCGTTTATGGCCAGCGAGAGGAACGCGGCGATGAGATGGAAAATGGATTTCATGGGTTGGCGCGAACCAACCCGCGCCGCGGGGATGGGGCAAGGGGTTTGTCCTGCTTGGGGGAAAGCGCGGAATTTCAGACGATTTGCCGCGAGTCGCCGCAAACACGGCCTGCCGCGAGACGTGGCAGCCACACCCCGCGGGTTGGCGGGGCGCGGTGACTTCCCGAGGCTCAGCGGGCCCAGTGCCCGTTGAGGGTGGGGAGCGCGCCGCGGCCTACGGATTCGTAGTTGGTGGGACCGCAGGCTCCCTCGAGGGAGACGCCGACCGATTTTTTCCAAGCGGCGCTCATGCTTTCACCGGTATGGCAGCCCCAGCTTTTGCAGTAGGCGTTCCGGTCGAAGACGGAGGAGCGGATGCGTCCGAGGTCGTTTTCGTGGAGCCAGGCGGTGGAGGCGGCCATGATTTCATTGCCGTAATCGAACATGAAGGCGTAGCGATTCGAGTGGCCGAAGAAATCGAAGGTGGTGATGGAGCCGCGAGGGCGGGAGTTGAGCTTGCCGATGAAATCCCCGCCGCCATCGAACCAGATGAGGGTGGCGCGGCGCTTGGCGGCCTGCTCGGCGATCCAGGAGACATACGGTTTGCCATCCTCACGGCCGCGGGCCTCGTAGCTGGGCCGATATACGAACCAGACAAGCGGGGCGTTTTCTCCGTAGGCCTTGCGGATTTCCGCCATGCGGAGGGTGGAGGCGCGGACGAAATTCGCCCACCAGCGGTCGTGCTGATCCGGCGTGACGCGGAGGTTTTCCCATTTCCGCAGGGTCGGCCCGCCGGTAACGATGACGTGGTCGGCGCGGGCGGGCAGCGCGAGCAGGACAAACGCGAGGGCGAACAGACGGACGAGAGCGGTCATGGCAGGAAATGGTGCGGGGGTTATTGGGCGGACTGGTTCGAGCCGTTGCGGACGATTTCAAAGAAACTCTGCGGCTCCAGCGCGGCGCCGCCGATGAGCGCGCCATCGATATCCGGGCAGGCCATGAGTTCCGCGGCGTTGGCCGGTTTCACGCTGCCGCCATACTGGATGCGGATGCGCGAGGCGGTGTCCGGGCCGTAAAGCTCGGCAACGAGCGAGCGGACGAAGGCATGCGCTTCCTGCGCCTGCTGCGAGCTGGCGGTGACGCCGGTGCCGATTGCCCAGACCGGTTCGTAGGCGATGACGGTTTCGCTCATGTCCTTGTCGGACAGACCTTTGAGGCCCTCGGTGACTTGGGTGCGGAGGACGCTTTCGAGCTTGCCGCCCTCGCGCTCGGCGAGGGTCTCGCCGATGCAGAAAATCGGTTTCAGGTTCGCCTCGCGGGCCTTCTTCATCTTCGCGTTGATGGTGGCGTCGTTTTCCCCGAAAATCGCGCGCCGCTCGCTGTGGCCGAGGATGACGTAATGAACGAAAAATTCGCGGAGCATGAGCACGCTGACCTCGCCGGTGTAGGCGCCAGAGTCGAATTGCGAGCAATTCTGCGCGCCGATCTGGATTGCGTGGGCGTTCTGGACGGCGGTCGCGGTGTGCAGCATGTCGGCTAGCTTGGGGAGCGAGACGAAGGGCGGCGCGATGACCATTTCGCACGGGATGTTCTGGCCTTGGAGCTTGGACAGGAAGCTGCGGACGAAATCCTCCGTCTCGGAGGCCCCCTTGTTCATTTTCCAGTTCGCGGCGAAGATCGGCTTGCGGTTCATGGGTGTGGGATGCGTGATTTTTTAAATCGGGAGAAATCCGGCGCGCTCAAGCGTCGGTAAGGGCGGCGACGCCGGGAAGCACTTTGCCTTCCAGCAGCTCCAGCGAGGCACCGCCGCCGGTGGAAATGAAGGTCATTTGATCGTCGAGGCCGAACTGATTCACCGCGGTGACCGAATCGCCGCCGCCGACGATGGTCACTCCGTCGCTCTTGGCCATGGCCTCGGCGATGGCGAGGGTGCCGCGGGCGAAGCTTTCGATTTCGAACACGCCCATCGGGCCGTTCCAGATGATCGTTTTCGCCTTGGCGATTTCCTTGCAAAACTCGGCGATCGCGACATCGCCAATGTCGATGCCTTCCCAGCCGTCCGGGGTTTTGCCGCCGTGTTCGTAAGGCGCGGTGACCTGGGTTTCCGCGCCTTCGCGGAATTCCTTGGTGACGCGGGTGTCGGCAGGCAGCAGGAAGCGGACGCCTTTGGCCTCGGCCTTGGCGAGGATTTCGAGGGCGAGATCGAGCTTGTCGGCCTCGACGCGGGAATTGCCGGTTTGGTAGCCCTGCGCTTTGCGGAAGGTGTTCGCCATGGCGCCGCCGATGAGGAAGGCATCGGCCTTTTCCATGAGGGCGGCGATGACTTGGATTTTATCGGAAACCTTCGCGCCGCCCATGATGACGAGGAATGGTTTTTCCGGGTTCTGGAGCTTGCCGTCGAGGTATTCGAGCTCGCGTTCCATGAGCAGGCCCATCGCACTTTGCTTGATGAAATGGGTGACGCCTTCGGTGGAGGCGTGGGCGCGGTGGGCGGTGCCGAACGCGTCGTTCACGTAGATTTCGGCGGTGCCGGCGAGTTGTTTCGCAAAATCGGAATCGTTGGCCTCCTCCGCGGTGTGGAAGCGGGTGTTTTCGAGAATCAGCACCTGACCCGGCTCAAGCCCGGCGCGCAGGGAGGCGGCTTTCTCACCGATGCAATCCGGGGCGAGCTTCACTTCCTGGCCAAGAATTTCCGAAAGCCGCGCGGCGGCGGGAGCGAGCGAGAATTTCGCCTCCGGTCCGCCTTTCGGACGGCCGAGGTGCGAGCAAAGGACCAATTTCGCGCCGCCTTCGAGCAGGAGACGGATCGATGGCACGGCGGCTTGGATCCGGGTGTCGTCCGTGATGACTCCGTCCTTCAGCGGGACGTTGAAATCCACACGCATGAGGACTTCTTTGGATGAGACATCGAGGTCGCGAATCGAGAGTTTGGCCATGGGCGGGGAAGTCCGCCTTAGAGCCGGGCCGGTGTCAAGCGGTGCGTTGACTGCGAAAACCGCGGTGAATCCTTGCTTTCACGCGCCGGAAAACGCCCGTCCGCGCGGCGATTTCCGCGCGGAGAAATCGGCACTCAGTAGGTGTATTGCAGCGAGAAGTTGAACTGCCCGCCCTTGTCGGCCTCGCCGTCCGGTGAAGAAACCGGGATGGCATAGTCCAGCGCCAGCGGCAGCGGACTGATCGGCAGCTTGAGGCGGATGCCGACTCCGACGTCGCTGTAGAGATCATTCGGCGAGATGTCCCAACTGCCGGGATTTACGAAACCGGTGTCGTAGAAGACAGCGGCGCGGATCGTCTCAATGACCGGCACGGTGTATTCCAATTGGACATAGCCGAGCGATTTCCCACCGAAGACCTCGTTGGTGAATTGCTGCTTGTCGCGAGGCCCGATGTCCCGGAACTCGAAACCGCGCAGGGTGCGGCCGCCGCCGAGGAAGAGGCGCTCGAAAATCGGGATGTCGTCGTTGCCCACGCTATCCACGAAGGCGAGTTCGCCATTGATCGAGAAGATGGAGTCCCATTTCAGGTTCCAATATTTCTGGCCCTGCGAGGAGATGGTGAAGGTGTCCACATCGCCTCCGAAAGCAGTGCCGGCGAGCGTCATGCCGATGTCGATTTTCTCCCCGGAGCGCGGGACGATGCCGGCGTCCCGGCTGTCATACACATAGTTGACGGCGACGGCGCTGCGGATGAAATCCCCACCGATACGGCTGTCCGCGAGTTCGGATTTGAAGCCCTTTCCGTTGTAGTCGGTATCGCTGATAGTGGAATCGATATTGACCTGCTCGAGCCGGTATTCCGCCTTGATGGATCCCTTCTTGCCGAGCGGCTTGCGGAGCGAAACGGCGGCGACGACATTCGTCTGCTCGTAGTAATCGCTGAAATAGGTGGACTGCTTGTAGAACAGCTCGGTGCCGAGCGCGAGCTGGCGGTCGAGGAACCATGGCTCAACCAGCGATACGCTGAACTCGGAGCGCTGCGAACCGGCGCGGAGGCTCATCGAGAAGCGCTGGCCGGCGCCGGTGAAATTGGGCGGATTGAACAAATCGAAGTTCGATTGCTCCAGCGTGAGGAAGCCGACAATGCTATCGATCGAGCTGAAGCCGATGCCGACGCCGACGGAGCCGGTCGCCTTTTCCTCGACGATGACATCCACATCCCGGTAGCCAGAGCCGGCGGGCGAGCCGTTCGCCTGCACCGAGCTGAAATACTGGAGATTTTCCAAGCGGGACTTGGTAGTTTCCAGCTCGACGGTGTTGAACATGTCACCCGGCTTGAGCGGGATTTCCCGGCGGATGACCTTATCCTTGGTCTTGGTGTTGCCGGTGATGTTGACGCGGCCGACCTTGAATTTCGCACCCTCGGTGATGCGGTAGGTAATGTTCACCCGGTTCGGTCCGGCATCGCGGATGTCCGGGGTGACTAGGGCATCGGCATAGCCGCGGGAGCCGTAAAAGCTGCGGATCGTGGTGATGTCCGCGCGCATTTTCTTGGAGGAATACGCGTCATTCCCATTGAGCGTGAGCGAGGGGTAAAGTTCTTCGGGCTTGAAGACGGTCATCCGGCCGAAGCCGACGCCGGCGACGGTGTATTTCTCGCCCTCATTGATCGGGATGACCAAGTCCACACGACCGTCCTTGACCGGCTCCCGGCGGATGCCCGGGCTGCTGGCGCGCAGGTAGCCCTTGCTGCGGTAGTAATCGAGGATGGAATCGAGGTCCTTGTCGAGCTGGTCGGATTCAAATCGGCCGGATTTCGTGAGCCACGAGAACCAGCCCTTTTCCTTGACCTTCATTTCTTTCCGCAGCTCGGGATCGGTGAAAACCTTGTTCCCCTCGAAGCGGATTTTGCGGATTTCGTTCTTGGTGCCCTCGTCGATGACGAAGACGAGATCCGCCTGTCCCGGCTGGGCCGAGGCCTGTGTGCGGTGCGTCACGGTGACGTCGGGGTAGCCGTAGCCTTGGTAGTATTTCTCGATATTCCGGCGGGCTTCGAGGATCTGCTCGTCGCTGAGCGTGCCGCCTGCGGTGAGCTTGGATTCCTTGGCCAGCTTCTGGTCGGAGAAAATGGAATTCCCGACGAACCCGACCGCCACCAGCGTCGGCCGCGTCGTCACTTCCGCGATGAGCTTCACTCCATCGCCCGCCGGCTCCGCGAGGAAGCGCACGTCATCCACGAGGCCGGACGAGTAGAGCGATTTGATGTCATTATCCAAGCTCTCGGCGCGGTAGGTGGTGCCGGCCTTGGTGGACATGAGATTGCGGATGCGCGCCTCGTCCACCGTCTTGGTCCCGCTGTATTTGATTTCCACGCTGCTGATCTTTTTCCCCTCGAAATCCTGTGCGTGGACGGAGCCGACGAGGGCGGCGACGGCGACCGAGGAAATGGCGGCGAATTGTCCCAAGCCACGCGGCATGAGGAAGGTGGGAGATTGGGAAAAGCGCATGCGGGAGTGGTGGTTGCGGTAGGAAGCCCGCCCAGTGCCCGGGTCGTCAAGTTCAATAGCGGCAGAACCCTTAAGGAATCTTTACGAGCTCCTCCTGCTCCTAACGTTGGCGGTCCGCTACAGACGCTCGCAGGCCGGCCGGAAGCCGGTGGAGGAGACCTCGATCTACCCTTGACCCGACGAGCGTCTTCTTGACTGCTGCTT
>JBBSUD010000162.1:0-12467 GCA_038235225.1 Verrucomicrobiales bacterium
ATGAATGTCCCTTTGGCGACATCCGCCGCTCCGGTTGCTCTCCAGCAGAACCGTATCCTGCGGATGCCGCCGCAGGATCGGAAGATGGCCGGGAACATGCAAGCCCGGCTCCCCCTAACGACTACTAATGAGGCTTGCAGCCGGTCCCAGCCACCTCCAAAAACGGGTCCAAGTGTAACCGATGTTGTCGGTCTAACTGTAACCCATGTTCCCGTCCGTACCCCCCCATCAGCCAAAGCAGTGAGAGGTGTCGGGTGTTGGATCGTGGATTTTTACCAAAGGATAATCAATGGCGGCGGGTATACTGGAGAATTTGGAAGACTATTACGAGGCTGCGGAAGAGCTCAAGGATCCCTGTGGAATTTACTCTGCGGAGGAGGCCAAACTTGGCCTTGCGGCATGATGACGATCGACTTTAGTCTTCGGTTCCATGATCTCCATTAACCATCGCCTCACTATTCCCCTCCCGGCGAAATTTTCGAAACCGGATTCCAGGAACCGGAGGGCGTTCCCCTGAACGTATGTCCACGCTTCCCAACGCGAACAGGACCAAATGAACCTCTTCGCGGATTATCGATAACAACCTTTTTACCATGATCAACAGTGAACTCGAAGAAATGCGGGAGGTGAGTCTTGAGAAGGCCCGCAAACACCTGCGGTCCGTCGGCCGGGATCCCGGGCGGCTGGAAGGGTACGTCGATCTGCTCGGTTTGGATGCCGATAAGAAGACGTTGGATGCCGCGATCAGCCTGCTGGACCATCCGCTTTCCGACGAACTGATTGAAGTAATGATTCCGCTCATCGCGTATCCGAACGAGGGAATCCGGTGCTTTGTCTTCTCGCGAATCGCCATCACTCTAAAACATAAGGGAACCGATTTCTATGTCCGGTGCCTGCAGGAACCGAAATTTCGCGACAAGTCCCAACCGATCTACCGACTTTATCGTTATGGGGGCGAATCCGCTGTGCCAGCGGTGGCCAAGCGGCTCAGACAGATTCTCAACACCCGGAAGGCGAGTCCATACCACTATCACAACGGGGAAACCGAGCTAACCCACTGTCTCGATTTCCTGCACCGCTATCGGGATCGCAAGGAAGTCCTTCCGGTTCTCAACCGGATGATCGAGAAATGGGAAATCCTCTCGGACAAGGAGGTTTATTGGATCACGGACCAACTGGAGTACTTCGATCATATCGACCTCCGCCGCGGCCCCCATTGCATGCCCGCAGTTGTCAAATTCGTCGATAGCGACCATCCGGTCTTTGAAGCTTGCGAGAACGGTGACGTGGTTGAGCTGCGGAAAATCCTGCAATCAGGCGTTAGTGTCTATTCCAACGATACGGACCGAAACCCCGTTGGGTTGGCAATTAAGAACGGGCATTTGGAAATCCTGAAACTTCTTGTCGAATTCGGTTTGAATCTGGAACGGCCAACCCATGGCTTTCATGAATTTCCCATCATAAAAGCTCTGAGTCTGGAAAAGTGGGATATCGCGAATCACATCCTCAACCAAGGCATCGATATCAACCGTCGTGACCAGTACGGACGCTCCATATTCAAGATCGTCTGTTGGGGTTTTGCTCCGGCCGATTGGGTCGCCCGCATGATCGAGATGGGTGCCGACGTGAACGATAAATTCCGAGGGGAAACTCCGATTTTCAGTGCGGTCCGCGGCGAGGCCACAGCTGTGATGGAATTGCTGACCGCACACGGTGCCGACGTCAATGCAATCGACAACGATGGAGATTCTCCGTTGATTTGCGCCGCGCGGGGCGGAAAGAGTAAATCAGCCAGTTGGCTGATCGAACATGGTGCCGACCTCCGGCATTGCCAATATCGAGACCGGGACGCACTTTACTGGGCACGGGAAAACAAACACCCCGAAGTTGAAGCCCTTTTTATGCGAGCGCTGGATCGAAAGTAGGAGATCATTTCGCCGGTTCACCGCGATCATTCGGGGCCGCGCCGTGCCATCACTCAGGGCACCGCGCTTCGGCTCTGTCGTTTTTCCGGGAAGAGCGCGGCGTTCCGGATCGGTATCTAGCAGAATGGTGATCCGCGTAAGCTCCATTCCGATTCCTGAGCGGAAGTCGGAAGTCGGCTCATGCCTCGCGCGGCACCCTGATTTCGGCGTTTGACCGGTCCGCACCACTTCACCATGGTGCGGCATGCGCCTGACGATCAATTTGGACGACGACCTCTACGCGATGGCTCGCAGCCACGCGATCGCGACCCGCACTTCGATTAGCAAGGCAGTGGGTGATCTGCTGCGGAACCGAGGGCAGAGTAATCACTCGAAATCCCTCCCCGCGTTTGGATTACGGTTTCACGTTGATCCGGAAACCGGGTTGCCCGTTGTTCCAGGGAAGTCAGCGACCATCACAGACGATGATGTCCGCCGCGCTCTGGATGACGAACTGGTCCGCCCGATGGAACTGATGGGCCTTTCCGATGAGGAAATCGCGGAGAAACTGTCATGACCTGGCTTCTTGACGGCAACGTTCTCGTTTCCATGGCGATCGTGGGCCATGTCCACCGGGAGAGATGTGTGAATTGGTTCAAGACCATCGACCGTTTCGCCACCTGCCCGATCACGGAGGGAACCTTGCTCCGGCTGCACATGATGCACGCGGCCGACGCTTCGGCCGCTGCCGCGTGGCGCTCCTTGGAAGTTTACCGCGCCCACTCCAAGCACACGTTCTGGACGGACGATTTTTCTTACGGAGAAATCTCCCCGTTGCGCCTTATCGGGCACCGCCAGATCACCGACGCATGGCTGGCCGAACTGGCACGCAGGAACGGCGGCAAGCTGGCTACGCTCGACGAGCCGCTGTCCGCGTTGTGGCCGGAAAGCACGCGGTTGATTCCCTGGTGATAACCGGTATTCCTCTGAAGCACCGCAGCGTCTCCGGCGGACGCGTGGCGCGGGCTGGCATCCGTTAGAGCCGTTTGTCGGCGAAGTTCAGGTAGTGTTCCCAATCGGCGGGGAGCATGTCGTGGGGGCCGATCCGGAGGAAATAGCCGATGGTGCCGGAGTCGATGGCTGCGCCGGGCGGGGGCTGGGTGGAGGAGTCGATGCCGGATTTTCCGAAGAGTTGATAGACCGGGGAGGCGAGACGGCAGGAGGCGAAAGCGGCCTCAGGGGAGGCGTATAGGTCGCGGGTGGCGCTTGCTACGTAAAGCGGGCGGGGGGCGATGAGTGCGAGGAGCTGGTGCTGATCGATGGGCAGGGCGTCCTCGCGGCCTGCGAATTTCGGATAGTTCGGGGAGAACCAGTAGCCGAAGCGTTTGGTGATGTTGGCGATGCTTTCGCCCTTTTTCGTGCGGGCGAGGTCGGCGCCGGCGCAGCCGGAATCGTTGGAAATGACGTAGGCAAAGCGCTGATCCTCCGCGCCGCACCAGAGGGCGGCTTTGCCACGGCGGGAGTGGCCGACGACGGCGACGTGTTTGGCATCAATGGCGGGATCGGTTTCCAAGTAGTCGAGGACACGGCTGGCGCCCCAGCCCCAAGCGGAAAGCGTGCCCCAAGCGTCGGCGGGGGGCGGTTGGGAATCAAAGAGGGCGCGGACGCCGGCGGCGTAGCCATCGGGCCGGTCGGGATCGACCTCGTTGACGTCGAAGGCGACGGTGGCATAGCCGCGATCAATCAGGCGTTCGGCGGGCCAGGCGCCATTGACGCTTGCGGCTGCGGTGGGGTCGGGCTTGGTAAAATGGAGGACGACGAAGGTGGGCGAGGGGGCTTTCGCGGCGTTCGGGATGAGGAGCAGGGCGTGAAATCCGCCTTTGCCGTGAGGGCCGGAGTAGCGGAACTCGATTTCCTTGGAGGTTGCCTTGCCTCCGAGCGTGGCACGATCCGTGCGGATGATTTTTGCGGAGAAATCGGCGGGTTTATCAACGGGACGGACGCCGTAAATGGTTTCCCGGAAGTGCTCGAGGGTTCGCGGGCGGACTTCCTTCGTCCAAGCGGCGGGGGTGGTGACGATTTCGCCGGAGATGGTCGCAAGTGGATCGGGCGCCGGGGAGGCGCTCGCAGCTGACGCGAATCCCAGATAAATCGGGAAACCCAGTCGGAAGATTTTGACCACGGATTTCACTGGTTGAACTGATCGGAAGAGATGATGAGGATTATGAATTTGCCGTGACCGAATTTGATCAACGCATCCATTTTGAAATCAGTGAGTATCCCTATCGTTTTCCGAGCTGTTAAGAGAAGTGGCTGGATTTGAGAGCGCGTTCCGAAGCGACGGCATCCATGTCTCCGGTTCATTTTACGATAAAAGACCTCGAGGCGGCTCCTGCTTCTCTACTGAAAGTTTTCCGTGCTGTGCCAAACAGCAAGATCACAGCACCAAACAAGCCGACGCTCTTCAATTGGAAATCGTCATGTCCGGAGGCAATTGCCGACGCAACCCAAAGCCCCAAGCCAAACCAACGCGAGCGGATCCAATATGTCCCCTGCCGTAACAAGAGTTGTCGTCCGCGGATTGAGCGGGCTCCAGAATGCCAGTTAAAAAGAGCGACCAATGCAACTGCGAGAGCAAATTGCGAGATCCCTTCTGTCGTGCTCATTCGAATAGGTTGATAGACATGAAGCTTCAAACGAGCGGGTTTCGCCCGCGTCCCGTCAGTGGCCGAGCGGGCTTTCGCCGGAGGCGTCGCCGAGGTGGGACATCTTCTCGGGGAGGAATTTTTTGAAGCGGGTTTTGTCGATCGCTTTCATGTATGCCTCCTCGGGGGAAATCATGCCTTCGCGCAACTTGGACCAGATTGATTCGTCCATGAACTGCATGCCCTCGTTCTTACCGCCGGTGATGACGTCGTAAAGTTTCTGGGTGGCGCCCTCGCGGATGATGGCGGCGACGGCGGGGGTGGCGAACATGATTTCATGGACGGCGGTCCGGCCGGGCTTGTCCACGCGCTTGCAGAGGAGCTGGGCGACGACGCCGCGCAGGGAGGCGGCGAGCATGGTGCGGACCTGCGACTGCTGGTTGGACGGGAACACGTCGATGATGCGGTCCACGGTTTTGCGCGCGTTGTTGGTATGCAGGGTGCCGAAGACGAGCAGGCCGGTCTCGGCGGCGGTGAGGGCGAGGGAGATGGTTTCCAAATCCCGCATTTCACCGACGAGGACGATGTCGGAATCCTCGCGGAGGGCGGCGCGGAGGCCGTCGGCGAAGGAAGGGGTCTGGATGGGCACCTCGCGCTGGGTGATGATGGAGCTTTTGTTCCGGTGAACGAACTCGATCGGCTCCTCAACAGTGATGATGTGCCGGTTGAAGTTGATATTGATGTAGTCCAGCAAGGCCGCGAGCGTGGTCGATTTTCCGGAGCCGGTGGGACCGGTGACGAGCACGAGGCCGGAGCGCATATGGCCGAATTCCTTGACGACATTCGGCACACCGAGGCTTTCCAGCGTGGCGATTTCGGTGGGGATGAGCCGGAATACGGCGGCGAGGCCGTTCTGCTGCTTCAGGTAGTTGCACCGGAAGCGGGAGTCCTCGTCCATCTCATAGGCGAAGTCGAGGTCGCCGCTCTCAAGGAATCCCTTGAAGGCCTGGGGATCGCAGATTTCCGCGAGGAGGTTGTGGAAGGATTCTCCCTGGAGGACTTCGGTGTCGGGGATCTCGCTGACGGCGCCGTGGACGCGGATTTTCGGGAGCTGGCCTTCCGATAGGTGGAGGTCGGAGCCTTTGTTCGCGATGAGATAGCGGAAGAGTGTGTCGATCTTGGCCATGAGAGCAGTGAGAAATGGGGGAGGCGACCGCCGCGGGGTCAGGATTCGAGAAAGGAGCGCATCTGGGATTTGTCATCCGAGCGGAACAGCAGCTCGTCGCGGGAAATGAGGCCCTTGACGTAGAGCTGCCGGAGCGATTCATCCATGGTAACCATGCCGACGTTCTTACCGGTCTGCATGACGCCGGGCAGCATGAAGGTCTTGCCCTCGCGGATGCAGTTCGAGACGGCGGGGGTGTTGACGAGCAATTCCATGGCGAGGACGCGGCCTTGGCCATCGGCGCGGGGAACGAGCTGCTGGGAGAGGATGCCGCGGAGCGACTCGGAAACCATGATGCGGATTTGCTCGCGCTGGTCGGTGGGGAACACGTCGAGCACACGGTCGAGCGTGCGCGGGGCGTTCCCGGTGTGGAGCGTGCCGAGCACCAAGTGGCCCGTTTCTGCGGCGGTGAGGGCGAGCTGGATGGTTTCCAAATCCCGCATTTCCCCGACCATGATCACATCCGGATCTTCCCGCAGGGCGCCGCGGAGGGCGCGGGCGAAGGACTCGGTGTGCTTGTGGACCTCGCGCTGGTTGACGTGGCAACCCTTGGACTCGAAGACGTATTCGATGGGGTCTTCGAGGGTGAGGATGTGGTCCTCGCGGTCGCGATTGATGAAATCCACCAAGGCCGCGAGCGTGGTCGATTTGCCGGAACCGACTGAGCCGGTCACGAGGACGAGGCCGTTCTGGTAGCGGGTGAGCGGCAGAATGTGATCGAGCGGCAGGCCGAGGTCTTCCAGCGAGCGGATCTTGTCGTTGATGATCCGGAAGGCCATGTCGAAGCCGAGCCGCTGCTTCACGACGGATGCCCGGTAGCGACCGTTCGGCGCGGAATAGGCAAAGTCGATATCGCCCTTTTTATCGAGGCGTTCCCATTCGGCGTCGCCGAGGAAGGAGCGCACCAGGCGCTCGGTTTCCTCGGGTTTGAGAGGTGCGTGATCCGGCCAGATCGGGGAGAGCTGGCCGAAGCGCCGCCATGCCGGTGGATAGGCGGTGGCAAGGTGCAGATCGGAACATTCGTACTCGCGGCCGAGCTGAAGGTATTGATCGACGTGATCGAGAACCTGGTGTTCTGACATGGTTTGGTTGCGGAATGGATTAGCGGGAGCGGGTTGCGGCGGATTTCACGTTGCCAAGGAACCCGTTGGCCCGGCTGAGCAGGTGGTTTTTCACACGGCCTGTGAGCCAAGTTTTCGCGAACGGACGGATGGCGGTCAAGATGAGACCGATGGCTCCCAGAAACAATCCTTTGGGCTTCTGGGAAACGTGTTTCCGCTTGGACCCGCCGCGGGCGAGAAATCCGGTGGCAAGGCCGGAGCCGATCGCGCCGGCGAGCCAGCCGGAGGTGTGGGACTTCAGTGAAAGACGGATGCGGCCAGGTATGTCCCACCTGTCGCGCAGTCCGCCGAACTCCTCCGTGAGGCAGGATTTCGCATCGCGACCTTGGCGGATCAGTCGTTCGATTTCTCGGTCTTTTGAAATGTTTGCAGCCATTCGATGTCTTTTTCGAGTTCAGCGCGGGTGACTTGGAAGAAATTCCCTTCGGCTCCTTTGGCAATCACCGCGCAAACGATAGCCACGAGCAAGTGGAGGAGCGCGGCCCCGATGGCCAGCCAATACCATGACCAGCCGGTGTTGTCCGCGATGAGCGCGATGACCCCTGCGAGGAGCAGGCACCAGGCGAAGAACGCGCAGATGGCCACGCCGACGAGGCATATAAGGCGCTTGGCGTAGCTGCCGGCGGCCTCTTTGCCCTCGATTTGGAAAATGCCAAATCGGGAGGCGATAAGTCCGCCGATGGCTTCCTTCCAGTTGGACGGGTATTCGGCGCGGGTTGCTCGGGTCTCGGTGGCGGTATGCGCGCCGGTATCGGATGGGGAATTCATGGAGACGTTGGAAACGTGCCGGGTGGTTCCTAGCGGCGGACCATGAGGCCGAGAAGAAATCCGGCGCCGACTGCGGCAAGCACGCACTGGGTGGGATTTTCGCGGATGTAGTCTTCGGCGGTGCCTTGGTATTCCTTGGCTTTCACGCGGGATTCCTGCCATTGCTCGGCGGCGGTATCGCGAAATTGGGTGGCCTTGTCGGTGGCGGCGGTCCGGAGGGCGGCGGCCTTCTCCGTGGCGGAATCGCGGAATTGTTGGGCGGTATCGATCGCGCGTTCCTTAAGTTGGGCGGCCTTTTCGGAGGTGGTTGCGGCGATTTCCCGGGCAGCTTCGCCGGCTGCGGTGCGGAGATCGTTGGCGGCCTGCGCGGGCGAAGGGGAGGATTTCGCACCGAAGTCGTTGTTTGGATTTTCGGCGGTGGAGGCGGGGTTGGACATGGTGTGGGGAGTTCGGTGCTTGGTTGGTTGGAGCGGATTTCTATCTGCCAAGGATTTGTTGCACCATCGGAATGGGGGTGCAAGGCGCGGTTTGCAAATTTCCCCCGGGGGCCGCGGGCTATTCGGAAGCAGGCACCGGGACCGCGCGCGGCACGGCGGCGGGCGCGTCGCGGGGGGCGGCGTCCGGCCGGGTGAATTTCATGCTTTCCCAGTGCGGGTCGCCGAGCGGTCCGGTGCCGTGGAATTGGAACAATCCCGCGAACGACCGCAGCGGAATCGTAAGCAATTTCAACAGGCCGCGGGCGTTCATGCGGATCGTCATGTCGAGCGATTTTTCCGCCAGATCGATTGTGCCCGCGCCGGTGAAATCGAGCGAGCGGGTGGCGGTCTGGAAATCCTCGGTGCGGAGGCGGCCGCGGGAAATCCGGAAGGTACAGAACGCGTTTTTAGCCTTCTGGATGCCGGCGCGGTCGTTGTTCAGGACGGCTCCGACGAGCGAGGTGAGCGGCCCGAACATCGGCACGGCGAAGAGTTCCGCATGATCCAGCGCGAGAAGGCCCTTGCCCTTCATCGTGCGCACGTCCCCGCCGGTGATCGAGAAATCGAGCCTGCCGGTAACGTCGCCGCCGCCCTTGAGGTGGAAGCCGTAGGTCGAGGCGAGCGCCGGCAGGGAGAGCTGCGTCCATGTCAGCTCGCCGGCCAGTTTGCCGCCCTCGGTGGAGTCGAAAACCGCGGTCACCGGCCCTCCGAATGCCTCGGTTTGCAAATCCCCGACATGCACCTGGCCGCCGCGGATCGTCACTTTGCCCGACGGCGCGCCAAGCGTCAGATTTTCGCCGAGGAAGCGGTAATCCGCCGGGTGCTCCGACTGGAAAGTGACCTCCAGCGCCGTTCTGCCGGCGGGCGTCACGTCCACGATCCCCGATGCCGTCATTTCCGGCGGCCGGTGAAATCGATACTGCTCCAGCGAATCCGCGATTTTCGGCGCGAACAGCCGGACCATCGGCGCCGCCCACATCGCGCCCGTCACATCCTCCACCTCGACCAATTTGCTCTCTCCTGTGAAACGAATCCGCCCAATCTTCGCAATGCCCGCGGCCGGCCCGCCGAACGCCTCGCGCAGCGGGTAACCCGAGTAGTCGAAATCCACCGTGCCGTCGTGGAAATCCAGCTCGTGATGGTTCAGCGAGAATTGGCAATCCGCCGATCGCACGGGCACGCCTTTATAAGTGACTTTCCGGACGGTGCCGCCGCCGGTGTAGGCCCAGGCGTCGCGATTGGTGGTATCGAATCCGCCCTCGAGCCGCACCGAGACCGCGGCTCCTTTCCGCTCCGCGAAATCCGCCAGGACCTTGCCGAGCGGCAGATCCGCGAAAAACGGCCGACAGACCGGTATCGGCAGCGTGGTGGACAGCGCCAGCCGGACCAGGGGCCACTCGACGAGCGCCTTGCCCCGCGCCTCGCCATCGGCGCGGCGCAGCAGGATGTCCCGGAGAAACGCACTCTGCCCGTCCCACGCGAAGGCCGCCTCCACCGCGTCGAATTGCACGCCTTTCAGCCGCACATCGGCGCAGCGCACGTGGCCGGTCACGTCGAAATGGGGCGTATGATCCTCCGCCACGGTGAACGATCCGCCCGCTTCCAGCGTTTGGACGCCACTGATTTCCACCCCCGGCAGTGCCGGCGCGCCGAGCCACGAGGTCAGCAACTGCGGGATATCGAGCGTGGAATCCAAGTCGAAACGCCCCTCGCGACCCCCGATGTCGTAGTCCAGCCGGCCCTCCAGCGTGCCTCGCTCGTCGGTCGCGCGGAGCGAGCTCACCGTCACCAGATCTCCGGAAATCTCCGCCCGCGCAGCCACCTCGTCGAGCTGGTGGCCGCTCTTTTCCATCTTCAGAATTTGCAGGGAAATCGTCGCGCTGAGCGAGGAAAGGTCGTTCGTATCGCCATCCAGCCGGATCTGCACGGCCGGCGGGTGCCGCTCGTCGAAGCGCCATTTGCCCAGCTCCCCGATGATTTTGGCGGCCAGCTCCCGCCGTTTCCGCAGGTATTCCGGATCCGGCGGCGGCGCGCCCACCTGCCGGTAGCCGATGATCCGCGCGTCCAGGGTGACGTCGATGCCGGCGATTTCCCCGCGCGCGTCGCGGATTTCCAAGCGCTTGTCCCCAGGCATGAGGATGGTGCCGTTCGCGCCGCTGACGTGGAGGATTTCCGAGGCCGGATCGGTCGGGTCCACCGGCATTTCCAAGCGCGCGTCATCGAGCTGGATTTTGTTCAAATGGACCTGGCCGCGGGCGAGCTTGGTCTTGTCGAAATCCAGGACCACGCGCTCCAGCCGCGAGATTTCCTGCGGCGGCTCGGTCAGGGAAAATACCCGGACGTCCGTCGCGATGACGCCCTTGAATGGCACGTAGCGCAGCCCGCCGATGCTCACCCGCGGCCCGTTTTTCGAGACCTCCCGCTCGATCGCCGCCCGCCAGGAAGCCGGCAATCCCGTCCGGTTCGCCCACCACAGCACGCCCACGCCGCCCAGCAGCCCCGCCACCCCCAGCAGGAATAAAAGCGAGCGCAGATTGTGGGTGAGGTGGGGGCGGTGCATGCGCGACCAATCGTGTATCCTAATTCCGCGCCGTGCCACGATCCGTATCAATGCCGACCGCCAGACCAGCCAGAACCGCCGCCGCATCCCGCGCCAGCAGCGCCGCCGGACGCAGTTTCAGGCCCGGGAAAATCCGGCTTTTCAGAAATCCATCGGCGTCCGGCTCGTTGCGGACGTAGTCGCCGTCCTCCAGCAACCACCAGTCGAGCGCGTCGTCCAGCACCCGCCAGACGAGGTATTCGCCGACGCCGTTGCGGCGATACATCCGCAGCTTCGCGTGGGTGTCCATGGAGACGCTGCTGGCGGAAATTTCCACAATGAGCTCCGGCGCGCCGCGGAGAAATCCGTCGCCGCCCGCTTGGGAGCCGCCTCCATCCGTCAGGCGCAGCAAGGCATCGGGCTGGGGCACGTCGTCCTCGTCGAAAATGACGGTGGAGTTGGTCGCGGATTGCGTGCCGGGGTTTCCCGCCGCGTACGTGCCGAGCCATGTCTGGATGATGCTGTCGGGCACCGCGTGCTGGTCGAGTCGGACGGGAGATGGCATACGGACGATTCCTTCGATGAGCTCGGCCTTGCGCACGGCCGGCATGCTTTCGTAGCGGCGGAGAAATTCGCGCGCATCGAGCGTGTCGCCGTTTTCCAAAGGGGGAATCCTCCTGGTTTCGGCACGCACCGCATCGGCTACCTGACTCATGCCGCGATGCTACCCGCCGCGCGGAAAGGCGTCAACCAACCGCCTTGCCTCGAAAACCAGTGACCACCGGATTCTCCGAAAATCACGGGATGATCCCCATTTCGCGGAAGGAATAGAATGCTTTCCGCCCGTCCGAGGGCCTGCCGACGATGACGTGGTCGAGGAATTTCACCTGCATGATTTCCGCCACCTCGACGAGCCGCCGCGTGATCTTCTCGTCCGCCGAACTCGGCGACGGATCGCCCGAGGGGTGGTTGTGGACCATGATGAATCCATACGCGCCGCGGGCGATCACCGGGCGCATGATTTCCCGCGGGTGCGCCGTCGTCTCATTCACGGAACCCAGGGAAATCACGGTAACGCTGGAAAGGTGCAGCCGGGAATTCAGCGTCGCGACCGAGAGCTGCTCCTGCGGCAGATGGCGCAGTTGCGGGCCGAAATAGTCGTGAATCCGCTCCGGCGTATCCAGCGGCACGTCGCGCAATTGCTCGCGGGCCACCCGCGTCCCCAGCTCGAAGGCCGCCGCCAGTTTCGACGCTTTTGCCAGACCCAGCCCCTTTTCCTTGCACAACTCGGCCACCGGCAAGCCGCCCAGCGCTCCCATCGAGCCATATTTTGCCAGCAGATTCCGCCCGATGTCGATGGCGCTCAGGCCTTTGCTCCCGCTGGAAATGAACAGCGCCATCAGCTCCGCATTGTCCAGCGACCCCGGCCCCAGCGATGCCAGCTTCTCGCGCGGCCGCAGGTGCGTCGGCAGATCGCAAATCCGCGGATTCATCGCATCGCCCCCGGGGATTTCCGCACTCATCCGCCGAAGCTGCCCGCCACCCCGGAAATGGCAAGCGCGCCGGGCCGCGGAGGATTTCCCGATGGCGCCCGCCGCCGGGCCGACTACGCTCGCGGCCGTGAAGTGGCTCCTTTTCTTCGATGGCGAGTGCGCCTTCTGCTGCGGCTCCGTCCGCACCGCCGCCCGGCTCGACACCCGCCACCGGTTGGAATTCGCCTCGCTGCACGGGCCGCTCGCCGCGGAGCGCGGCTTCGCGAAATTCGCCGGGCGGGACGATGGCACCATGG
>JBBSUD010000163.1:0-12360 GCA_038235225.1 Verrucomicrobiales bacterium
GAATCTCGGTCGCGCCGCTCTGGAAGCGTTGGCAGCAGAAGCCTATGAAAAGGACGTGCTGTCATTGGAACAAATCCGCAGGCTGCTGGAGTTTGAATCTCGATGGGAAGCCCAGAAAGTCCTTGCAAGCCACGGCGTCTGGCCGGGCCAATCTGCTGACGATATCCTGCAGGACGCGTCGACATCGTCCGATTTCCGCGCCGCCGCCCAGTGATCATCGTCAGCGACAATTCCGCGCTGTCCAGCTTGGCTGAACTTGGTGAACTCGATCTGCTCCGCCAGCTTTATGGGACGGTGGTCATCACCGCCACGATCCGGGAGGAAGCCTGTCATGCGAGCGCGCCTCCCTCATTGAGGCAGTTCATCGCTACTGCGCCGCCATGGCTTGTCATATTGCCGGATGTGCAGCCCTATTTGGAGGAAACCAAGGCTCTCGATCCCGGTGAGGCGTCGGCCATCACTCTCGCATGGCAGAGTCGGGAATCCAGCCTGCTCATCATCGATGAGAAAAGAGGCCGCCGTGTTTCCTCTGCGCTGGGATTGAGGATCACCGGCGCGGCTGGTGTCTTGACCGATGCCGCGGCCGTGGGACTAGTTCAGTTCTAGGACATCTTTCAGCGCCTCGCGCAAACCCAATTCCGCCTCTCCGCCACCATCGTCGAAGAACTGAGGCAGCGCTATCAGATCACCTCTACCCCGACGCGGGACAGTCGGTGAGGTCGATCCGCCGCGCACGCCCACTTCCCCCCTTTCACCCCCCGGAAACGGACACCCATTCAAAAATCCGAACTCATCAATTGTCAGTCTCCCCCGCTCTAATCTTGTTTCTTCACGACTTGTGTCTGTTCTCCACTGCTCACTCGGCACTTTCCTCCAACATCCTCTTCATGCAAAGCAGCAAGGGCCTCGAATTCCGCTCCGTGATCTTCATCGGCCTCGGCCAAATCGGAACCTCGGAAAACCAAGCCGCCCAGAATATGAAATTCCACTACGTCGGCATGACCCGGGCCTAGGAACGGCTGCTGATTGCAGCTTCGGGGAGGAACGAGTTTACGGAGCGGTTGGAATCGGTGACGAGGTCGGTTTTCGATGTCGCGTAGAAATGAATTCGGAATTGGTTAATCGGAGGAGATTGCGGTAGGAACCGCCGTTGCTTACGCTGTTTTGCAAATCCTTTCAAGATTCGCACCCTGACTCCATTTTCTGTGGATTGGATAGCTGCCCCTATTCACTATCAATCCCATTGGCGAACTAGATTCTGAAAGTGCCAATCGAAGGCATCTGAATGAACGCGGAGGGATGCTGTCCGGGCCTCGGTAATGATTCTGTTCTCAAACTGCCGAAGGTAATTATTCGCCTCCATGGATCTCACCTGCCGTGGAATATAGACAGTGCGATCTCGCCTTACTCCAAAAAGTCCTTTATCGAAAGCCCAATGCAGTGATTGAGACAGACTGAATCCATTCCGGACATCTTCAGTTCCTCCTTTGCTGACTGGCACGATATGGGCAGACTCAACCTCATAGTGTCGGCTGGGGGAAACAATTTTGATCCCCGATACTGCACACGCACGTTCGTATTCGACTCCTACCCTTGCCCTAAACACCGAACAGCGGGCGATGCGGTTCTGCCTAGTTTCCACCCGAGTCACAATTGGACGCACTGTTTGAAAAACTCCTTGAGAAAGTTCGGCAATTTCCTCAACCGCAAGAGCAAATTCACGATGGCCTACCGGCTCGTTATCAAGGAAAAGTGTTCCCCACCTGCGTCCGCCCACATCATTGGCAACCTCAGCAAACTCAGTCGTTCCTTGGCGGACCAAAATCAATCGAAACATGTCAAAAACGTCTAGCCGCCTCTGAAAGATCACCAAATCGTTCGCACTTGCACAGTTCCTCAGTGGTTGGAATCCATCTGTAAGCCGACTTTCAGGCGAACGTGTCCCGCCCCAAGTTTGAAACTGATAACGAACTCGACGGTCGCTGACGTGACCCATTTCAACAAAAAGCTCAGTCCTTAGATATCGGTCAGTTGTTGGAGCAATTGAAGATGTTGCCGCTTCATCCAAATTTGGAAGGAACATTCTCAAGTCTTTTGGAAGAACCATGCCCGCTTGATTCCCAGCCGCAGCACCAGTGTCATTGTGCGCAAGCTTTTTGAAAAAAGGTGCGTCCCAATCGGGACAATCTAAGAATTGAAGAAACGGGGAGGAGTTCATAGGACTTGGATTGAATGTTTGTTACGGGCGGTCGTTGAGATCATTGCGATTCCTCAAAGCGAGTGAAGGTTCGTGGCAGTGAATTCCTTAAACTCCGATTTAGGGATGCAGACTACGCTGCTTGCGCCGCCACCCATTCCCGCACCTCCGGCCTTTGGAACCCACGAGGCAAAATTGGTCAAATCTTCGAATGTGATGAACCACCAAGAAACTAGGTTTCGTGAAGTCATATCGTCGATTTCCCTGACAATTAATAAAGACCGAAGGTTTCCTCGCCGCGTTCCGTAGTGTGCGAGCTTCACGGATGGCCCTACATCAAGGCCAAAATATGGACCGAGACGGGCGTCAACAGCAGATGTCTTTTCTTTAATTTCTAGCGGATATGTGAACTGCTGCCTCCAGAAAGTCCCATCGACATTGGACACCTCAGCCAGGAATGGTTTGTTGAATGCTACTCTGATGTGCTCTTTTGAGAATTTTTCGGAAACCGCTTCTGGTGGAATCTGCTGTGCATCAGTATTATATCTTAAATGATTGAAAGCCCTTTTTCGCCGGCTGAATAGATGTCCCACGTTCTCGGGAAAATCTTGGTAGTTCTGCTGAGTCGGCAATCTAAATTGGATCGCCTTCCAGTGAAGCGACGAGTAATCATTAGGGCTTTCGGTAATGCCGGCACAAAAGTATGCATCGATCCCCGTCTGATGGAATGTGGAACAAATTGTGTGCAATCCATGATCTGGTTGCGGAAGAGGGCGCGTGACTGAATACTCCGTATCTGGAAGAATGGTTTCTGGGAAGAAAACGGCAGTGCTGTGAGCAAATTCACCGACGCCAACCCGACGAACAATCCAACTGTCTCGCGACACTCGCTCTCCAAACCCAAGCGATTCTGGATATTGCTTGAAATCGACCTCGGCAAGGAGGCCGTTCAGCTTGTTAGCGTTCAAACTGTTGTTGCTACGAGCAAGAAAGCTCCGCATGGATGTGGTTGTAAGATGACTCATAAAGCCTTTCTGCTGCGTCTTCCCTTTGGGTAAGTCACTGGTCTTCGAGGTAGTTCAGTGATCATCTCGATCGGCTTCTTTTCTTCCCGCAGAACAAGATCCGAGCGCTCGCCCGCAGGTAGTTTGAGAGCGGCTTTTACAGCCTCTGCGAGCTTCTCCACCACAGGCACTACCACTGAATTTCCAAACTGCCGGTAAGCTTGAGTGTCAGAAACCACCAGTTTGTAGCTTTCAGGATACCCCATAAGCCGAGCGCACTCGCGGGGAGTCAGTCGACGAGGATTCTTTCCCTTTTGAGCAACGAGGATTTCCGAACCGTCTTTGTGATAACGCGCGCTCAAAGTGCGTGTTGTATCCAAGCCTGTCACAAGGCCGAAGCCGAACCCATTTCCCGCGGCCTTGTGCTTGGCCGCATAGTTCTGGAGGTAGTTCCAGAGATGGTCGGTGAGAGTATATTTTGGATCAGGCTTGGACTCCAAAATGCTGCCGAGCTTGGGCCCCTCTTCCGGGAAATTGGGAAATTCGAAATCCCGCCATTCACGGAAGCCAACAAGAAAGATTCTTTCACGATGTTGGGGAACCACAGAACGCGCATCGATGATTTTGGTGTAGACCGTGTACCCCAACGCCTCGGTCAAAGTACGGTGGATCACCTCGAATGTCCTTCCTTTGTCGTGGTTTTTGAGGTTTTTAACATTCTCCAGCACAAATGCGGCAGGTCGATGATAGTCGATGATATCGGCGATGGAGAAAAATAGATTCCCCTGCTTTGCATCGTCAAAACCATGCAATCGTCCGAGGCTATTCTTCTTTGAGACTCCAGCTATGCTGAACGGCTGGCACGGGAACCCACCACAAAGGATATCGTGCGAAGGAATGTCTGCGACCGCCACGGTATGAATATCTCCATGTGGTTTTTCACCGAAATTCGCCTCGTAAGTCTGCTGGGAAAATTTGTCGTAGTCGCTGGAGAAGACGCACTTCCCCCCGACTTTCTCAAAGGCGATTCGAAATCCGCCGATGCCACAGAAAAGATCGATGAAACGAGGAGCAACTCGATATTCGCTGGCATCCTCAGCGACCGAACTGGCGAGGGCGCTGCGCTTGGTGTAAGAGGCCGTCTTCTTCGCAGCCTTTGTCTTTTTGGAGACTACGGGCTTCTTTCTCGCCGGGGTCTTTGGTTTGGATGTGTCGGTGTCGCTTTGAGTCTTCGGGATTCCTTTTATCGCACTCACGCTTCCACCCCCTTGCAGAGTTCGGATGTTGTGAGGCCAAGGGCCTTGGCAATGCGGGCAACGTTCCTGATGCCGGGATTTCTCAAACCCCGTTCGATCCCGCTAATATACGTGGGGTCTAGACCGGAGAACTCCGCCAGTTTTTCTTGGGTTATTTGTTTCGCCTCTCTTGATTTGCGGACATTTTTTCCGAGGGCAGTGAGAACCGAGTCGCTTTTAAACATGACTCAAAGTCCATGACAGATCCGCTTCGCGGTCCATGGACTATCCGTCAAGAAACAATCTTTGGCCTGTAAGGGGAATATCCTAGGCGAATGATTTCTCCGGCCTCCAATTCAGCCCTTCAGTATAACGATTGAAAGCTTCCTCCTTCGGAGGATTCAAGGTTATGCCCGATAGACTAACTAGCTCCTTCTCTCCGTTTGAACGCTTTGGCTCGAGGAGTCCGGAGGTGTGCCATTGGTGATCAGTGCCAGGCGCGATGAGGTCGCGGTCCATCGCCCAATGGCGGTTCTTGCAAAGCTGAGGCTATTGGTTGGGTGATCGTTGCGACTTACGGAAAACCGGATGAGATGTGCGGCAGCGATGAAGGAGACGTCGTTGCCGGAGGCGAGGCGGATGCGGAGACCTCAGGCGGCGCATTGGTGATCGTAAATTTCGACGATCTTGAGGCGGAAGGCGCGACTTCTGCCGTATTCGAGCGGTTCTTCAGCGACGAGAGAGGTCGATTGGCGGTTGGCGATGGAGGATGGTTGATTTTCGGTCTGGAAGGGGGCCGGGAAAAAGCGGGCGATGAGGGCATCGCGCATGAGCCTTCGATTCGTCGGGATGGATGCAACCATTTCAAAGCTATCCGTGAAGCGAGCGGAGATTTTGCCGAGATCGGCGATGAGAGGCGTGCGGCGGAGAAGAGTGGTGCCGTCGGCTTCCGTGGATTTCCAGAATCCATCGCTGGCGAGGTAGCGGAATGGCAGTTCGGGATTGTCTTGATCGTTGTGCTTGCGGACGAGGAGGAAGCGGGCGGTGAAGCGGTCGCGGAGTTCCTGGCACCACGGGATGTGGTCCGGAGTGGCCAAGCCTTCATCGAGGAGATCCAGCGCGGCGAGGAGCAGGAGCGGCTTGTGGGGCCGCTCGTGGGCGGGCGCGCCGGGGACGACGGCGAGGGTGCCGACGTTTAAATCGTAAAGACGTTCAATAACCTGCGGATGGAGCAAGGGATGGAGGCTTGGCAGGTGACGAGAGATCGTGGCGGAGGCGTCCAGGCGGGTGCGAACCTTGTGGGTGTAGCGGGCGGCGGGAGGGAAGTCAGGGGAAAAGTTAGGGCATTGATTGGAAACGGACGCTACGCGGTCAGGGGTTTGGAATTCAGTGCGAGGATGGCACCGCGTCCGGGAGGGAGCGGAGGGGCAGTGCGGACTGCGAACGGGGCGGAAAATCCGCGCGGATGAAGTGGCGGGGTGAGGGATTTGGGGTTGAGGGGAAGAGCGGGATTTTGGGTGGGCTTGGCGGTTGCAAACCGCCGCCACGGGTGTGTGCCGCCCTTTCAGGGCTGGAAACGCGTTTTGCAACCGTCCGTGGCGCCGGGGCTGGGGAGCTTTGCCGCTTTTTGGGGTTGGGGAGGTCGCATCGGGTTGGATGACGATTGCTGAGGGCTTTTGCTCCACACTCACCGCTCCTCCATCCACCATCCACCATCCCTCATCCACCATCCATCATCCATCATCCATCATCCATCATCTGTGTTCATCCGCGTGCATCTGCGGTTGAATTCTTTTCCGGGGTTTGCCGGAGGAATCACCGCGGAGTTTTGAGACTCCGGGTGATGATTTCACAGAACGTTGGTTATGCTTTTGGAGCTTCGGCGGCGGGAGTTTGTTTCGGGTCCTTGAAGGTGGACTGGATGTAAACTTCGCGGAGTTCTTTGGGGCCGATTTGGCAGGGGCTGCTGGCCATGAGGTCGGCGCCTTTGTTGTTTTTCGGGAAGGCGATGACTTCGCGAATGCTGTTTTCTCCGGCGACCAGCATGGCGATGCGGTCGAGGCCGAGGGCGAGGCCGCCGTGCGGGGGCGCGCCGAAACGGAAGGCATCGAGGAGGTGGCCGAACTTGATTTGCTGTTCTTCAGGGCCGACGCCGAGGACGGAGAACATTTTTGCTTGAAGATCCTTTTCGTGGATCCGGATGGAGCCGCCGCCGAGTTCGTAGCCGTTGAGGACGACGTCGTAGGCGAGGGCGCGGACGTTGGCATAATCGCCTGCTTCGAGTTTCGCTACATCTTCGGGATGCGGGCGGGTGAAGGGATGGTGGACGGCGCCCCAATGGCCGGTTTCCTCGTCGTGGGCGAGGAGGGGGAAATCGACGACCCAAAGGAAGTTATACTTCGTGGAGTTTTTGTTGAGTTCCATCATCTCGGCGATCTCGGTGCGGACGCGGCCGAGGATGGTGCTGACGTTGTCGCGCGAGCCGGCGGCGAAGAAGACGATGTCGCCTTCCGCAATGTCGAGTTTGGCCGTTAGCGCCTCCTTCTCGGCATCGGTGAAGATTTTCCAAAGCGGGCTTTTGTATTCGCGGTTCTCGTATTTGACGAAGGCGAGGTTTTTCACGGGCAGTCCGGCCTGGACGGCAATCTCGTTGAGCCGGTTCATTTGGCCGGTAGTGATGCCGGCAAATCCTTTGGCATTGATGGCGCGGACAACGCCTCCGCCATCGAGCGTGCCGCGGAAGATCTTGAACTCGGTGGCGGCGAAGATGTCGGCGAGGTCGGTGATCTTGATATTGAAACGGGTGTCCGGTTTGTCGGAGCCATAGATGTCCATCGCATCGCTATACGTCATGCGCGGAAACCCGGCGGGCACGTCGATGCCGAGGCCGGCTTGGAACATGGAGACGAGCAATCCCTCGACCAGTTTGATAATATCTTCCTGGCCGACGAAGCTGGCTTCGATATCGATCTGGGTGAACTCCGGCTGCCGATCGGCGCGGAGGTCTTCATCGCGGAAGCAACGGGCGATTTGATAGTATTTTTCCAATCCGGCCACCATGAGAAGCTGCTTGTATTGCTGCGGTGCCTGCGGCAAGGCATAAAAGCGGCCGGGGTTGAGACGGGACGGGACGAGGAAATCCCGCGCGCCTTCCGGCGTGGGGTTCGAAAGGATGGGAGTTTCGATTTCGAAAAATCCTGTATCGTCGAGATAGCGGCGGGCGGCGGAGGTGATGACGCTGCGCTGGCGGATGTTTTTGCTCATCCGGGCGCGGCGGAGATCGAGATAACGATACTTCATCCGCAGATCCTCGTTGGAGAGTTCCTTGTCGAGTTGGAACGGGAGGACATCGGCCTTGTTGACGATTTTCAACTCGCTGACGACGATCTCGATAGCGCCGGTTTCGAGTTTGTCGTTGGTGGTGTCCACATCGCCGGTTTTGAGGCGTGCCTCGACTTTGCCGTGGATTTGGACTACGTCTTCGACGCGGAGTTTGTGGGAAAGGTCGGTGGCTTCCTGGGATGCCTCGGAGCGGAAGACGCACTGGGTGACGCCCTCGCGGTCCCGCAGGTCGATGAAGATCACACCGCCCTGGTCGCGGGCGGAATTGACCCAGCCGATGAGTGTGACGGTCTGGCCGATGTGGGTTTCGCGGAGTTCGTTGAGATGATGAGTGCGCATGATGAAGAGAGGAGAGTAGTTAACCGCAGATGGGTGGATGGAGGATTGGGCTTCGCGGGGCTGGGGCTTTGGTGAAGAGTTTCAACCACAGATGGACGGGATGCACACAGATGGAAGAGATGGATGGGAATTGAAAATCGGGGTGGGGCTTCGCGGGCTGGGGCTTTGGTGAAGAGTTTCAACCACAGATGAACGGGATGCACGCAGATGGAAAAGATAGGAGAGATGGAAATAGGGACTGGTGCTGGGCGGGCTGGGGCTTTGATGAATAATTTCAACCCCGTTCGGACGCGATGGATGTAGGGGGGAAGGCGATCACGATTGAAGGTTGGGGGCGGAGGGCGGGGTGAGGGTGATGCGGCGGAACTGGAGCTTGGCGTGCTTGAAGTTGAGGATGAGGCCCACCTGCAGTTTGGAGACGCGGAGGTAGTTTAACATTTGGCCAACCTCGTGATCGGTGATTCGCTCGATGACTTTGGTATCGACGACGATTTGCCCATAGACAATCAGGTCCGGGATGTATTCGCCGACTTTGACATTCCGGTAGAGTATGGGGAAGCGGGATTGCTGGACATAGGGAATGCAGTGATATTGGAAATCTACAACTAACGATTCCTCGTTGGGCTTCTCGTGGAAACCGTGGCCGACTTGATTCAGAACTGCAAAGGCGCATCCGATGATCCGCTGGGTTTCCAAAACATGAAGCCCATCTCTTCCATCTGCGTCCATCCTGTTCATCTGTGGTTCGATTTCTTCAACATTGCCCCGGCCCGATGGTGTTGATAACGGACGAGTTCCATCTTCGGTTCATTACTCTCTGATCAAACCTAGGCGAGGAGCGGGCCGTCGGGGTGGCGGAGGCGGTCGGAGATCCAGTCGATGGCGTTGGAGGCGTCGCCGGTTTCCTCGGTGCGGCTGGCGAGGATTTTGAGGGTGAGGAGGGGGTATTCGGCGCCGATGACGAGAGCGAAACGGGCGCCGGAGCGCTCGGCTTGCTGGAGCTGCTTGCCGAGCTTCTGCTGACCGAGCGGGAGATCCGCGGAGATACCGGCCCGGCGCAGGGAGCTGACAAGGAAGAGGGCGTTCTCCCGCTGCTCGGCGGCGGCGATGACCACAAAGACATCGCAGGCGGCGGCGTTCCGCTGGAGCCAAACTTCCATCTGCATGGCAGCGTGCGGAGTTTCCTCGATGAGGTTCCGGATGACGTAGTCCCCCATGGCGAAGCCGGTGGCGGGCATGTCGGCGGCGCCGTCCGACATGGTGGAAATGAGGGTGTCGTAACGGCCTCCGCCGGCGACGGCGCGCATGGATTTCCCGCTATCGAAGATTTCGAAAACGATGCCGGTGTAATACGCGAGGCCGCGGACGATGGAGAGGTCCAGCTCGACGAAATCGCCCAAGCCGCGGGCACCGAGATCCTCCTCGATGAACAAGTAGTCGAAAGAGGCGTTCGCGGGATCCGCGATAAAATCACGGACGGCCTGCGGGGTGAGGGAGAATTGGGCGAGCTTTTCCTCCAGCGCGGCGGGCTTCTCGCGCTCCAGCTTGTCCACGATGCTCAGGAACTCGGGAATCCGGTCGGCGGGGATGCCCTGGGTGTTGGCGTAGTTGATCCAAGCTTTGCGATCGGACACGCGGACGACGAAATCCCCGGCGACGAAGCCGAAGGAGAGCATCGTCTCGATGGCGAGGGAGATTAATTCGGCATCGGCGGCGGGGCCGGGTTCGCCGAGGATGTCCACATTGAACTGATGGAACTCGCGCCCGCGGCCTTTCTGGGGCTTTTCGTAGCGGAAGCATTGGCCGATCTCGAACCACTTGAGGGGTTTCGGGAAATCGCGCTGGTGGCGGGCGACGATGCGGGCGAGCGAGGCGGTTACTTCCGGCCGGAGCGTGACATCGCGGCCGCCCTGATCCTCGAAACGGAAGAGCTGGGCGGAGAGCTCGCCGCCGGATTTCTTCAGGTAAAGATTGGTATCCTCAAGGATGGGCGTCTCGTACTCGACGTAACCGCAGCGGCGGGCGACGCGGCGCCATGTCTCGAAGAGGTAATTGCGCACCGCGCATTCGCGGGGCGTGAAGTCACGGAAGCCCGGAAGAGCTTGGAAAGTGGGGCCGGCCATGGGAGGGCGGCGAGGATGCACGGGGGGAATGGCAGATCAAGGCGTGATTCCTTGGGGGGATGAAGTGGGTGAACCGCAGATGGACGGCGACGCGGATGGGTGTGGAAATGGGTTTGGGGGCGGCGGCGGGGGAAGAGTAAGATTTCCAACCACAGATGGACGCGGATGAACGCGGATGAAGAGGGATCTTGGGAAAATGGATGGTGGCCTGGTGGGGCAGGGGGGAAGACGAAGATTTTTCATCCGCAGATAAACGGTATGCGCGCGGGTGAAGAGGGATCTTGGGAAAATGGGTGCTGGGCCGGGTGGGGCAGGGGGGAAGACGAAGATTTTTCATCCGCAGATAAACGGTATGCACGCGGGTGAAGAGGGATCCGGGGAAAACGGGATGCGGGCGGCAAATCGATCCGGGAAATCAGTGGATGGAATACCAGTCGTAGCCGCGCTCGGCCCAGTAGTCGGCGGGGCGGTCGGGGGTGAAATCGAGGGTGCCGACGCGCTTGAGATGCTTGATGCCGTAGGCGGAGGGGATGGCGAGGCGGAGGGGCGCGCCATGGACGAGGGACAGAGGTTCGCCGTTCATTTCATAGCAAAGCAGCGTCTGCGGATGCATGGCGGAGGCAAGATCGAGGCCGACATAGTATTTGCGATCCGGAGTGGCGAGGGCGGCGTAGGCGGCGGCTTTCCCGACGGGGTGTGATTCGAGGAAATCCCGCAGGGCGACGCCGGTCCACTTTACCACGAAGTCCCAGCCTTCGATGCATTTGAGCTGGGTGACGACCTCGGTGCGCGGAAGGCGTTTGATGTCATCCAGCGTGAATTCCTGGATTTCCCCGGAGGCGAGGCCGGACACGCGGAGTCGCCAGGCGGCCATGTCGAGGGGGGACTCGAGGCCGATCGAGCCATTGCTGCGGGGCTTGCCGATGGCGCCCTCGGGAAACGTGGCCGCCAGCCGGTTGGGCGAATGGAGGGCGCGGGAGACGGTTTCGTCGAAGCGGAATCCTTGGCGTAGCGGCCCGAGCGCGCCGTCGTCCTTGCTCCGGGATTTCAGCCATTTCCACCCGGCGAATCCAGCGCCGGCACCGGCCACCGCTGTGAGCCAGCTCCGCCGGGACATCCATTTCACCTCGGCGGCGTCCCGTTCCTCGGTGGTGACCTCGCTGATTTTCGGATCGATTTTCATGGTTCGGAGGGTGGATTTTCCGGGGCTTTCTCCCAGCCGGTGATCATGGCGCGGAAGGCGTTCCAGCCGGCCAGGGCGACTTGGACGATGTGGATCACGAAGAACGAGCAAAACCCGATGGTCAGCCAGAAGTGGAAGAAGCGGGCCATCTCGTAGCCGCCGAAAATCGCGGTGAGCCAGCCGGCTTGGGTGGGCTTGTAAATCGCAAGTCCGGTGGCGAGTGAACCGGCGCCCATCACGACCACGGCGGTGTAGGCGATGCGCTGGGCGGCGTTGTATTTGCCCTGCGGCGGCGCGGATTTCCGCAAATGCAGATCGTGCAGGAGGACGAGGAAGGCGTTTTTCCACGAGTCGCGCTTGGGCAGCAGGCAGCGCCACTGGCCGGAGACGAGCAGGTAAATCGCATACGCCAACCCATTGAGCGCGAAGAACCACATGAACGTGAAATGCAGCGCCATGCCCTCCGCGAGGCGGAACGGGACGCCGAGCTTCTTATAGAAAGCATCCGGGAAAAACGTGAACCACGTCCACGAACCCGCGCCGATCCGGTAAACGTCGTTCGCCCAGTAGATGAGCAGGCCGCTCCAGATCATGACGGCGAGGAGCGGGAAATTGATCCAGTGGAACCAGCGGATCGCGAGCGGGTGCTTGTGGATCAGCCGGATTTTGGCGGGTTTTTCGGAATCGTTCATGGCGCGGGGAGTTTCACTGCCGCAGGCGGGCGGCGACTTCCGGGTTGGAGAGCTGGCAGGTTGCGTTATTCCCCAGAAAGCGGTATCGGTTGTTAGAAATCCAGCGATAGACGCCATCGCGCAGGAATCGCGGGACAAACCGGGCCAGCGCGAGCGGCCGCCACCAGCCGCCGAGGGCGCGGGCCAGCTCGACCCATGCGTCCGACCGCAGGAAGACGCGCCCGTCGGATTCGCGGAGGAGACCC
>JBBSUD010000164.1:0-12182 GCA_038235225.1 Verrucomicrobiales bacterium
AATCACTGACGCCGCCGGAGATCCCGCCGCCACCTACCGCTACGACGCCTTCGGCAATACCCTTGTAGCGACAGGCTCCTATGCCGCCCAAAACCGTTACCGCTTCAGCACCAAGCCCCTTGACTCCGAAGTCATCGGCGCACCGCTCTACTACTACGGGTACAGATACTACGACCCTCAGACCGGGCGGTGGCCATCGAGGGATCCCATACAAGAAAAAGCTGGTTCAAATGTGTATGCCATGCTATTTAATAGAGCACTCTCTCTGTGGGACGTTTTGGGACTATATGCAGTGGAAAAGCCGGTCTACTACCGCTGTCAAGGCCGCTCAATCGGGAAGTGCGCAACCGATAGCACAAAGCCCGGAGAATGTGAAAAATGTAAAGGAACGGTAGACACCCAGGCTCCAGCATCTTCCCTTAGCACCGACCAAGCCGCCGCCGAAGCCACGGCTGAAAATGAAGCCTTTCTTAAGGCGGAAGATATATGTTCTAAGCGAGCTGAAGACTGCTTTTACATGGTAAAATTTTCTTCTTCCTCGTGCATCGACGATAGCGATGGGTCTGACATCAATCAAGATGAGCCGCCATTGCCGCAACTTCCGAAAGGGGCGGCCGAGTTTTTAAGAGACAATTGATAAATACGAGATCATGAAGGCGCGATACCATCGGTTGTTCGGCTTCCTAGATAAAGGCTTGGTTGCTTGTGTTGCTGGAATATCAGCCATTTCCATATTATCATCCGATGCTGGGTCAGTAGATCTAGGAAATGTTGCAGATGTCTTCCCAGGAATCATTTGTGTGGCGGAAATTTCCGGAAAGAATTTTACGGTCTTGTGGAAAAATGGAGTGCGCCCCAACCCAGTCAGCCCGCTCCCCAATAAGATTTACAGTCACGCGATTTTATTCTACTCAGAACAAAGCGACAAAACGAACGGAAAAGTGTCTACCAAGTCTGCGCTAGTTGTAGAAAAGGGTTACGTTGAAATTCCGCTGCGAAGGGACGGTGAAATCGTGTTTGTGAAGGTTCGATTGATAGAGCTGATCGATTCGATTAGAAAAAATGAGATTATTTCAGGGGAGACAGACTAATCATCATCGATTCACTTAACATCGTTTGTGCAGGTGGCAGCCGTTGGATTTTGTTTTTCTTTAGCGGCCGGCTAGCGACCTGAGCATGGTTTTACCATAGGACACCGTGGACGCCGGAGGAACCTATAGGAACCAAACTTTATTCCGTTTTCGAAGTTCCTATCATCAATTGTTACGGCAGTGACTCTCACCTCACTAACCAAATCCCGGCATGCCGGGATTTTCACCAGATGCCGTCTCCTTCCCCCAAGTGTGTCTTACTACGGCTACAGGTACTACGACCCGCAGACCGGCAGGTGGCCGAGCAGGGATCCGATTGGGGAGGAGGGAGGAGTAAACCTCTATGGGTTCGTGTCGAATGATCCCGTATGCAACTGGGACTATCTGGGTCAAAAGGGGGCAATCGAATTCGATGTGGGCGTAGAAGGGACGGTTCTGTATTCTTTGACCTGTGAGAAGAACATTGGAACGGGGGCGGAAATCGAGTGTCCACCAGATATTGGTTTCGAAGTCAGCGCTAAAAGTGATTTTTTTGCCCCCGGGCCGAACGCCCAGCAGATAGCCGAGCTGGATGCATTGCTCAAGCTAGTTAACAAGGCGACTGAAAAAGGAAAAACCCACTGCGGGAAATGTTGCAGTCCCAAACTGAAGATGGAAAGCGATCCGGAATTTAAGAATATTTTCAGTTTTGCCTAGCGGTAGGCGCAAATGAAACCATTGCGAAACAATCTAAAGATCACGATGTTTCTGCTTTTATTGGGCATCATGTTAGTCGTCACTGCGGTACGCGAAGGTTTGCCAAATCCCGTTCGCATATTGAGACGCGATTTGTTCAATCGCTCAAATTCCGCCCCGCTTCGGAAAGAAGCTCGTTTTGTAAAAACTCCTGCGAAGAGAACGGACCAGACAGCCGGTGAGAGATATGTGGCTGCAATTGCAGCGAGAGAAGACATATCCAATCCGCTGATATCAGCGGGTGAAGTTGAGCAATTCATCTTGAACTACAAAGACAGCCTAGAGCGCCCCACAACGCTTTCAGGCCTTTCCGACGATGAAAAAGTAACGTTGCTCGCCGGTGCGTATTCACTCATGTTGGGAGTTCGGTCCAGCTATGGGCATCCTGCAGCCTTGGCTCTTTTGCATGAGCGGGAGCTGTTTCTCCGGCAGGAGTTAATCAGAATCATCGACCAATAGATCAAGTTTAACCGGGAGGTGCGTCGGATTGCTCCCGCGGACCGCGCGGGTGGAGATGATCGGGACGTTCAGAAAGATTTTCTAACCACAGATCGCACAGATTGCACGGATGAAGAGGATGGGGACTTGGGTGTTTTTTATGATCCTTAGAAGCGGAACAATCACTTGATCGGGCAGCAGTTTCCGAGAGGTATTCCAACTCAGGTTCGTGCAGGGGCGGTTGGGGTTCCGGCGGTGATGGATGACGCTGCGCGCGGTGCTTCCTGTTGATAGCGGGGCTTGGCGGATGATATCCGCCGCGACGGGACGGCCTCAGGGGGCGGGCTTGCGGAGCTTGGCGCGGGCGATTTCGATGACCATGGGGAGGACGGAAATGGCGATGATGCCGAGGACGACGAGTTCGAAGTTCGCTTTCACGATGGGGATGTTCCCGAAATACCAGCCGCAGGGGAGGATGAGGCCGACCCAGAGGACGGCGCCGGTAACGTTGAAGAGCATGAAGCGCCCGTATTCCATGGAGCCGGAGCCGGCGACGAAGGGGGCGAAGGTGCGGACGATGGGGACGAAGCGGGCGAGGATGATGGTCTTGCCGCCATAGCGGGTGAAGAACTCGTTGGTTTTCTCAATGTGGGAGGGTTTCACGATGCGGGGGAAGCGGTGCATCATCCACGCGCCGGATTTACGGCCGATCCAGTAATTGACGGTATCGCCGAGGATGGCGGCGAGGAGGAGGATGCCGCCGGCGAGGAAAACATTGAGGCCGGAGGTGGCGTCGGCGGCGAGCGCGCCGATGGCGAAGAGCAGGGAATCGCCGGGGAGGAAGGGGGTGACGACGAGGCCGGTTTCGCAAAAGACGATGAGGAAAAGCAGGCCGTAAATGAGCGAGCCGTGGGCGCGAATGAAATCGCCGAGGTGCTCGGGGAGATGGAGGAAGAGATCGAGGATGTCTTTCATGGGGGGCTAGCTGTGTTCCGGCCGGGGATCGCGGGAGAGCAGCTCGCGCATGGCCTCGGGGACGGGTTTGTTTTCGTAAAGGATGCTGTGAACGGCGTCGATGATGGGGGTGCGGACGCCGGTGCGGCGGGCGGTTTCGTAAATCGACAGTGTGTTCGGCACGCCCTCGGCGACCATGCCGATGGCGGCGACGGCTTCTGCCAGCGATTTCCCGCCGCCGAGCGCGAGGCCGACGCGGTGGTTCCGCGAGTGCTCGGAAAAGCAGGTGACGATGAGATCGCCGACGCCGGAAAGGCCGGCGAAGGTCTCCATGCGGCCGCCGAGTTCGACGCCGAGGCGGGTCATTTCCGCGAGAGCGCGGGTGACGAGCGCGGCCACGGCGTTATCGCCAAGACCGAGGCCGTGAGCCATGCCGGCGGCGATGGCGTAGATGTTTTTCACCGCGCCGCCGAACTCGAGGCCGGCGAGGTCGTCGCTGGTGTAGGAGCGGAAATGGGGGAGGGTGAATAGCTCCTGCAAGCGCAGGGCGAGGGCGGCGTCGGTGGAGCCGATGACGGCGCAGGTCGCCATGCCGCGGGCCATTTCCTCGGCGTGATTCGGCCCGGAGAGGACGGCCACGGGATTTCCCGGAAACACCTCGGCGAGCACCTGGCTCATGCGGCAGCCGGTGCTTTTCTCGATGCCCTTGGCGCACGAGAGCAAGACGGTGGCGGCGGGCAGGCCGGCGGCGGCGAGGGATTTCGCCAAATCCCGCGTGGCGGAGGTCGGCACTGCGAAAATCGCCAATCCGTGGGCGATGGCTTCCGCGAAATCCGTGGTGGCGCGGACGTTTTCCGGCAGCGCGATGCCGTTGAGGTAGCGCGGGTTGGCGCGGTCGCGGTTGATCGAGGCGGCGATGTCGCGATCGCGGCTCAGGATGAGGACGGATTCGAGCCGCGGGGCGAGCAGGCAGGCCACGGCGGTGCCGAACGAGCCGGACCCGAGCACCGCTGCCGTGGTGGGGCGGGTGTCAGGCATCGGCGGTGCGCGGCTTGCGGGTGAAGCGGTTTTCGGTGCCCTCGCGGAGTCGGCGGAGATTCGTGCGGTGCTTCCAGACGACGAGCGCGGCGATGAGCAGGCTGAAGCCGAAGAGCGGCTTGTTCCATGTCCCGGATTCCCAAAGCGTGGGCAGCGACAAATCGTTCTGAAGGTGGTGAAATCGCCCGCCGGCGTGGATGATGGCGGGCAGCGCCAGCGAGGCGACGATGCTGGCTAGCGAGACATAGCGGGAAATCGCGAAAACGACGACCCAGATGACTACCAACATCAGCATCGCCATCGGCGGCAACAGGGCGAAAAGCACACCCGCCGACGTGGCGACGCCCTTGCCGCCCTTGAAGCCGACCCATGGCGAGTAGGTGTGTCCGAGCACCGCGGCGAGCGCGGTGAGGACGTGCATGAGCTGGCCGAAGAACTGCCGGGAGGCCGGCAGCAGCATTGCCAACGGATCGAGCGCGGCGAGGTGCGGGGTGACGTCCCGGCCCGTGATGCGGATGAGATTCACCGCGATCGCGACCGGGATGAAGCCTTTGAGCAAATCCAGGATCAGGCAGGTGACGCCGTATTTCTTCCCGACGACGCGCAGCACGTTGGTCGCGCCGATGTTTCCCGAGCCGTGCGCCCGGATGTCGATTCCACGGGCCTTCGCGATGACGAGGCCGAAGGGTATCGAGCCGAGCAGGAACGCGAGAAGCGGGCAGAACCAGAGTTGCATGCGTGCGGGAACGGGCGGGTCACTCGGCGGTAACGGACTCGATGACCACGTTTTCGTTTGGCACGTTCGGCTGCGGCGCTTCCTGCGTCATGCCGCCGGGGCCGCGCATCAGGAGCGGTTTTACGCCAGTGGCCACGCCCTTGATCTTATCCACCACGTCCATGCCCTTGACGACTTTTCCGAAGACCGCGTAGCCGCCGTTGCTCGGGTAATCGAGGCCGCGGGTATTGTCCGCCACGTTGATGAAAAACTGCGCGGTCGCGCTGTCCGGATCAGAAGTGCGGGCCATGGCGATGGTGCCGCGCAAATTCTTCAGGCCGTTCTGGCCTTCGTTCTTGATGCCCTTGCCGCTTTCCTTCTCGACGAGTTTTCCGTCCTTCAGCTCGAAGCCGCCGCCCTGGATCATGAAGCCGTCCATGACGCGGTGGAAAACGGTACCGTCGTAGTGTTTCGCCTTCACGTATTTCAGGAAATTCGCGCTGCTGACGGGCGCCTTGTCCTCATTGAGCTGGATGACGATTTCGCCCTTGCTGGTCTTGAGCGTGACTTTCGGACCTTTGCCCTCGGGCGCGGATTCGGTGGATTTCGCCGGCTCGCAGCTCGCGAGGATCGGGAAGGAGAGCAGGATGGTGAGGAGTGTTCTGCGTTTCATCGGGCGGGCTTTTAGGCACGGGCCGCGGCGCTGGCAAGAGCCGGTTCGGTGACAGTCCGGGCGATTTTCGAGCGCCCGCAATTTGCATTCCCGCCTGCATTCCGCATTTGGAAAATCCGCGTCAGCCGGGAGGGGAAATCGCAGCGAGCCGGGGAGGGGAGCGGCCGGTCTGCCGGGAAATCGCGATGGTTGCGCGATTTCCCCCAATCGTTCGGGAAATCCATGACCCGGCGACCCGGCGGATGTGACGGAAGATTCACCCGATCGCGCCGCGATTTCCCATAACAGAAGTGGCATGCGTTTAGCTCAAGCCGGGCGGCGCTTCGGAACTCCTCCGTCGCTTCCCTTCCCACATGTCCGCCATCGCCTCATCCGCCGCTCCGCCGATTGTCGCGCCCTTGCCGACCGTCGCGAAGCGCGCGCGCAACCGTCGCACCCGCATCCTGCTGGTCACGCCGGAGCTGAGCGAGAGCCGGTTTCTCGGCCGGAATGGCAAGCGCTCGCCCTGCGTCAAGGCCGGCGGGCTGGCCGATGTGAGCGCGCTGCTGCTCGACACGCTTTCCGACGCCGGGGCGGATGTCCACGTCGCCATCCCGCACTACCGCTCGCTGATCCACATCGCTCCCGGCGGGCACTCGCGGAAGCTCCACCTCTGCAACGACCGCGAATTCTTCTACCGCCGCTCGGTTTATGACGGCGGCGCCGGTTGCAACCTCCGCGCCGCGCTCGCCTTCCAGCGCGACGTCATCCACTACGTCATGCCGCGCATCCGGCCGGATGTCGTGCATTGCCACGACTGGATGACCGGCCTCGTCCCTGCCGCGGCCCGCGCGATGGGCATTCCCTCGATTTTCACCCTGCACAATCTCCACGATGAGGAAGTCGCCGTCGCGGAAATCGAGGACCGCGGGATCGATGTTCGCGGGCTCTGGCGGCATCTGTATTTCAAGAATTTCCCGCCATCCTACGAAGCCTCGCGGGAGGGAAATCCGGTTAGCTTGCTCGCTTCCGGCATCATGTCCGCCGATGAGACCAATACCGTCAGCCCGGCTTTTCTGGGCGAGCTGGCGGACGGCGTCCATGGTTCCGCCGAGGTCGGCAGCGCCATCCGCGCGAAAATCGGCGAGGGCCGCGCGCACGGGATTTTGAATTCCCTGCCCAACGCGCTCCAGCCCATCCACGATCCGAATCTTGCCGCCCGCTACGATTTCTCCAGCCACCGCGAGGGGAAACGCGCGAACAAGCTCGCCCTCCAGCGGGTTTGCGGACTGGAGGAGGACCCGGACGCGCCGCTGATTTTCTGGCCGTCCCGCCTGGAGCCGCACCAGAAAGGCTGCAGGCTGCTGGCCGCGATCTTGCAGCGCACCGTCGTGGATTACTGGGGGCTGGGGCTGCAATTCATCTTCGTGGCCGATGGGCCGGACCGGGGAAATCTGGAATCCGCGGTCGCCGCCCGCGGACTGGAAAAGCGCGTCGCCTTCCGGGATTTCAACGAGCGCGAATCGCGGCTCGGCTACGCGGCTTCCGATTTCACGCTGATCCCGTCCTGTTTCGAGCCTTGCGGCTTGGCCCAAATGATCGGCCTGCGCTACGGCAGCCTGCCGATCGTCCACGCCACCGGCGGCCTGCGCGACACCGTCACGCCGCTCGACCGCGGCGGGAACGGCATCGTCTTCGAGCACCACAATTCCGACGGCCTGCGGTGGGCCATCGACGAGGCGATGCGCTTCCACATGCAGCCGGACCGGGAGCGCATCGGCCACATCGCCGCCATCATGGAGCGCGCCGCCGCGGCGTTCCAACCGGCCGCGATGATCGACCGCTACCTCGACCTCTACGACCGCGTTCTCAACCGCTTGTGACGGTTGGCCATCAGGCCAAATCCATCACTTGCACGCGCGCCCAGAGGTCTTTGAAGCCCGCGATGAAGACGTCGTGGTCCGGGTCGGATTGGTAGGAATCGTGGTTTTCCATGCTGTCGAAGCGCATCGAGAGAGCGTAGTCCCACGAATTTTCCGTGACCGGGCGGACGGCCGTCTTGGCCGGCACGGACCATTTGCCGCCAGCAACCGTCGCGATTTCAAACAATGCGGCCAGTCCGCCCTCGAATTTCGCGCGGTGTTCCGCGGTGTTGAATTCGTCCTTCAGCCAGAAATAAACGTGATGCTCCATGCGGCGGGGGCATAGGGTGCGCGCGACCCAGCCGCAAGCCCGGAACCGAACCACCCACGACCGATGCGAATCCTGCTTTTCCCGCTTCTCCTCGCCAGCATCGCGGTGGCGCAGCCGCTCAAGCAGACGACCGCGGGCCGGATCTGGCTGCGGGTCCCGGCCGGGCAGCCGCCGCTGCGGGACCTCGCCGTCTCCTCGGGAAACGCCACTCCCGCGGGCTGGGAAAAGGATCTGGAGACCCGCGCGCGGCTGACCGACGTGCTTTTCACGGTCACTTGGTGGGGCTGGCGGGAAATCCGGCTGAGCTTCACCTCGCCGGTGGATGGCCAGGTCGAGCTGGTGCTGCACGGCCCGTGGGCCGAGGCGGAACCGGGCGTGACCTACCGCCAGGAAGTGCTCTGGGACCGGATTTCCGCCACCGGCGCGGCGGTCGGCAATGGCGGCTTCGAGGAGCGCGGCGACAGAGGTCCGCAAAATTGGTCGGTGTGGTATGGCGACTATCCGGCGGACGACGCCTGGCCGCTCGCGAAGGCCGCGCCGCTGGAGGGAAATCATGTCGGCGCGTCGTGGCAGGACCGCCCGCTTGGCCAGACGCTGGCCGTGAAAGCCGACCAAGAGGTGACCGTCACGCTCCACGCGAAAGCCGCCACCCTGCCCGATTTCACCCCGCCGAAGCGCCTGCCCGGCGATACCCCGGCCCACCGCGCGCTCGCCAAGGTCCGGCGCGGCGTGAACCTCGGAAATTGCTGGGAAGCCCCGCCGCCGTATTCCTGGGGGATCCGCTACACCGTGGACGACATCGACCGGATCGCGGCCGAGGGCTTCGATCACATCCGGGTGCCCGTCGCCTGGCATTTCAACATGCAGCGGAAGGGCGAGGGCTGGGAAATCGTCCCGGAACTCGTTCAGGATCTGGAGCCGGTGCTCCGCCGCGCCCTCGACAAGAAGATGCGCGTCTTTCTGGATTGGCACCATTTCGACGACCTGACGACCGATCCCGCAGGAAATCGCGCGCGTTTCGCCGCCTGCTGGGCGGAAATCGCGCGGCATTTCAAAGATTGGCCTGCCGGGTTGTTTTTCGAGCTGCTGAACGAGCCGAAAGACGCGCTGACGACCGAGGTGGCGAATCCGATTTATGCCGACGCCATCGCCGCCATCCGCAAGGTCAGCCCGGAGCGCATCATTGTCGTCAGCCCGGGAAGTTGGGGGGACATCCGCGAGCTGGACAAGCTGCGCCTGCCCGACGGCGACGACCGGATCGTGACCACGGTCCACTGCTACGAGCCGTTCTATTTCACCCACCAAGGCGCCCCTTGGGTGGGCCTGAAAGCCTTGCGCGGCATCGTTTACCCCGGCCCGCCGGCTACGCCGCTGGCACTTCCGGCCAGCCTCGGCGGACACACGGAACTGGCGACTTTCCTGGCGGATTACAACTCGCTGCCCGCCGTCCGGAATCCGGTCTCCGCCAAGGGAATCCGGGAGTTGCTGGACCTCGGCAGCGCGTGGTCCCGCCACTTCGGTCGGCCGCTGCACCTCGGGGAATTCGGCAGCCACGACACCGGCGATGAGGCCAGCCGCGACCGGTATGCGCGCGATGTCCGCACGCTCGCCGAGGCCCGCGGCATCCCGTGGACCCTGTGGGATTGGAAGGCGACGTTCGGCTATTGGAACCCGGAAACCAACCAGCCGAAGTTCCACTCCGCGCTCTTCGATTGAGGCTCATAATGAAAATCCTGGTCACCGCTTTCGGCCCGTTCGGCGGCCGGCCCGAGAACGCCTCCACGCTGGCGCTGCGTGGCTTGGGGAAATCATTTCCCAATCTCCGCACCCGCATTTTACCGGTCGATGCCGTCATTGCGCCCGCCCGCCTTCGCGACGCGCTCCGCCGCCTGCGACCCGACGCGCTCGTCATGCTCGGCGAGGCCGCCGGCAGCAAAACCATCCGGCTGGAAACGACCGCCTGGAACGAGCTGGATTTCCGCATCCCCGACATCGCCGGCCGCCGGTTCACCCCGCAGCCGATCCGTGCCGACGGCCCGGAGAAGCTCCTGGCGACCCTGCCATTGGAGCAAATCCACCGGGCCCTTCACATCCGCGGCCACGAGGTGATCTTTTCCGACGATCCCGGCCGCTACCTTTGCAACCAGATTTCCTACGTCGCGCTGGACCAGATCCACCACGTCGGGCCGCCGATCCCGGCTGGCTTCATCCACCTCCCGCTGGCCGCGCACTACCCGACCGACCGCGCCGCCGACGCGCTCGGCGCATTGCTTCGGACGATTTCGACCCCGCCAGCCTAACTGCCGTACCCTAGCGGAGAGCTATTTCCTGCGAGCTTCCCCAAATCAAAAGTGGGAACCGGGTGTCGGTTTGTCCCGACCGCCTATTCTCATCCATCTCCGGCCCGATTCAGTTCAGCCCCGCAGCGATTCATCGCGGTTGAAGTCCAAGGAGCGGAGGCATCCTACCATTACCGCCACAGCGCGTGAGACGCCCGTAGGTAACGCCGCCGCACCGGTGTCACTCCCCACCGAAAACGCCGCGGCTAACGGTGATCGCCGCCACGCCGCCTTCGGCATGCTTTGCGCCAGCGAAAACGGAGAAAACGGAGAAAACGGAAAGAGTGCGGCACTTCGCGGGGCAAACAAACTCACGGATCGAATCGAATCGAATGGCACTTGATCAGACACAACCCCTGAAATCCGCGATTCAAAATCCGATCCCAACGAATGGCTCGCCACCCGCCTCGCAATGGAGCAACCTGCCTCCATGAGCAGGCATGTGCACAACCTCCGTCGCCATCACGCCGGCAGGAGAATCCTAAAAGAGCATGAGAAAACACTTGAATCCAAGGACTGAACCCATCTATAACCTTTATCCGGCTTACAAAGTAATTGCCCAAGAATCTGACGGATTTTTCGTTCCCCTTTATCAGGTTAAGCCTCTCCCCAGCGTTTTACCAGGGCCTAATAGTCTGAATGTGACTATGGAAGCAAACGGTAGTCCCATTGACCTTGATTGATACGATTATGAAATTGCTGTTATTTACTTGCCTACTGCTTTTCGTATCGGGGGACAGTTATGGGGATTCCACTGATGATTTAAAAAATAAACTTTCCCGAGTTCTTTATCCAATTGAAGAAATGCTGAAAGAAGATCCTTCTGGTGAAATCATCCAAACTAGTTTTTCCAAATCGCGAATCACAAATTCCATCATCAGTTACTTATATGAAGTAGGCGGCCCACTGGATGAGTTCTTCCCAGCGCGTGAGGAACGTGTAAAGCAGGTCGAGCAATTGCTCTCACCCTATGAAGACGCGCTGATTGCTTTCCTGTATGCCGGTCAAGCGGGTGACCCACCACATCCAAGCGCAAATATGAGCTTGGTGCAATTCGCCTCCCCTACGGAAAAACTGCGCGACGCATTGTTGGGAGTCGGGCGGAATCCAAAGGGAAGATCTCAATATGCCGCAGAGGCTTACGACACCATTTTCAAACTTCAACTGGAGACTCCTGAGATCATGCAAGAAGTGATCCAGAAAATAGCGTGGCGCGACAACGATCCAAGATACCAAACCAGCGACCAGACAAGCTTGGGAACCGACCTACTCGTGAATGCCGCCAATTGGGGCAGGCCAGAATTGACAGAAATGTATCGGAAATTTCTGAGTGTTCCCTATCGAGAAGAATTCTATTCAAGCAGGGTAAAAAAGATGAGACTTTTAAGTAGTTACCGACTCGCATTCACCGGTTTGAAGTCTTTTGGAAAACTGGATGAGTCACTCGTCGGTTTGATGAAAGACCGCCTTGCTGAAATAAAACTTTCAGGGACTGATGATGATCGAATTGCCATCGACGTAGCCGATGATTCCATAGGCATCGCAGTAGGGCGGATCAGGCCCGAGCCCCTTACAAATTTAAAAGGGCAATTTTTGGGAATCAGCAAGCAGACATATCCCGCGTGGCTTGCGGCACATTCGGACAAACCATCTACAGAAGAGAAACGGTCCGAGCGCCGACCTTCAAAATCTCCAATCGCCGAAGCGCGCATACCCGACGAAAAGACTCCTGATTCTTTAACTGGATCATGGGTGAAAAAGATCGCCAAGGATGGGAGCCTGATATTCGCTGGATTTATTGGAATCATCATTGCAGCAATCCTGATCTGGCGTTGGAACTCAAAGTCCACTTCCTGAAAACCTCCCTCCGGCCTGCGTTAACAACCTCCCCGAAGATCGGCGCTCCGCCCCTCCAAACATCCCACTGGCGTGCTGTCACGCGAACTGCTAGCCTGCGGGGTCATCGGTGGGGTCATCGGTGGGGTCATCGGTGGGGTCATCGGTGGGGTCATCGGTGGGGTCATCGG
>JBBSUD010000165.1:0-11972 GCA_038235225.1 Verrucomicrobiales bacterium
CCGCCCCACCCCCCACCCATTCGGCCCAACTCCGGGCGGGTTCCCGCGCTCTCCATCAGTTTCTCATTGCATGAACTCCAACAGCGTCGTCTTCAATTCCTCCGGCCAATCCAACGTATCGAGAGTGGCGGCGCTGGCCCATGCCGGATCGAGGCGGACGAGGTCGCTGAAATATACATTGGCATCGTCCCAAGCGCCGGATTGCGCGGCGGCGATGGTGAGCAAAGCGGTGGCGTTTTCCATACGATCGGCGGCATAACCGACCCGTTTTCCGGCCTGCAGGAAATCGTAAGCGCGCTGGGAATTTCCTGTCAGCAGCGCGACCCAGCCGGCCCGCAGCGCGAAATGCGCGTCATTCGGGTAGCGGTGGATTCCGGTAGTTAGAATCGTCATCGCCTGCTGCGGGTCCGAGTTTTCAAAGGCGGTGTAAGCGGCCTCCGCATAGTCACCGGGGATATGGGTTTCGACCGGGTGCTCGGTAATCAGCTCCACCCAGCGGTCGCGGGCATTGGCATAATCTCCCAAACCGGCGAGTGCGAGCGCCTCCGCACGCAGGCATGGCTCGGCCGGCGCGCCGAGGTCGCGGGCGGTTTTCGCGAGACCCGCGGTGGTCTCGGATTCCTCCGGAAATTCGGAAAACGCCGTCGCCGCGCGCATGCACGCCAGCGCGAACCGCGACTTTCCGATTGCCGCGACCGTCTCGGGATCGGCCAGTCGCGCGGCGATTTCCTTCCGCCGCTCCGGCGTGGAATCCGCCGGAACGTCCAGAGCCAGCAGCTCGTCACGCACGTTTTTCCCAATCGCCTCAAGCGCCGGCGCGAAATCCGCCTGCTCCCATCCATCCCAATCCTCGTGCTGCCGGATCTCCTTCATTTGCGGGAAATCTTCCGGCCATGGCGACAGCGCCGCCGCCTTCCGCCCCTGCAACCAAGCAATCCGGGACAGCGCGATCTGTCGAAGCAACGGCGGCAGATTTCCCGCGTCCGTTAGACATGCCTCGATCCAATCCGGCCGCTCCGATGCAAGCGCCGCCGCCAGCGCGGCCGCCGCATCCGGCCCCGATTTTCCCGCAGCGGAAATGGCCGCCAGCACGGCGGCATCGTCGACGGATTGGAAAACCGAATCCATATCATCCTCAGCACCGCCCGCCTTGCCGACGACTTGTTCTGTCAGTTCGCGGTGCCAATCCGTATCTACCAGATCTTTGGATAGCCGCAGAATTTCCGGCCATGTCTTGTGGGTGGCGTCCGCGCGGGCGAGTCGCTCCCACAATGGCTGGAGGGCTGCGGCCGGGGCGATCCGATGATTCAGCCCGGCAAATCCGGCGGCGATCGGTGCGAAATCCAGTTGAGGAAATGCCGCACCCAGCGCGGCCGGATCGCATCCGGCGAAAGCCGCTTTCCTTTGCTCCGGGCCGATCCGGGCGAACTCGCGGGTTTCTCCGTCATAGCGCACTCCGGCCAGCGCCTCGGTGAGTTTCGCGAGAGCGATCAGGCCGGGACCATCGATTTCCGCGGGAGCGATGTCGATCTCGGTTCGTCCCGGAAGCGGAGTTTTTCCAAAGATTGTCAAACTACCATCAGCTTCGCCAATGATGATTTCTCCTCCGGCGAATGCGCAAGATGTAATTGCCGAACCGTTGACAACGGGTGCGTGCGAACCCACGGCCATTTCCCATACTCCGCCGTCGATCTTGAATGGCATTTCCTCACTTCCCGCCATCAGTCCGTTCCATAAGTTCGGACCGCCGCTCCAGGGAAAGCGTTCCTGCAATCGCTGGATTTCCAGCGAACCGTCATCGGCTTGGGCATAGGAAATCACCGAAATGGATGGTTCGTCCCGAGCGCCGGTTTTCTGTGATACCAAGGCGGATTCTCCATCATCCGAAAACTGCGCGCCCAGTAGTTCCACCGGATCCGGCATGGGCGAAATCCGGATTTCGTCCACCGGCGAAACGGGCATCTCCATCAGGCTGCCGTCGGCCCGCAGCACCCGCAGCCGTCTTCTATCCAAATGCGCCGCCAGCGACCGCGGCGCACCGGCGGGCGGCGGTTCCGATGCGCGTAAAAGCTGCCCGCTCGCCGCGTCGCGAATCTGCCAGATCGTTCCTCCGTCCACGGCCGCGGGCGATGCCACCAGCAGACCTTCCGGCGAGAAAGCTTGCACCGCTGCCGGCGTGGAATCCTCCGGCAGCGGACCCAAATCGCGGATCGGTTTGAGGGTTCGCGCGTCGCATAAAAGATTCACCAATCCCCTGCCAACGACGACCGCGGCATGATCCGGGGAGAAAACCAAACTGCGCGTATCAAGATCCCAAGCCGGGAAAAGCACGCTGCCAATTTCCAGCTTTTCCAAATCCCAGCGCACCGTCACATTCATTTCTCCTCCTAACGAAACCCATAACGAAGACGGCGCGGCAAATCCGATTTGCTGCACCGTCAAGCCGTGCGAAATCGTCAGCGTGGGGAAATTCCACTGCGTTTCCGCGAGGATTTTCCCTGCAAGTTCCCGCGCTTCGGCTGAGGCGGGATCGGCTCGCAATGCCTCGGTCAGCAACGCCAATGCCTCGTCCGGGCGGCGAGATTCCAAGCGGGATTTCGCCGCATCGATGCGCGCGCCGGCAAGCTGCGCGACCAGCGCCGGCACCGCGGGAACGGCCGAAGCGGAGGCGTCATTCGCAGCGGACGGCGGTGGCGGCTTGCACCCGGAAACCACCGCGGCCGCCGCGAAAATCAGGGCGGAACCCAGCCGCCGACCGCGATTTCGCGCCGTGACCGCTCGACCGGATGGGCTGGACATGTTCCACGGTTTCAACGCCACGGGCGGAGATTCGTGTCTGTCACCCGTGCGGTCAAAGCCCGCTTTTTTCGATGAGCGCGCGCAATTGCTTCTGGAATTCCGCGAGGTCCTCGGGCAGCGGCCGGTAGCCCGCCGTGTCCGGATCCAGGCCCGGACGGCCGGTCTGATCGAGCATCCAGACGCCCGTCTCGCCATCGCTGAAGCTGACTTTCCCGCTCACCAGCGCGCCCGGCAGCGTCAGCGCGTCCATGGTCACATCCACTTTTCCGGTCGGCACCGGCGCGGGTTTTTCCTCCTCCTTGGGCTCCACTTTCGGTTCCTCCACCAGCTCGATCCCGAGGTCGAGAATCAGGAAACGTGTGTCCATATAGGTGATCGAGTGGCCGAAATCGTCCTTCAGATGGCGCTGGAGGTCGGACATCGTCGCGCCCTCCGCGGCCAATTTCGCGAGGGCGTCTTTCTGATCCTGTGTGAGCTTGCTGGCACTGAACATGTCGGATTTTCCGCCGCCCCCCGCCCCTTGCCAAGCCCCAAGACGGGGGAAAATTCCCGCCGAAAAATCGGATTGCCCGGTCACCGCAGTCTCCTACTCTCGACTTTTGGGATGCGGAGGCCGTCTGCTGAAATCTCAAGATTATGGGCATCAACGACACGGATTACATGCGCAGGCCGGGACCGGAGGATTCGAATCGGGCCGGGATGAGCTATGCCCATGTCACGCTCGTCGCCTTTCTGATTGTGGCCGGGCTGGTATTGGTTGGCAAAGCGATCCAATTCCGATTGAAGGATGTGGATCCGGTTCAAACCCGCTTGAGTGAGTTACAGGAAATTCAAATTCCGAGCTATGAAAAAATGGCTCCTCCGATCTACGAAACACCGGCAGGATTGAAGCGGCTGGTCAATATCAATACTGCCAAACGCTCGGAACTGGAATCGGTTCCTTATATAGGCGAGGCGGTCGCAAGGGCGATCATCGCAGGCCGACCTTATGCCGAATTTTCTGAACTATGCAAGGTTCCGGGAATCAAGGAAAAGAAACTTGAACTGATCCGGCCTTATCTCGATAAATGATCCGGCCCAAATGAGTTCGATTTCGCCAACGTCCGAAATCCTTCGCGAGCGCTTCGGCCATGCCGCATTCCGGGAGGGGCAGGAGGCGGTGGTGCAGGCGCTGCTGGAGGGGCGCCCGGCGCTGGCGGTGTTCCCGACGGGCGGGGGGAAATCGCTGTGCTATCAGCTTCCCGCGTTGTTGCTGGACGGGCTGACACTGGTGGTTTCCCCGCTCATCGCGCTGATGAAGGATCAGGTGGATGAATTGCGGCGGAAAGGCATACCCGCGGCGCGGCTGGATTCCACGCTCGATGCCGGGCAGTTGGCGGAGGTCTATGCGGGTCTGGAATCAGGCGAATTGAAGATCTTATATGTCGCGCCGGAGCGGTTCTCGAACGAGGCATTCCGCCTGCGCGTGAAAAAACTGCCGATATGCCTGCTGGCGATCGATGAGGCGCATTGCATCTCCGAATGGGGGCATAACTTCCGGCCGGACTATCTGAAGCTGGCGGCGATTTGCCGGAAATTGCGGATTTCCCGGGTGCTGTGCCTGACGGCCACGGCCACGCCGAAAGTTTCGCGAAACATCCGGAAGGCGTTCCGGATTGCCGCGAAAGATCACATTCAACTGAGCTTCCATCGGCCGAATCTGGAACTGCGGGTCACGCCGTGCGCCGCCGCGGAGCGGAAATCCATGGTATTGGAAAGACTTTCGGCAGGCGATGGCGCGGCGGTGGTATATGTCACGCGGCAGGAAACCGCGGAGGAAGTGGCCACGTTTTTGGCGAAAAGCGGCCTTTCCTGCCGCGCTTATCATGCCGGGCTGCCTGCGGAGTTCCGGGCGGAGGCGCAGCAATCGTTCATGTCCGGCGGCACCCGGATCATGGTTGCCACCATCGCCTTCGGCATGGGCATCGATAAATCGAACATTCGCGCGGTCTATCATTACAACATCCCGAAAAGCCTGGATAACCATGTGCAGGAAATCGGCCGTGCCGGGCGCGACGGCTTGCCGGCGGTTTGCGAAATGCTGGTGTGCGGTGACGATCTGACGGTGCTGGAGAACTTCATTTACTCGGATACGCCATCGCCGCGGGCGCTGGAGAATCTGATCGGCCGCGTGCTGCGGCTCGGACCGGTATTCGACGTTTCGCCCTACGATTTATCCACCATTTGTGACATCCGCCCGGGCGTGGTTTCCACCTTGATGACGTATCTGGAAATCGATGGCATCGTCGAAGCCACGGGGAGTTTTTACGATACCTACCGCGCCCGGTTGCTGACCACGCCGGAGAGAATCCTGGCCGGCCGCAGCCCGGCGGAGCGGAAGCTCATCCAGCGGATCCTCGACTCCGGCGAGATGAAGCGCTGGTGGTGGCATTTCCGACCGCGGGACATTGCGGAGAGTTATGGCATAACCCGGGAGAAGGTGGTCGCCGCGATTCAGGAAATGCAGGTGGCGGGAGATATCTCACTCAAGGTTTCCGGCGTCCGGCAGGGATACAAGGTCAGGAAAGCGCCGGAAAATCTCAAGGAACTCACCGCGGGGCTGGTGGAGAAATTCCAAGCCCGCGAGCAGGCGGATCTCGCGCGGCTGCGGCAAGTGCTGGATCTATCAGGCTATCGCGGCTGCCTCACCGGCTATCTGACCAAGCACTTCGGCGAGAAGCTGTCGGCGCCGTGCGGGCATTGCGACCGCTGCCGCGGAGTGCCGGCCAAAAAGATTTCCCGGCGGAAACCAAGGCAGGCGAGCGATGCCGAAATTGTCGCGATCCGGGCGCTGGCGCATGCGAATCATGCCGCATTATCAACCCCGCGGCAGCTCGCGCGATTTCTCTGCGGCATGGCCAGCCCGGCCGCCACCCGCGCCCGGCTGACGCGGAATGATGCTTATGGTTTGTTAGCAGAAATGCCGTTCGCCGACGTGCTGGCAATCGCGGAGGCGGCGGGGTGAAGCGGCCGGAGTCCGGGATTCAGGCTGCTCTTCCGGTGCCCAGCCGAAGAACAAGCTGAAGCTTGAACTCCGGCGGATTTATACTCCCGCGGCGCAGAGTCCGGCGGCGTGAAAGAGATCTTCCCGGAAGATGCGGGAGAGGCCGCCGCAGGTGCCATCGGGCATAGTCCCGGCACCGCGCATTTCCGATAGCACCCAAGATGCCTTATCCATGCCGGGGCGGTTGGCGCCGTGGCCGTGGAAGATATGGAATCCATCGTTCCGGGAGCGCCCGATGCCGGAATTGAAAACCGGGCCAAGGCTGTTCCGCAGCACTTCGGCGGACGCTCCGGTATAGACCGGCTTCGCCAGGATTTCGATAAGATCATCACGGAAGTCCGGCGATTGGCATAATTCGCAAGATTCCAACAACGCCGCTACCAAAGCGATGGCTTCCTGCCTGCGCTCGCGGAGAAATAGACCCGTTAGCACCAACACTTTACCAGGGTGGCCGCGGGCGATTTCCGCCGAAATCGCCGGGCACCAGCCATAGCCGCCGAGGATTGCCTCGGAGTTCCACGGCTCGCCCACGCAGTAGCCATCAATGTGCCCGGCCTTGAGCTGGCGCGGCATCAGCGGGGGCGGCAGGACGATGATTTCCCGGTCCGCCGCGGATGATACGCCATGACTGGCGAGCCATTGTTTGAGCAACGCATGGTGCGAGGAATAGCGGTGCGGAACCGCCAGCATCAGCGGACGGTCCTTCTTCCATTTGTTTTTCAAATGATTGGCCAAGCCCTCGCCGCGGTCGATTTCCGCGGGATCCAGCGCGCGCGAAAGAGTTATGGCATCGCCGTGCAGATTCAGCACCATCGGCACCGCGATTTCGCAGCGCATTTCATTGATGCCGAGGCCGAGCGCGAGCGCGATGCCGGCGATGGATTGCGCGGCATCCAGGTGCCGATAGACGATTTTGTCCCGCACGCTGGCCCAGCCAAGTTCGCGGGAGAGGCGCACGTTCAGGCCGTGTCGTTCGAAGATTCCCGTCTCGCGGGCCACGGCGATCGGCGCGCAATCGACCAGCGGCACATAACCCAGCCGCAGCGGCGGCGCATTGCGGGAAATCGAAAATCCATCCATTCTCCGGCGGAAAGCGGAGGGAATGCCAACTCGCGGATTTCTTGAGAATCCCAATGATTTCCAGCTATTTCTCCGCATGAAGGCGCCTCATCCGAAGCGCGCGGGCCAACGGATCGCGGATTGCCGGAGGCTTACGGCGGTGCCATTCTGCCGCCGCCCATGGCCCGCCAATACACGCTCCACCGCCCGCAAGCCGCCCCGTCTTCCGGCATTGACTACGCCGTGGAACTGAATGCGGAGCAATTCGGCGCGGTGTCCTCGCCGCCGGGAAAGGCGCTCGTGATCGCCGGAGCGGGGTCGGGAAAGACGCGGACTCTAACGTACCGGGTCGCCTGGCTGCTGGACCACGGGATCGAGGCGCGGCAGGTGCTGCTGCTCACATTCACAAACAAGGCGGCGCGCGAAATGACCAACCGCGTGCTCGAGCTGGTGCCGCACGTCACCTCGAATCTCTGGGCTGGCACCTTCCACTCGATCGGCAGCCGCATCCTGCGCCGCCACGCCGAAGATATGGGATTCACCCGCTCGTTTTCCATACTCGATCGCGATGACCAGAAATCCATACTTTCCGCCGTCGTCGCCAATTGTGACATCGATACCAAAGAGCGCCGCTTTCCCAAGCCCGACGTGCTGGCATCCATCTTCAGTCTGATGGAGAACACCGGCGCGGCGCTGGAGGAAATCATCGCGAACCGCTACGATCATTTCTACGACTGGCTGGAGAAACTCGAACTGGTGCGGACCGGTTACATCGAAAAGAAGCTCGAAACCAATTCCATGGATTTCGACGATCTGCTCGTCCTGACCGTCCGCCTGTTCGAGGAGCGGCCGGACGTTCTGGAAATCTATCGCGGCCGCTTCAAGCACATCCTGGTGGACGAATATCAGGACACCAACTCGGTGCAGGGCCGCATGATCGACCTGCTCGTGGGCACGGAAAACAGCCTGATGGCCGTGGGCGATGACGCGCAATCGATCTATTCGTGGCGCGGCGCGGATATGGATCACATTCTGGGATTTCCCACGAGATATGCCAACGCGCGGGTGTTCACGATCGAGACGAACTACCGGAGCGTGCCGGAAATCCTGGAGCTATCCAACGCGGCGATCCGCGCGAACAGCGGCCGTTTCGACAAGGATTTGCACGCCTCACGGACCGGCTTCGGGGCCAAGCCGGCGCTGGTATCGCTGGAGGATCCGCGGGCGCAGGCGGCCTTCGTGGCGCAGCGGATGCTGGAGCTGCGGGACGAGGGCATCCCGCTGAACGAGATGGCGGTATTATATCGGGCACACTTCCAGAGCCTGGAAATCCAGATGGAGCTAACGGTGCGCGGCATTCCTTTTGCGATTACCAGCGGGCTGCGGTTTTTCGAGCAGGCGCATATCAAGGACATCGCGGCGTTCATGCGGTTTGTGGTGAATCGCCGGGACGAGGTGAGTTTCCTGCGGATGGCGAATCTGCTGCCGGGCTGCGGGCCGGTGGCCACCCAGAAGTTGTGGAGCCAGTGGCTGGCAAGCGGCTGGGCGGCGAAGGACGAGCCGCCGCCGAAGTGGTCCGACCTGATGTTGGATTACAAAGTCCCGAAGAAGGCGGCGAAGCATTGGGAGCAGTTATGCTATACCTTGGACGAGATGACGCCGGAGGGGAAATTCGCCCGGCCCTCGGACATGATTTTCAGCATTCTGGAAGGCGTCTATGACGAATACCTGAAAGCGAGTTTCGAGAATTTCGAGAACCGCCGGGCGGACATCGAGCAGTTGTCCGATTACGGAAATACCTTCGACGACATCCTGGATTTCCTCGCGCAGCTCTCGCTGATGAGTTCCGTGGACGGCGAGCCGACGGGCGACAAAAGCGCGCCGGACGACGAGCGGGTCGTGCTTTCCTCGATTCACCAAGCCAAGGGGCTGGAGTGGCAGGTGGTCTTTCTGATCTGGCTGGTGGACGGGCAGTTCCCTAACGGACGTATACTGGAGGCGGATGATTTACCGTCGTTTGAAGAAGAGCGGCGGCTTTTCTACGTCGCACTGACCCGGGCAAAGGACGATCTCTATCTTACCTATCCGATGATGAATCCGAAGTCCTACAGCGGCGACATCATCTGCCGGCCGTCCCGGTTTCTGGAGGATTTCCCGGTGGAAATGGTGGAGGAGTGGCAGGTCGGAAACTCCGAGGCGTGGGGCGCGGACGAGCCATTCTGACATTCCGGCGCCGCGAATCCCCTACCCCGGCCACCGCACCTACGCGATCGCGTACAATCTCGGAATCGTCTGGATTCCTGTCACTTACGTCGCTTGATCCTGCTAGATACGGCCCCTCCGATCAAAGTGCTTGCCCCCGGGCGCGGCTCCGGTAGTTCTCAGGCGTCCCCTCCCATGCATACGAAATTATTTACCTGTGTTCTGACTCTTGCCGCCGCACTCGCGGTGGTGCCTGCCCGGGCGCAGAATCTTACCGCTACGCTTACCGGCATCGATCCCGGGCTGACGGTTGAAGGGACATTTAATGACGGCCAATTCATCCAGGCTTATCCCGTCGGACTGATGCGCTTCACGGAGTTCGATGCATTCTGTGCCGAGCCGGGGCAGGATCTGGCTTATGGGGAAACTCTCGTCTTTCAAATCCAAAGCCCGGCCACGTTGGGAGTGAATTCGGATCGGGTCGCGCGGCTGGTCGGAGCCTATCTCGCGTCGGGCATGACAAACCGTGATGCCGCCGCCGTGCAGTGGGCGATTTGGGAGACCGTGGCCGAACTTTCCGAAAGCAAATCCCTGGCGAACGGCAATATGCGCATCACCGGCGCCGGCGCGCAGGACCAGGATATCGTGCTGCGGGCGAACGAGTTTCTTGCGAACGCGGCATCCTTCGATCCCGTGGCGCTGACCTATCTCTCGAACGACGGCCGCCAGGACGTGGTGACTTGGAATGCCGTGCCCGAGCCGGCGACAAGCGGACTCTCGGCGCTGGCGGGGTCGTTGCTGCTGATCCGCCGCCGCCGTTAGTTTTCCCGTCTCACGGGGAAAGCCGGTCGATCGTCCAGCCGGCTTTCGCCCGCTGGTAGAAGAAGCGGTCGTGCAGCCGGGCGGGGCCGCCTTGCCAGAATTCCATCGTTTCCGGCGCGACGCGGTAGCCGCCCCAGAACGGTGGCAGCGGGATTTCGCCGTCGCCGAATCTGTCGCGAATGCCGTCGAGCTTCTCCATCAGAAATTTCCTCGATGGGATGATTTCACTCTGATGGGAAACCCACGCGCCGATCTGCGATTCGCGGGGACGGACGTGGAAATATTCTTCGGATTCCGCAGCTTCGATTTTGGAAACCGTGCCTTGGACGATGACCTGTCGTTCCAGCGCGAGCCAGGGAAACAGCAGGCTGACGCGCGGGTTCGCCTCGATCTGCGCGGCCTTCCGGCTGTTATAATTGGAAAAGAAAACGAAGCCGCCCGCGTCGAAGGATTTCAATAAAACCGTGCGCTGCCATGGCATGCCGGACGCATCCGCGGTGGCCAGCGTCATGGCGTTCGGCTCGCCTCCGGAATGCTCCACCGCTTGCTGGAACCATGTGGCGAACTGCGCGATCGGGTCGGCATTCATGTCATTTTTCTCCAGCCCGCGGGCGGAGTATTCCTTGCGAAAATCTGCCAGATCCATGGCCGGACCGGTAGCCCTGCGGCGATGGCGACGCAAGAACCGATCCGGGGGAAATCTTTCTGGCGCCGGGTCCGCCCCGCCAGTAACTCTCGCGCATGCGCTTTCGAAAATCCTTCCCGCTGGCATCCGCCATCCTGCTTTCGCTCGCCGCGCTGGCGGCGGCGCGGGGGACCGTCGATCTAGCGGGGGAGTGGCGGTTTCACAAATCCGAGGCCGCCGCGGATGCCGATGTCGCGGGCTGGGAAAATGTGACCGTCCCGCATTCCTACAATGCGAAGGACGGCCAGGACGGCGGCACGTACTACCGCGGCCCGGCATGGTATTCGAAATCGTTCGAGATTCCGGCGGACGCGAAAGGGCAGCGTGTTTTCCTACAGTTCGAAGGTGCGTTTCTGGTGACGGATGTATATCTCAATGGCAAGCACCTCGGCCAGCACCGCGGCGGATTCGCGGGGTTCGATTTCGAAATCACGGACGACCTTAAATCCGGCGCGAACGAGCTCCGGGTGCGGGTGGACAATGCGGCCAACGAGGACGTGCCGCCGCTCAGCGCGGATTTCACGATGGAGGGCGGGATCTATCGGCCGGTTCATCTGCTGGTCACGAACGACGCCTGCATCTCCCCGCTGGACCATGGCTCGCCGGGAGTATTCATCTCTCAGGAAATCGCCGGGGACGCGGCGAAGCTATCGGTGCGCGCGGAGTTGGATGCATTGCATGACACGGCGGCGAAGCTGGAGGTAAAGGTAACGGACGCGGCCGGGAAAGTTGTAGCGAGCGAATCAAAAGACGTGGAACTCGCTGCCGGGAAGCGGATTTCCGCAACGATTCCGCTGGAGATGAAGAATCCTCATTTGTGGAACGGAAGGAAAGATCCGTATCTCTATCAGATGACGGTTTCTCTGATGAAGGAGGACGCGGCGCTCGATTCCGTGACCCAGCCGCTTGGTCTGCGGACCTTTGGAATCGACCAGGAAAAGGGATTTCTCCTGAACGGCGAACCCTATGCGATGCATGGCGTGAACCGCCACCAGGAAAAGCGCGACATGGGCTGGGCGCTGGCCGATGCGGACCATAAGGCGGACATCGACATGATTCTCGAAATCGGCGCGACCTGCCTGCGGCTGGCGCACTATCAGCAGAGCCGGACGGTGCTGGATTTGTGCGACCGCAGCGGCCTCATCGTGTGGGAGGAAATCCCGCTGGTGAATGCGATCACGCCGAGCGACGCCTTCGCGGACAACGCGGAGAACCAGCTCACCGAGCTGATCCGGCAGCATTTCAATCATCCGTCCGTGGCGGCGTGGAGCATGTTCAACGAGCTTTATCTGCGGCCGACGCCGCCGGTTGAATCGCTGGTGAAGCGGCTGAAAGCAAAGGCGCACGAACTCGATCCCGGCC
>JBBSUD010000166.1:0-11857 GCA_038235225.1 Verrucomicrobiales bacterium
GACAGCAAGGCCTGATGATCGCGTCCTAATGGCGGACACAATAGTCGATGCTGAGGCGGTCGGTGATGTTATAAAGTATGGTGCAGACGGGACGGTAGGGATCACCCCCAACCCAATGATGAGCGGAAAAGAGCGGTTCAGAGAGCTCACCGAAAGACAGCTGCTGCGACAAAGGGAAAGAGAAGATGCGATGATGAACCCCGTTAAGAAATATCCAGTTGAACCAGATGTGGATCGGAGGTCCCGCTAGCCCTTCCGTTATCGATGCTTCCACGAATTCTAAATCTAACTGCGAAAGGATCGCTCGCCCCTGCTGGTAGGATTGTCTTGATCCGACCGTTCGGGGAAGAAATTGCTGCTCTTTACACAGCCGTCAAAGTCCGCAATAGTCATCGACGATGCAATCCTTTTGCATCAATACCACATTTTCAATCTGCAAGAGATCAAAAACTCGAACAAGAATAGATGTGAAGGCAGGAGGCGCGGCTTGCGCGCTCTGACAGACTGCTCGCTGTCATGAAAAACGCATCTCGCCCCGCCGTATAGCTGTCTCCTACACGATCTCTGGCGCTGTGTCCTTGCTGCCAATCCGCGCACGGTTCGCACAATTCACCAAAATGATTATGAGTAGGTCGAGATGTTGGCACACATCGCCCGCACCGCCGAAAAGCTGTTCCACCCCACCCAACACGGCACCGGGGGCATGCAGATCGATTTGTTGCAAATCAAACTCCGGGACGTTCTCGTGCGCCAGCGGGTGAATGTCATTTTATCGGTCCGGTTCACTCTGAAGAGCCTCGGTATCAAGCTTCGCTCGCCGAACACCGCCAGTTTTGTCCTGCACGCCCGCATGCCTTGGAACACCGGATTGCGCGCCGGGATCGCAGTCTTTGCACGTTCGGCTCACTGACATTTGCGTTGACCGCCGGCGATCGCACGCAAGATTGTTGTGAGGCTCCTTACGAAGCAACGATCCATGAACCTGAATACCAAACCATGCTTACGATCGCTGTAATACTTGTTGTTTCCGGAGCGCTGCTTCTCGGCGCGGCGTGGGGCATTTACTGGAGCCTTCCGAAAAAAGTCGAGGGTTTCATTGTTGCCTTGGCGGGGGGCGCTCTGATCATTTCGGTGGTGCTGGAACTGATCAAACCCGCAACGGAACAAACCTCGATCTGGGCAGCCTTCGCGCTGGTATTGATCGGGGCAGGGGCCTTTTCGGGTCTGGATTATCTCGTGAAGAAGAAATGGGGGTCAAGCAGCGGCGGCGGGTTGTTGGCCGCCATTACGCTGGATGGAATCCCGGAGAATCTGGCACTGGGAGTTGCGCTCATCGGTGCGGGGCCGCTGCAGGTGGCGGCTTTGTCGGGTTCCATCTTTTTGTCAAACCTGCCCGAGGCTGCCGGCGGAGCGAAAGAGATGGCAAAGAACGGGAGTTCCAAAGGCAAGGTTTTCGGCCTGTGGGCAGCGACCGCCGTGCTTCTATCCGCCGCCGCGCTCGCGGGAAACTACTTCCTGCCGGGCGTGCCGAAGGCGGCGTTGGCGCTGATCCGGTGTTTCGCCGGGGGAGCCGTGGTGGCTTCACTGGCGACCGAGGTATTTCCCAAGGCGTTTAAGGAAGATTCCTATTGGGCCGGAATCGCAACTGCTATCGGACTCATCCTGGCGCTTTATCTGGACCAACTGGGTTAGGGTTGGCTCAGAACGAACCTGAGGCGTTCGAGTATCGGCTGGTTTTTAACGGTGCTCCGGCTTTGCGTTAGTCCGCCGCCTTGGATGCACGTTTTCCTGCGTGCTAGCGAGCCATCGGAAGCATTGTTAGCCATGGCGGCGGTCGTGACTACGCCGGCATCACGAACGACGCGATGTTCTCCGTCTGACGTCTGAACATCGTCGCCGGGGGAAGCCCATTCGTCAGGATCGGCCGTTTTGACGCCGTCCCGCGCGCTGGAAATCAGGACAGGATCTGGTCGAGCACGTAGGGCAGGATGCCGCCGGCATTGTAGTAATCAACCTCGGCCGGGGTATCGAGCCGGACCTTGAGCGGGATTTCCACCGTGGTGCCGTCTGCCTTGCGGGCGGTGAGGGTGGCGGGTTGCATCGGCCGGAGTTCGCCGGCGATGCCGGTGATGTCGAAGGTGGCATCGGCCAAATCCTTGATTTTTTCGTAATCCGCCTTGTCGGCGAAGTTGAGCGGTAGCACGCCCATGCCGATGAGGTTCGAGCGGTGGATGCGCTCGAAGGATTTGGTAATGACAGCCGATACGCCTAACAAGCGCGTGCCCTTGGCCGCCCAGTCCCGAGACGATCCCATGCCATAGTCCTCGCCGCCGATGACGATGAGTTTCGCGCCGGCCTTTTGATAGGCCATGGACGCTTCGTAGATATGGGTTGGTTTGCCCTCGGCATGGGCGGCGATTTCCACATCCGGCGGATGCACATAACCGGGGCCGAAGTATTGGGTATAGCCACCCTCCACGCCGGGGCACATGAGGTTCTTGATGCGGACGTTGGCGAAGGTGCCGCGCGTCATCACCCGGTCGTTGCCGCGGCGCGCGCCATAGGAGTTGAAGGACGCTTTCTCCACGCCGTTTTCCAAAAGATACATGCCGGCCGGCGAGGTGGGCTTGATGGCGCCGGCGGGGGAGATATGGTCGGTGGTGACGGAATCGCCGAAAATCCCAAGCGGCCGCGCGCCGATAATATTCTCGCTGGCGCCTTGTTTGGTTTCGAAAAACGGCGGCGATTGCACATAGGTGGAAGTTTTATCCCACTGATAAGTCGCGCCCGTGGAGGCCGGGATTTCGCCCCATTTCGGATTCGCCGTATCGACATCGCCGTAGAGCTTCTGATAGACGGCTGGCTTGAGGGCGGCATCGAGTTCCTTGCGGATTTCCTTCTGGCTGGGCCAGATGTCTTTGAGGAAAACGGGGTTGCCCTCGGTATCGCTGCCAAGGGGCTCGGTGGTTAGATCGAGATCGACGCGGCCGGCCAGAGCATAGGCGACGACGAGCGGCGGACTCATCAGGAAATTGGATTTGATGGAGCCATGGACGCGCGCCTCGAAGTTCCGATTTCCCGAAAGCACGGAGGCACAGACGAGGTCGCCCTCCTTGATCGCGCCCTCGATGGCGGGGTGGAGCGGGCCGGAATTTCCGATGCAGGTGGTGCAGCCGTAGCCGACCGTTTGGAAGCCGAGCTTGTCGAGTTCCTCGCTGAGGCCGGTGGCGTCGAGGTAATCCGTGACGACGCGGGAGCCGGGTCCGAGCGAGGTTTTGACATAAGGGGCGATGGTCAGGCCGAGCGCGTTCGCCTTTTTCGCGAGCAATCCGGCGGCGAGCATGACACTTGGGTTGCTGGTATTCGTGCAGGACGTGATGGCGGCGATGAGCACGGAGCCATGGCCGATTTCCACACGCCGCGGGCCGTCGGCGAAGCAATCGCCGTCCATGACGTCGGGCGTCGGGCGGTTGGCGACCATTTCCACTTCGTTCTTCTCGGCGCCTTCGAACTTGTTGTGGCAGGCGTCGGTGGAGAGCAGGGAATCGACCGAAACGCCGGCGCGTTCCTTCATGGAGAACGTCACGCGGCGGTCGCGGTTGGCGGCGGGGAGGCCGAATCCGCCCGCCGACGTGGAAGCGGTGAAGAGCTCATTGAAGCGATCGCGCAGGGCGGGAACGTCGATGCGGTCCTGCGGGCGCTTCGGTCCGGCGACAGCCGGGACGATGGTGGCAAGGTCGAGCTCGAGGTCGTCGGTATAGATGCAATCGCCCTTGGCCGGGATGCCGAAGAGGCCCTGCGCCTTGTAGTAGGCCTCGACGGTTTCGCACAATTCCTCGGGTCGGCCGGTGCCGCGGAGGTAGCGGATCGTTTCATCATCGACGGGGAAGAAGCCCATGGTCGCGCCGTATTCGGGGGCCATGTTCGCGATGGTGGCGCGGTCGGGCAGGCTGAGCGCGGCGGCTCCGGGACCGTAGAATTCGACGAATTTCCCGACGACGCCGTGTTTGCGCAGGATTTCCGTAACCCGCAGTGTGAGGTCGGTGGCGGTGACGCCCTCGGCGAGCGCGCCGTGCAAATGGACGCCGACAACCTCGGGCACGAGGAAGGTGACCGGTTGGCCAAGCATGCCGGCCTCCGCCTCAATGCCGCCAACGCCCCAGCCGACGACGCCGAGTCCGTTGATCATGGTGGTATGTGAATCGGTGCCAACGAGCGTGTCGGGGTAATACATGCCGTCCTTCGAGAGCACGCCCTTCGCGAGATATTCCAGATTGACCTGGTGGACGATGCCGATGCCGGGCGGCACCACGGAGAACGTGTCGAACGCCTGTTGGCCCCATTTCAGGAATTCGTAGCGCTCGCGGTTGCGGATGAATTCGATGGCCATGTTCCGATCCAGCGCGAGTTGCGATCCCGCGAAATCCACCTGCACCGAGTGGTCCACCACCAGATCGACCGGCACCAGCGGCTCGATTTTCTCCGGCGACGCGCCGCGGGCCACGGCGGCGTCGCGCATGGCGGCGATGTCCACAAGCAGCGGCACGCCGGTGAAATCCTGCAGGACGATGCGCGCGACGGTGAAGGGGATTTCGTATTCGCCGGGGCTTTTGGCGTTGTAGTTCGCCAGATTCCGCACGTCCTCCTCGGTCACTTTCCGGCCATCGACGCAGCGCAGCACGGACTCCAGCACGATCCGGATCGACACCGGCAATTTCGCGAGATTCGGGAAACCCGCCTCGGCTAGCGCGGGCAGCGAGTGGAAATTCCCCTGGGTTCCAGAGCCGGTGGTGAAGGTGCGGAGTGTATTCATGTGAAGCGATTCGAGAGAAATCCGGCGCCCGTCGGGCCGCCACTTTCGGATGCCGCGGAGGGTAGGGGAGGGGCCGGGTTTGTCAAAATCGATCACCCGGCGCGGGAAATCGCCGGGGACATTGAGGTCCACCGTTAGATCGTCACTTGCCTCTGGCCATGGCCTCGTAATCCCGCCGGAGCTTGCGGTAGACCGTCTCCATCTCATCCATGGATTCGATCGAGAACGAGCTATCGGAACGCGGAGGCAGGCCGAGGAGTTCCTCCATCAGCCGGATGCGGCCTTTCACCTCTCCCAGCTTCACGCCCTCGGAGCGACCTTCGGATTTTCCTTCGGATCTCAATTTCTCGGCAAGGGACATGGTGCGTTTCTGGAGTTCGGGAATTGCGGAAAGGTTCTGAAGAAGTTCCTCCAAGTCAAGCGGGCAGTTGGCATGGACGGCGTAGTAAACCAGCTTCGCGAACAATGCCTCGCCGATTTGCGCGGCGGCGGATCGGGCGAGCCAGCGGAAGAACTCGAGCACTTGGTTGTCCCGAGCCATTTTCATGAGCTGAAGCACCGCCATTTGGCTGGGATCGTCCTCGCCAGTGGCCGGATCGTATTTGCTCAAGTCCAGCAGGAAGTGGTCGAACTTCGGGAGATACGGCAGGAAATCCTTTCTCAAATCCTCCGGTAAATCGAACTGATCCTCGAAGGACTTGGAAGGCGTCCAGCGGTCCGGCCCTTGGTGGATTACAATCGAAAACACGGGCGGCAGTGGCAGCCCGTGGAGTTGATAATGACGATCGCAAATTCCGTGGGTGTAGCCGAAAAGCCGCAACCGCATTACTTCCTCGACCGTGCTCTGGTGCTCGAACAGCAGATAGAGCATCAGTTCTCGCCCGGCGACCATGACGGAGTAAAGGAGGTCGCTATGGGTCTGCTTCAGGTCTGGTTTCACGAACGATCCAGGCATGAGGTTCAATGTCTGAAAATCGATCCGCGCGGCAATTTCCGCTGGCAGATGTTTCTTGAAAAAGCCGGCGGCGTGCTCGGGATTGGAGAAGATTTCCTTGAAGAACGCATCGTGGGGGGCGGTGACGAACTCGTTGGCATCCGGGAAATCGTCCATTTGCGAGAGGTAGGGAAATGGCACGGCGGCGGCAATGACGGAAATCGGGATTGAGCGGCGGTACGGGGCCGGGGTAGCCTCGTCGCATGAGCATCGGGCGGACGATTTTGGCAGGCTGCGCGGCGGTGGGGCTGGCCTCCTGTGGCGGCGCTGGCGGCGCTGCGCAAATGGGCGATATGGCGGCAGGCGACGATCCTGTGGAGGGCGGGATTTCCGAAGTGCCGAACCCCGGACCGGCGATGGCGGCCAAAGCCGGAAAGCCGCTCCCGCAACTGAAGCACGGCTATGACACCTACATGTTGAAATGTGGCGAATGTCACGAATACAAGCTGCCGCAAGATCTCGACGTCGACGAGTGGGAGGAAACCATGCCGAAAATGATCAAGCACGCGGGCTTGGAATCCGCCGATGAGAAGGCGGTGCTCGACTATGTGGTGGCCGTGAAAACGGACCGCGGCGAGTGAGCCAGACCCGCGATTTGCTGGCCTTCGCCGGGGTGATGGCGCTCGGGCAGTTCAGCCCGGGGCCGGACATGATCTTGCTAACGCGGACCGCCCTGCGCGAGGGCGCCGCGGCGGGAGTTAGAACGGCACTGGGAATTGCCTGCGGCTTGGCGGTCCACTCGACGATCGCGGTGGCGGGGCTGGCCCTGGCCTTCGAGAAGCTGCCACCGCCGGGCGGCTTGCTGCTGCGGTTCGCAGCCGCGGGATATTTGCTGTGGCTGGCTTGGGGCATGGCCAGGGAGCGGTTCGTGGTGTGGTATTCCGGTGGAATCGGCAAATCCATGCCGGCCCCCTCGACCCGCGGACCGTTCCTGCGCGGGTTGTTCTGCAATCTGCTCAATCCCAAAGCCGCGATTTTCCTCGCGGCCGTCAGTGCGCCGTTTCTTGAGGGAAATCGTCCGGACTGGTGGCCGGCGGCGCTGTGGGCGGTGGTCGTTTTCCAAGGCGGCACGCTGTGGGCGCTATGGGCGCGGCTGCTCCAGTGGCGGCCGCTGCGGTCCGGCTATCACAGATCCGAGCCGTGGATCGATGCCGCGTTCGCTCTCGCGCTGGTGGCCTTGGCAGCTTGGCTGATTGTCGGATAGCAGCACAAAAAAAGACCCCGCGGTGAGGCGGGGTCTCTGGGAAATCTCAGTTGATAAGTTCGCTCAGTTGAACTTCGGCGTCCTGTGCTGGGAGAAATAGCCGTCGCCGGTGTACATCGTGCCTGCATAGTCTGGCAGCGGACCGGCGTCGGGGGGCAGTGGGATGTTGCCATACTTGTCATCCTCGGGTTGCGAATAGGCGATGCTCACCGGAGTGCCGATCGACACCATTTGATAGAACTTGGGCGCGAGGTTCTCATGCATGCGGATGCAGCCGTGGGTGCAGGGGCTGTGCTTCACCCAACCGGTGTGGAATCCATAGTTTGGCTTGAATTCGGACCAATAGGGCATCGGCGTTCCTTTGAACGACCAGCCGGCGGGGCGGCTGCCAATGAAGGTTTGTTTCACCTGATCGCCCTTGTAGGCATAGCCATGGGTATTCGCGCGGTGCTTCGCTTCCTTGTTGAAGATTTTGAAATTCCCGGTGGGGGTTGCGGTGCCCGGCGCCCCGATCGATACCGGCATCGACATCAGCATTTCATTTCCTTCCATGACATAGGTGCGCTGTTTGCTGATCGATACCTTCACCTTCACATTGGAAGGATTGGACGGCAGCTTGGCGGGGCGGTCGTATGCCTGGTAGGCGGCAAGCCCGGAACCGCCGCCGGAAGGCGCGCAGGAGGGGAAGAGCGCGGCGGCGGACGCGGCGGCGAGAATGCTGAATATCGTTTTCATTTGCATAGGCGTTTCGTGGTCGCGGCGACCATCGCGACCGGGCCGGGAATTGCAAGCGAACGAATCTCAGCGCACCCGCTCCCATGCCTCGACCTTGTCGCTCACGAACCACACCGATGCGACGCGGTAGGGAATGTAGGCGATTTCCGGGCCGAAGCCGAATCCCGAGTAGCCGTATGGCCCGTAGCCGTTGTAGCCGTAGCCGCCGAAGAAATTCGTGGTATAGACGGGGCGGGTGCCGGAATAGTCCCAGCGCTCGCTCCGCCGGCCTTCGTTTGAACCTTCGAAACTGCGGTCCGGGCCGCCCCAGGCCAGATAGACCGCATCTTGCGGCATGCCGCGGGAAATCAGTCCTTTTTCTACCAAGTCCTTCTGCGGCTGGGAGAGCGGGGCGAATTTCTCCGGGTTCCGGGCGATCCGCGCTTGCGGCGTCATGGGGGCGCAGGAGGCGAGCGCGGCGAGCAGGATGACGGCGGCGGATAGCTGTTTCATCCGTCCAAGCTAGGGGATTCCGGCAGCGATGCAACGCGTCCGGGGATCATTTGCAAAACCGGCGGAAAGGGGCTTGCCAACGCGGAATCGGGGGCGACAACCTTTCCCCGAACATTTCCCCAAGCACCACCATGTCCGACCTTCTCGAAGATGACGATCTCACCGCCGCGCTGAAAAAATGCCCGGAATGGGACTACGAAAAAAAATCCATCACCCGCACCGTGGAGTTCGAGGAATTCATGGACGCCATCGATTTCGTCAACGATTTGGCGGAAATCGCCGAGGAGGCGCAACACCACCCGGACATTGTGATCAAGCACACGAAGGTGACTCTCAAGCTCACCACCCACGACGCCGGCGGGGTGACCGAGCTGGACGTGGAACTGGCCCAGCGGGTGGACAATCTGGTGGATTGAGCGCGGCGCGGGCTACCGCGGCAGCATGAGCTGCTCGTCGGTAAAGCCCGTTAGATCCCGCAGGCCGCCGAGCAGGCGGCGGAGGGTGAAGAAAAGAAATACGAGGATCGGCACACCGATGACGGCGAAGCCCCATCCGGTAAGGCGGGCGATGATGGCATTGTATTTCTCCAGCGCGTCGATGGCGTTGGAGTCGAACCCGCGGAAGAACCAAAGGGCTAGGCAGAGATTCATCACCGAGCTGAGGAAGAACGAGGCGGCGAAGAGCTTGGTGGCTCCCAGCAGGACCGCTTGGTAGCCGGATTGCGCGGAGATTTCCGCGACGCGGTTCTCGATTTTCGGAATGTCGAAAATTGTGTCGTTGTAGAGGAACACGCGGATGAGCGGATTCGCCGAGCGGTGGGAAGCGAGAATCGCGATGCCGAGCACCAGCGGAATGAGCGCTTCCTTGATGCCGAAGAGCAGGCCGGCGGTCGGTTTCACCGTGCCATTGGAATTCCAGAGATAGAGTGTGAGTCCGCCGGATAAGAGCACGGAGATCAGCCCGAGGGCCGAGAAGAAATTGCCTTTCCGCGTCTTCACATAGTGCCAGACGCCGTAGCCGATCGGCAGCGCGAGCGCCAAAATCATGGCCTTGAGCGGGCCGATGTGCCACGGCCGCGCGACCTTGCCGAGCTTCTCTTGGATTTCCGGATCCTTGCTCAGGTAGCTGAGGATGAGCACCGGAATGATTACGTTGATGAGGATGTTCGCCAGCGGGTGGTCTTGGGAGGATTTCTTTTCGGGCATGGGAGAGAATGGAAAAATGCGGGCAAAAAAAGGGCGGCCTCGGAAGAACCAAGGCCGCCCGCGGAAGCGGATTCAGGCTTTGCCGAAAATGGTTTGGCCGGTGGAGCGCAGGTCGTCGCACGCGGTTTTCATGCGTTCGCAGAGGCTTTGCTCGCCCTTTTTCAAATAGGAACGGGGGTCGTAGGCCTTCTTGTCGCCGACCTCGCCGTCGATCTTGAGCACGCCTTCGATATTGGCGCACATGTGGGAGGCGATCGGCCGGGTGAAGGCGTATTGGGTGTCGGTGTCGATGTTCATCTTCACGACGCCGTAGTCGAGGGTCTCGCGGATTTCCGAGAGTTCCGAGCCGGAGCCGCCGTGGAAAACGAGGTCCATTTCGGCGTCCGCACCGTGCTTGTCGGTGACGGCTTTCTGACCGTCGCGGAGAATTGTGGGCTTGAGTTTCACCGAGCCGGGCTTGTAGGCGCCGTGAACATTTCCGAAGGTGGCGGCAAAGAGGAACCGGCCAATCGGCTTAAGCGCTTCATAGACTTCCACCATGTCTTCTGGCGTGGTGTAGAGCTTTTCGATGGGCAGACCCGACGTGTCGTGGCCGTCTTCCTCGCCACCGACGCAGCCGGCTTCGACTTCAAGAATGATGTCCAGTTCGGCACATTCCTTGAGGAGTTCCTTGGAGATTTTCAGGTTTTCGTCGAGCGCGACGACCGAGCCGTCGAACATGTGGGATTGGAAAAGCGGTCCCTTGCCTTCGGCGACGCGCTTGCGGGACGCTTCGAGCAGCGGCTTGAGAAATCCGTCCACCTTGGCCGGGTGGCAGTGGTCGGTGTGAAGCGCGATGAGCACATCATGCTTTTCCGCAAGCAGGTGGCAGGCTTCGGCAAGAACGATCGCGCCAAATGCGGCGTCCTTCACCGCGGTGCCTGATGCGAATTCGCCGCCGCCGGTGGAAATCTGGATGATGCCGTCCGATTTCGCTTCGGAGAACGCTTTGAGCGCGCCGTTGATGGTCGGCAGCGAGGTGACATTGATGGCGGGGTAGGCGTAGCCGCCTTTCTGGGCGGCGTCCAACATGGCGCGGTATTGCGCGGGGGTTGCGATTGGCATGGCGCGGCCTCCGTAGCCATGCCCCGCGCCCCCGACAAGCCGGAATCGCGCCGGATTCGCAGGCGCTGGCTGGCTTGCGGCTTGCCAATCGGCGGTGGTCACGGTTGCTTTCCGGCCCCCACGATGAATTCCCCCGACCCGATCGTTTGCCGCCCGACTCCCTGGTTCCTCCTCCGCGCGGTGGTGATGTTGGGAATGTTCGGGGTCTTTGCCGTGCTTTTCTACATCGACGGCTCGACCGGCTACCGGAAGAAAAACGAGAGCTTCTACCTGAACAAAACCTTCCAAACCGCCAGTCAGGATTTCCTCAAGCGCGACGCCACCGGCACCCTCACTCCGGAGGAATGGAAGGATTACGCCGCCGCCCGGACAGTCGCGTTTCCCCCTGACAAATCCGTGCTGCCGGCCTCGCTGAAGCTGCCGATGCCTTGGCCGGCGGAACTTCAGGATTACGCCAAAATGAAATCGTCCGGCTGGAACATCCTCTGGCGCGACTACACGCGGGAGCGCGGCATGAACGCCACACCGCCCGAGGAGGACTACGACGCGCAGAAAATCCGCGAGCAGTGGATCGTCTTCATAATCTGCTCGGTGCTCGCGCTGCTGGCCGCATTTTTTCTGATCCGCACGCTGCGCCGCTCGATTACCGCGGACGACGAGGGCGTCACCACCCAGACCGGCAAGCGCGTGCCCTACGCCGACATGAAATCGCTCGATCTGCGGAAATGGGAAACCAAGGGGCTCGGGTTTATCGATTACGACGGCGGCGCGGGGAAGGGCAGAATCCGCATCGACGGTCTGACTTACGGCGGATTCAAGAAGGAGAACGAAGAGCCGGCCGAGCGCCTGATGCAGCGTGTCCGCAGCCATTTCTCGGGAGAAATCCTGGAATACGCCACCGTGCCGGTAGAGGAGACGCCGGAGGAATCGGTCTAACCGACTTGGATTTCGATTTGCAGCCCCGCGTGTTCCGGCGTAACGGCATGGATTCCACGCCCCCCCGTGCCGAACAACAGAAAATCTCATGAATCTCACCCCCGGGAAATCCGCCGCCAAAACTCTCCTCGAACGCATCCGTGAAGCTCTTGCCAGAGCGTTCCCCGCGCCGCTGCCGGCGCCGATCCCGGTGCGGGTGCGCCGCTAAATCTCAGCGGATTTCGAGGTTGTCCCGTCGGGTCGAGCCGCCGATGGTTGCTGGCAAGTCATGTTTCTCCCGGTTTTCCATGATCTCGTGAAGCCTCGGTGGCGGCGCGCATTGGAGGAGTTTAAATCTTCGGGGGCGCTGCCGGTCGGCGATTTGGCGAAGCGTC
>JBBSUD010000167.1:0-11637 GCA_038235225.1 Verrucomicrobiales bacterium
GAGGTGGAACCGAGTGCCGCCACGATGGGAAGCATGTGGGCGCTCAGGAGCGGGCTTCGGCCCGTTTCCTCACGCGGGCTTGTCCCGCGTCTGTGCGGAACCGCCGTGTACGGACCCGTACGCACGGTGGTGTGGGACCCGGGGCTGGCTCTCCGAGTCAGTCACGGGGACCCGATTCTGCCTGATATTTTGAATTGGATTCACCCATCTGCGTTCTCCCAAAACTTACCGTCAATCTCAAGTTTTACTTCTTTCGCGTTCGGCTGATACAGCCTAACTGTCCCTGATAATGCCTTCATGATTGTGGCATCATAGCTGGGCGATCCACTGAAATAAGGCATGGCTTCTTTCGCGAAAGAAACGATGACGACGTTACCCTCCACCCGCACGCCTCGATAATAGTAGATCAGATCCTTCCCTGCTTTGCGCCCGCCCACAAAAGCCTGTTCGGCGCACTTATCCGCTGCTTGATCGGCAAGTGCGAACAATGCAGGCAAGATCGATTCCAGATTCCTGAACTCTCCCGGAATGGTCGTCTCGATTGCCGCTCCTGCTCGGGTCAAAATCACTTTGCTTTCACCTTTCACATGCGCAAGCAGGACTGTAGCAACGGACAACATGGTTATAATGGTCTTCATCGTGTATTTCTGCAGAACGTCAAAGAGCATGCACCGCCACTAGCGAGGGCGCACGTTGAGACGGGGAAAAGGGTTCATATTTCGGGTGATGTTGTTGACAGGGCGGCTAGTGGCGGTTGCTGTGTCTCGTCTTGTTAGCCATCTTTTTTTGGGTGATGTCGAAGCGGAAGTGAATCGGTGGATACTCTGGAGCAGCGAAGCCAACCGGATCGGTAAAAGTGGATTCCGTCACGGAGTAATATTCTCCATCGGATGAACGAGTCAAGACAGCTCTGGATCTATCATCAGGTTTGTCCGTGTGTGAAATCAACTCAATCACCTGATCTCGGTCCAGCCACCTGCCAAGCGATCCGCGAGACTGCCAACCCGGCCCGGTAGGTGGTGAAAGTCGGGACAAGGTTGTCTCATAATGGTCGGGAAGAAAGAGGCGGAGCTTCACTTCGATGCCCTCAAATGTCCCATGAAGCGCCAAGTAGAGGCGTGAAGGAGATGAGCGCCGATGCTGTGCGATAAGGTTTGGAATGGCCAGGAGCATCATCCAGAATCCGGCATCAATAATCACGCCGATCCACCAGAGATGCCGCCAGTCTGGTAAGAACAGCACACCGGCGACAAAGAGAATGCCGCCCAATGGAGGAACTAATGAACGGCGGTAAATGAGACAGGCGAAATTCGCTAGAATGAAGAAACCACCGATCGTGCATAGGAGGATACCGATCGTATACATGTTTGGCGAAATTCTTAATTTCTTTGGCTAACAGTGGTTATTAGCCGGGTGGGCATACTGCGGGAAAGTGTAATCCGATCTGCTGTCTGGGGATGGAGTCAATCGTGCAATTGTATGGCGGTCAACGGGATTCTCCGAGGGCTCGCTTCAGATTCCGGGGGAATTCGGGAGAGATGCTGGCGATCTTCAAGTGATGTAAAACGGTTTGATACGTCCGGTTTGGAGTTTCCAGATATCCGGTTTGATTGAGTGTTGGCGGAAGCGGGAGGTTTGCTATTTCTGGGACGGTGGCGGGGAGTGGATGAAGGGCTGATTGGTTCTTGGTGGGAGGAGGGTGGAGGAGTCGCCGCCAGACGCGGCGAACACGGGCTGCGGCGAGACGCCGCAGCCACATTCCGGCTGCGGCGGGGGTGACGGGGCGAGACGCCCCGGCGACGGACTGGCGCGAGACGCGCCAGTCACCTGCGGTGGTTAGCGGTTGTAGATTACGGTTCTGGCACCTTTTTCGGGGTCGTTCACCAAGATGGCTACGCGGCGGACGGTGGCGGGGTCGGTTGCGGTGCTGCTGAGGTAGTCGAATTTGCCGCGCAGGTCGGTGTAGCCGTCTTTGTGGAAGACGGTTTGGCCGTCGTTCATTTCGGCGAAGACTTTGACGTAGGCAGCGGTGAGCGGTTTGTGGGTGGCGGCGTCGAGGACTTGCAAGGTGCGGTCCTCGGGGCGGTGAACGATCTCGAAGGCGCGGGAGTCGAGGACCTTGAGTTGCTTGGTGGTGCCGGATTCGGCGGCGACGAGGACGCTGCCTTTGCGCAGTGCTTCCGGCAGATCGACGGTGGTTTCGGCCTCGCCGGCGGGGAGGGCGATTTCGAGGTCGGCGTTCGCAAGGATGGCGGGGTCGGCGCTGTTGTCGCCGGCGGCCTGGAGGAAGGGATTTTTTGAGAAAAGCACTTCCAGATCGACTGAGAACAAGCGGAGTTCCGCCTTGTCGAGACCGCTGTGGCGGATGGCGATTTTGCCATCGCCGGCGAGCGCGAGTTCGAGACGGGGCGCGGGTTTTTCCTTCTCCGGCTCAGCATCTTCCGGCGGCGTCTGGAGCGCGGCGATTTCGCCAGCCTGGTCGATGACGGCTTGGAAACGGTCGTGCCAAAGTCCGGGCGGGACGGTCGGCAGCGCGGCGGCGGCGATGGCGCGGGCGTCGTCCGGCTTTTCCCTGTGGAACAGGACGACAGCGTGAAGGTAGTCGTAGTTCAGGCGGCTGGGGAGTTTGGCGGGATCGATTTGATCGAACCGGGCGAGGCCTTCGCCGACGCGGTCTTGGAGAAACAGGAAGGCGGTGAGCGTCATTTCATCGGTGGCGTCGAGCGCGGGTTTCCAAGCGAGCTGGTCGAGAAACGCCCGGTAGTGGACGAGCGCGGCCTCGTGAGTGAGCCGCGGTTCGCCGGCGAAATCGTGGGCGCGGGCGTTCACCAGCGGGTCGAATTCCAGCGTTTCCCAGCCGTGATGGACGCGCGGGCGGATTTCCAGCAGCGGGCTGTCCAGCCAATCGCCGAGGTTTGCGGCCATTGGCGAGTTTTCCACGAAATCGCCGATCGATGCCGGGTCGTTGTGGCGGAGGCCGTAGCTGGCGACGACGGGCGAGTAGAACAGCCGCTCGCGCAGGATGCGGCTGGCGGAAAGGTAGAACATCGGGTCCTCGAGCCGCCAGCGGATTGCGTCGAAATCGAGGGCGCGGAGGTTGTCCGAGCGCAGGCGGGCGAGGACGTTTTCGCTGGTGCCTTCCTTGGCGAGGACGCCCCGCGAGGCGGCGTCGGCGGGCGCGGGATCGTTGGAAACGCGCAGGGTCCGCGGTCCGGTATGGGCGAGGATTTGCCCATCCTCGCTGACGTGGAGCGGATAGACGGCGAAGTCACCGGCGGCGGGGAAATAAAACGCCAGCTCCGCCATGACCACGCCGTACGGCTGGAGTTCCTTGGTCAGCGAGAGCGTCGCGGGATTGCCGCCGAGCGGGATCGCGCCGGCGGGAATCTGCGCCAGCAGGTCGATCCGGCGGCCGAGGCCGGTCGGGTTCGTGACCACCAGCGAAGCGCGGTAGGCGACGCCGGGCCGGAAATCGCCGGTCACCGGGTTTTCGATTTTCCGGCCTTTCTCGGTGCGGAATGGCTCGGCCAGCGGGCTGAACGTCTGCCGGACGAGCAGCGGCGACTCGGCGGCGACCTTGTCGGTGCGGCGGGTGTCCTTGTAGAAAAGCAGCATCGGCTCGCGCGCCTTCACCCGCAGTGTGCCGCCGTCGGTGGCGACTTCCGGGCGCTCCGCCTTGAACGGCAGATCCAGCAACGCGAGGCACATCAGCGCTTCGTTGGCATTGGTTTTGCAGGCGTTGAAATGCGGCGATAGGAAAGGTCCCTTGCCGTCCCACGCCGCGAGATCGATCCAGAACCGGTTGAGCGGAATGAGCCTCTCGTCGGTCGGCGAGGTGTTGCGGTAGTAGTTCGCCCCGCGCCAGAGCTTGGTGTGGTCGGGAAATGTGGGCGCGCGGCGGTTCGGGTTGTTGAGGATGGCGTCGATGTTGTTGCGGTTGATCGCCTGGTCGCCGCTGCGGAGGCCGTTGGTGACGCCGTCCGAAGCGAACGGATCAGCGGGGATGCCATCGACGGAGGTGCCGTTGACCGGGCTGATGAAATCGTTGCCATCGAGTGGTGGAAGTACGTAACTTTCCATATCTTCGCTTTCATCAGAACTCCCAAGAGTCATTGTCAGTTGCTCGATCTTTTCGATTTCGCTCGGCGTGCCCGTGAAAAGCAAAACTCCGCTGGGAGATAAGGTTGCCGACGAACCTTCCGGCATGTTGATACCCGCCCGCTTCAAGAGCTCGGAAATGGGTGGCCGCGCCCGGAGCGTCGATGAACCCCGAACCGAAGGTTCTGCGAAGGGATCCACGCCATCACTCTCGCTCGGATCTGAATCCAGCCCCGAGGCGAAATCCGGCGGGACGCGAAACGTCCGGGAGAACATATCTTCTCCAGTCTCCGTCTGCGGCACGAGGGTGACAGCGAAATCATCGGATTTCACCCGGAACCCGGCCTGCTCCGAAATGTATTTCAGAGCAACCTCAAGCGGCACATTCCGCAGCCGCAGCTCGCGGATCGTCGGCGTTTCCATGCCCTCGGGAATCCGCACTATGAAATTAAGACCTTTTTTCGCCGGATCGAGTTCGGTGGTATCCAGTTCCGAAGCCCGCAGTCGCAGGAAATCGATGGCTTCCTCCAAGCTCGTGTCTTCGAAGTCGATTCGGGGAATGACGATGCGACGAAGCTTGGAAGTAATATAATTTACCCCGGAAGAAAGTTGGCTGCTGCCGTAGTCAGTTTTTCTCGCAATCGGAACCTCCGGTTTCGTCTCGTTCCGTGCCAAACCCAGACTGTCCTCCGTCGCCAGATCGCTGCCGCGGAGGGTTTGGGTGAAGAGCTGGGTTTCGGCCTCGGGACCGGGCGCTTCGAGTAGCCAGCGTTGGGAAAGCTCGCGGGAAATCCGCTCCCGCGCTTCCGGCATCGCTTGCGCGAGAAGGGCTTTTTCCGCGGCGTTCAGGCGATTCCAGGCAAACGGGCGGAGGTAGGATTTTAGGTCGCGGCCGAGCAGGAGGTCGTCGATGAATGTCGGCTCCAGCTTGCGGGCGAGCATCGGCTTGACGTGCTTTTTGAAGAACGGCGTGTCTTTGCGGGCGAGGAACAGGTGGAACTCGTGGCAATGGTGGCTGGCGAGCAGCTCGAGCTTTTTGTCCTCGGTGAAATCCGGCCAGTCCGGCAGGAAGGCGAAATCCCGCATCCGCTCGTCGCCGGTCGCACCGTAGAGGAATTGCTGCGCCTCGGCCAGCGTGGTGAAGGCGCGCCAATCGGCGTCCAAGAGGTTTTCGATTTTCGCTTCCGCGCCTTTTTGCAGGACCGCGGCGCTGCGGGCGGCGAGGTAATGCGCCTGCGGATCGAGCGGCCGGGCTAGCCGGCGGTCGCGCAATGGCGTGTCGGACGGCGCGAGCGGCAGCACCAGCGAGTCGCTGGCGAAGGGCGCGGCGGCGACGATTTTCAAATACTGGCTGCCCGGGAAATCGGCCAGCGGCAGGGTGATCGTGCCATCGGCGGCGGGCGTGAGATCGAATTTCACGACGGCGGGGAATTGGAGGAAATCGCAGTTTTCCGGGATTTTCATGTCCGCGGATTGGCCGTTCCCGGCGAAGCGAGATGGACTCGATCGGCTACCGGATTCGATTGCGGGCAAAACGTCGCCACCGATTCCGCCCGCGCCGGAGACCTTGTTCTGCTTGAGATCTTCCTCCGTCCAGCGGTTCAGCAACAGGCCGGGGCGGGGGAGCATGACGCCGGGAAATTTCACCGCCGCGCGGCGGTCGAGAATGTAGCGCATTTCGTCGCTCAAGCGGCGGTCGGTCAGGTAGCCGCAGCTTTTGAATCCGGGCGCGAGCGTCGGCGGCACCGGCGGCGCGAATGGCCACGGGAACGATTGCGATCCGCCGAATACGAAGCGGCTGCCGATCACGGTCACCCGCGTTTCCGGCCCCGCGCCGCGGAGCTGGATTCTCAGATTGCCGCCCTCCGCGACGGCGGACGCGATGGCCGGGGCGGCGGGACGGAACACCGGTAGAATCCGCGCTGCGGAAACGAGCAGCCCGTCCTTTTCCGCTCCGCCGGAAACGAGGATGCGCGTGGTTTCCGCGCCTTGGATCAGCCGGAAATCGCCCGCGGGCAGGCCGGCGATGACCAGCTCGCTGCCGTCGATAGATATCATGTCGAAACGGTCGCGGATCGGTTTGCCGTCAAGGAGTTCCAGCAGGGAAAGTGCGACCCGATCCGGCGCATCGCCGGGCTTGGCGAGCGGCAGGCGGATTTCCGCTGCGGCGGCGGTGTGGATTTCCTCCGGCAGGCTGACGTCTCGTTTTTCCGGAGCGTAGCGGGCGCTGCCGATTTCTGGGCCGCTGGCCTGGATCGACGCGATTTCCTCCAGCGTTCCCAGATCGACGCGGCCATCCGCCCCGGTCCGGACTTGGAGCTTCACCGGCTCGTCGAATCCCTCGCGCCAGACTTTCAGATCGACCGCGCGCGATGGCATTGGTTCGCCATTTCTGCCGCGGATTTCCAAGCGATGCCCGGCGGCGGTGGGCGAGAAATAGGCGCTGGCGACACGATTGGATTTGAGGTCGGCGTTGATTTCGTAAGTGGAATCCGCGCTGAGCTTGACCGGATCGCCGCCGGTATTGGGCGTGACGGTGCCGCGCAGGGTGAGCTTGAGTTCGAGCAAATCGGCGGGGACTTGGAACGGGATTTCCATGACCGGCGCGAGTTTCAGGTCGCTGGAAATGACGCGCTCGGTGGTCACGCCGCCGAGGAGTTTCGCGGTCAGGACGAGCGAGGGGTCGGCGATGCGGTCGAGCGGGAGTTCGTGACCGTGGTTGGTGAGGCGGAGGCGCAGGTGGAGCTGCGCCGCCCGGTCGGCGAGGAGCTGCTCGCGGTCGAGGTGGAAACGGGCGTCCATTTTCAGCACGTCCGAGCGGGTTTCGAGGGCGAGCGGGACGGCGAGTTTCCCGGCCTGGACGATGCCGCGGGTGCGCGGGTCGTTCGGCGCGTCGGGGATGGTGATGACGCCGTTGTCCCCGGCGGAAATCGTTTCCCGGCCGAGCTTGGCGACCGCGCCGGGGACCGGATTTCCCTTTTCATCGAAGACGCGGACCGTCTGGCCGTCCGCCGTGCGCTCGATGTAGGGGACGAGCCGGCCTTTGCGGACCAGCGCTCGCGCGGAAACCTGGCCGCTGACGAAATCGACCAGCCACGCGCCCGGCCCGGCCAGCTCCGGCAGCGCGACCGTTTCGCGATGCTCGAGGATCGGTGCTTGGGCGAATTTCAGATGCCGCTCGGCGTGCGGGACCAGCCCGTCGAGGTCGATGGAAACGTCCGGCTCGCTACCGTTGCGGGCGAGCTGGCCGGGCAGGTCGAGCTCGTAAATGCGGATCAGCACGTCGGCAGTGTGTTTCAAATCCAGCGTCAGCGAGACCTTTGCATCGGCGTCCAACAGGACCGGCGCGCCGGGGGCGAAACCGATCCGCGCTTCGTCGAGGAGGGATTTGTAGTCTGCCGGATCGAGCATCGGTCCCCAGCGGGCGGGATCGGCACCGGCCAGCAGGCGGGCGCGGGCGTGAAGTTCTGCGAGGCGTTTTTCCGGGACGAAGTTGGCGAATTCCGAGGCGTCGTCGGTCGCGCCGAGGAAATGCTGGAGGTAGTCGCGAATGAGCGGGACGTCGTCGCGGACCGGCGGGCATGTGGTGGCTGCGGCGAAATTGGAACCAAGTACGATGGGGGTGAAATCGACCTTTTCCGGAACGATCAGCAGCGGGTGCGACGCCCGCGGCAGGGCGAGGAAGGCGAGGAAATCGTCTTTCGGGTAATTTCCCAACTCCGCCTGAACGCGGAGGTGGTGGAACAGGACGTGGGCCTTGAGCGAGTTGAGCGCGGGCGGGAGTTTTAGCACGAAATCCCGGCAAAATTCCAGGTGCGCGGCGAGCGCCTGGCGGTCGCGGTCAAGGTCGGTTTCCGCGCCGGGCAGATGCTTCGCCATCCACGCGATGTCGAAGGATTCCTTCGCCAGCAGGTCCGGATGCAGCTCCAGCAAGGAAGCGAGCTGTCCGGCGGTGAGCAATTTCAGCAGGGGATGATCCGTGAAGGAAAGCGTCCGATCCAGCCCCAGCGCCCGGTCGATGAGCGGCACGACGCCCGGCAAATCCGCCCGGGTGAGCTTGCCGAGAAACCAGCGGACTTCCGCGTCATCGAAATTTTCCACCCGCTCCAGCTCCCGCAGCAAGCGGTCGCCGGTGTAGCCGGTGTAAGGCGCGGCCTTCGATTTCTCCGCCGCCGCCTGGTCGAACGCCGCCACGGAAACGAGCGCCGGATCGAGCGCCGTCGGCAGACTTTCCGCCGCGGCGGCCGCGTCCGGCTTGGTCGCACCGAATCTCAGATCGAACTTCCGGATCAATCCGGCCAGCGAGCCAACCGGGTCTTTTCGGTAATCGAGCAGCAGCTCGCGGTTTTCGAGGGTGTCGTAGCCTGTCAGCGAAATCGGGTTTTCCTTGCGCTCGCCCGCCGCCCTCCACGCCGCGAGCGTTTGTCGGAATTCCGCCTCCGCGCCGCGGAGCTGTTGGTCGAGCGCGGTGTGGAACAACGCGTCCCGGCTGCCGGGAATCAGCTCCGCAAGCGCGGCCGTCCGAGTCGCCGGATCGGCGAACTTTTCCCGGAACGAATCGGGACTGGCGTGCAGCGCGGTGGCAGCGAGAAACAGGCAGAGCAGGGTTCTTCTCATGAGGTAGGACTAACGAATTCCGCCGGAGCGGGAAGGGGAAAGTGGCGTGCCGGCCGGGTGCCCGGCGTTTCCGCACCGCACCGCACAAGAAGAGCCGGCATCCGGCGCGGCGGATCTCCGATCAGAATGCTTGGATTTCCCGACGGGATGTGCAGCGTGTGCGAATGAAGGAAAATCCTGTTTCCGCCCCCCCGGATGTGGACCCGAATGCGGAGCCGGCGCATGTGCTGTGGGTGGAGCTGGCGTCGCGGATCGCGACGCGCGGGCTGCATTACCGGTCGGGCGATGAGGAGACGGCGGCGAAGAGCATTTACATGCTGTTCCCGAAGACCCGCGAGCTGATGGAGAAATTCCCGCTGGCCCGCGATTTCCACAAATACGGGCTGCGGCTGCTCAACGAAGCGCTGCGTCCCTGCACGGCGCGCTGGCACGGGTGGATGATCGAGGCGAGCCGGTTCGATGGCGAGGGCCAGCCGATTCTGGAGTTCCGCGACGAGACGGTGCGGCGGAAATTTCGTCAGGAACTCCGCGATCTGCGCGCTGAGGTGGATCCCTATCAGCGGATTTTCCACGCGATGTCGCTGGGCGAAGCGATCGACCCGGCCTGGCTGCCGCCACGGCCGGAAAAGGCGCCGGATCCACTAGGCGGACCGTTGGAATCCGTGCTGCGGCCGCAGGTGGCGCTGCGGGCGGCCGGGGAAAACGGGCGGGACAAGCGGCCGATCGCCCGGGAAATCGAGCGGGCCGAACACGACGACGTCCGGGAACGGCGGAAGATTTTCGCGGCCGCGACGGTGGACAAGGAGGGGCTCAACGACGCGATCGGCCTGGCATTGTCCGGCGGCGGGATCCGCTCCGCGACGTTCTGTCTGGGGGTGATCCAGGCGCTGCAGCGGCGGCGGTTGTTCGAGAAAATCGATTATTTATCGACGGTTTCCGGCGGCGGCTACCTGGGCGGTTTCCTGAGTTGCTACCTCGGCTCGGAGGTCGGGAAGGCGCCCGAGAATCCCACGGCGTCCGCCAGCGACCGGCTGGACGATGCCTTCAAACCGGCGGACGAAGGCACGGCGGAAGCGGCGGCGCTGCGGCACCTGCGGAACAACAGCCGCTACTTGCTCGGCGGCGGGCTGCCGGCGCTGCTGCAGGTGGCGGGAGTGCTGGTTTCGGGATTTCTTACGAGCATGCTGATGCTGCTGACGCTGCCGCTGCTGGCGGCGTGGCTAGTGCTGGCGGCGGACAAATGGGAGCTGCCGATGATGGGGATTTTCCAGCTCACCGGGCTGGCGTTGGTGATCCTGTGGGTGGTGCGGCCCTTGTTCGAGCGGCTGTCGCTGGGAGAGGAATGGGACTCAAAGCTCGCGAAACGCGCGCGCTTTGTGGATTCGCTGGTGCTGGCGCTGGCGATCGTGGTGGCGGCCTGCGGGCTGCTGGCGGTAGCTCCGGCGCTGGTCGGGATGTATCGGGATTCCGGGATATGGATCGCGACGGAATTCGAGAAGGCGATGGGGTGGAAGGCGCCGGATTTCCTGATCGCGGCGCTGGGAGTGCTGGCTCCGGCGGTGTTCGGCGCGCTGTCGAAGCGGCGGGACGGCACGGTGCGCGTGTGGGCGAAACTGCTTTTCCACGTGACCGCGCCGGCGTTCTTCCTCGCCGCATTTCTGATCTTCGCCAGCCATCTGGGCGTAGGCGGAGCCGCCTCGCCGAATCTGTGGCTGGCGGCGCTGCCAAGCGCGGCGCTGCTGGTGTGGGCGTTCGCGTTTGTGGACATCAATTTGTTCTCGCTCCACAATTACTACCGGGACCGGCTGTGCGAGTGCTACCTCGCCCGGCGCGAGGGGAAAAGCATCGTGGCACTGCACCGGCTCAAGCTTTCCGCGCTGGGTGCGAACCCGGCGGCGCCGGTCCACCTGATCAATGCGAACCTGAACGCCGCCGCCAGCCCCGCGCCGGGGTTGCGCGGCAGGAATGGCGATTTCTTCCTCTTCAGCCGCCGCCACTGCGGGTCGCCGCTCACCGGCTACGTCACCACGCAGGAGTTGGAGGAAGCCGACCCGCATGTGGACTTGGGCACGGCCATGGCGATTTCCGGCGCGGCCGCCTCCGCGAACATGGGCTGGCAGTCGAAGCGGCGGCTGCGGTTCATCCTCACCTTGCTCAATGTGCGGCTGGGCTACTGGCTGCCGCGGCCGGGCCGCAAAGGGAAGATTACCAAGCTCGACAGTCCGGGGCCGGTGCAGCTCGTCCGGGAAATGCTTGGCGCGGTTCACGAGAAATCGCGCTTTGTCCACATTTCCGACGGCGGCCACATCGAGAATCTGGCGACCTACGAACTGCTGCGCCGGCAGTGCAAATTCATCGTCTGTGTGGACGCTGGCATGGAGCCGGGGATGGAGTGCGCCGATCTGATGCGGCTCCAGCGCTACGCGCTAATCGACTTCGGCATCGCCATGCAGTTCGACCCGACGGACCTCACGCTGCTGCCCACCCACAACAGCCGCGCTTATGCCGTGCTGGTGAAAATCGACTACGCACCGGAGGACCGCGGTGATCGCGAGACCTCGGAAAAGATCGGGTGGATGCTCTACATCAAGCTGGCCGTGACTGGGACGGAGCCGCGCTACGTGCTCGACTACCGGCGGCAGAATCCCGCATTTCCACACCAGACGACGGCGGACCAGTTCTACGACGAGGCCCAGTTCGAGGCGTATCGCACGCTTGGGGATTGTGCCGCGGAAAGCCTCCTGCGCCGGGAAATCACGGACGGGACCGACCCGAAGGATGTCAGGCGATGGTTCGGGATGCTGGCGTCCTCGCTGCTGGCGGACAATGACGAGGTGTTTGGGAAGAGGTAGGGACGCGGGCTTCGCCGAGACACCGCTTTGGAGGCCAAGGCTCGTGGCGGCGGATTGCATCCGCCAAGCC
>JBBSUD010000168.1:0-11562 GCA_038235225.1 Verrucomicrobiales bacterium
CGCCAGAATTTTCCTCGCCTCGCGCGCATCCAGGCCGATTTGCGCCCGCAGCGCGTCCACCGAATCGAAGCGGATTTCCCCGCGCAGGTGCCGTACGAAGCGGATTTCCAGCTCCGTGCCGTAAAGATCTCCGGAGAAATCGAACAGATGCGCCTCCAGCAGGCGGCCCGTTCCGGCGACCGTCGGGCGCACGCCGAGATTCGCCACGCCCGCGGTTTCCGTGCCGCCCGGATGGACGACCCGCACCGCCCACACGCCGTCCGGCGGGAGCTGCGCCGCGCCGGTGGCCAGATTCGCCGTGGGAAATCCGATCGTGCGCCCGAGCTTGCGCCCTTCCACGACCGTGCCGCAAACGACGTAGGGCCGACCCAGCATTTCCTCCGCCGCGGCCAGATTTCCGTCCCGGATCGCCTGGCGGATGCGCGTGCTGCTGATGCGCTCGCCATCGTGCATCACCGGCGGCACCGCTTCCAATGTGAATCCGCGCGCCTCCGCCTCCCTGGCCAGGAACGCCACGTCCCCGCCGCGTCCGCGGCCGAAGCGCCAGTCCTCGCCCACCGCCAGCGTTTTCACCGGAGCCGCCGTCAGCATGCCGATAAACTCCGCCGCCTCCAGCCGGGCGAAATCCAGATCGAAGCGCAGCGGGATGAAAATCTCGACCCCCAACCCGCCGACCACGCGCGCCTTGTGCTCCAGCGTTTCCAGCAGCGCGGAAGGAGCCTTGGCCGGGGCGATCACCTGGATCGGGTGCGGATCGAAGGTAAGCAATCCGGCCAAGCCGCCGTGCCGCGCCGCCGCATCCACCGCCCGTGCGATCACCGCTTGGTGACCCGCGTGAACGCCGTCGAAGACGCCAAGCGCCAGGTGCAGCGGCCTGCCCAGCGCCGGCAGATCTTCGAGACGGTTGCGGATCAGCACGCCGGTCGATAGCCTCTGCTCCGGCCTCGATCAACCCACCAAACCGCGCACCGAAATGAGCCACGAACTGCTGCCGGAATTCGCTCACTCGCTCCACTCCCGCTTCGAGCGCGCCGGCATCCCCCTCCTCCTCGCCGGCGGTTGGGCGGTTTGTCACCACGGTTACAGCCGCTTCACCAACGACATCGATTGGGTCTGCTCCCGCGCTGACGAAAAGCCGGCCATCGGGCTGATGGAGTCGCTGGGTTTTTCAATCGTCTTCGAAGCCATGGCCACCCGCTTCAAGCACCCGCGGCACCTGGATCTTCCGCCGGTCGATCTCATCTGGGTGAGTGCGGAGACATTCGCCAGAATGGGGGAAACCAAGGAAAAAACCGGGCGCCGTCTGGACATGCCCGTGGTCGATCTCGAGTCGCTGCTGGCCATGAAAATCCATGCGCTTAAGGATCACGAAAGCCGCCAGGGCCGGGACGTTCTGGATCTCAGGTTCCTTCTGGCCGAAAACCTTGCTGCGATCGACGATGGCAAGCTGCGCGAAATGTGCGAAAACTACGGTCCGCCCGGCGCCTACAACCTCATCAAAATGAACCCGTGAGATTTCCCGACCTCGATCTTGGAAATTTCTCGGACCATCCGCCGGCGCCGAAGCTCAGCTTCGAGCAATACGAGCAATGGATCTGCGGGGAAATCGTCCCCATGCTGGCCCGCGCGGGAAAGCTCACCGACGCGGAAATCCTCGCCGATTTCATGCGCAACGAAGGTCGGCAGGTGGAGGAGTGGCCGAACTTCGGCGCAGCGTGTAGCCCATGAGCATTCTCGATCTGGAACTACCCGACTGGTCCGACCATCCGCCACCTCCACATGTCACGCTGGACGTTTACGAAAAGTGGGTGTTCGAGCTGTTGAAATGCGGCATGCGCCCGCCGATGACCGACGCGGAAATCCTCGCCGATTTCATGCGCAACGAAGGTCGGCAGGTGGAGGAATGGCCGGACTTCGGCGCAGCGTGCGATTAGTGGTCAATCCGCGCTGAGGAATTTGCGGTCCTCGAAGTTGGTGGACTGGAGCTTGCCGTCGGCATCGTCGTAGAGCAGGACCACATAGTTGCCCTGCGAGGCGACCGGAATGGAGGTCAGTTTGCCATCCGCGGATTTGAGCGGGACGTAGCCGCGGGTGAAGGCGATGGGCGCCCGCGCGATCGCCAGCCGCTTCACGTAGGCCGCGGTCCAGGTCTTATCGGGAGCCTGCATTTCCACCTTCACCTCAGGCTGCCGGGATACCGAGACGAAGGTGGCGCTGCGGTCCTTTTCGGCGTTCTGCTGTTTGAGCCGGAGAATCCTGATTTGCCAGTGGGCCGGCTCGTCATCGGAGGCGGCCACCTTCTCGGCATAGGGAATCAGGGTGGTGGTTTCGTCCGGAGCGACGGTCACGCGGGTGGTGCCGCTTTTCACGCCCTCGCGGGTGAATTTCACCGTGCGCGAACCGGGGGCCAGAAACAGCCCGCCGGTCACGAACCCGGGCTTGAAGCCTTTCGGATTGATGCTTTTTCCGTCGATTTCGACAAGGAGCGGCCCGGTACCCTGGGTCAGCGCGTCGGCCACCCGGGCGAAGCCGCTCTTGGGCGGTTTGGTTTCCTCTTGGGCGGGAGCGGCGGCAAGGCATGCGGCGGCGAGGATAGACAAGGCAAGGAGGCTAGAAATCGTTCTCATAAGTGACGCGTGGATTGATTTTTGTGGGATCGATGGAGCCGTCGTTCCTCCGCTCTCCCGGATCGTCGAAGACCGTGTAAACCTTGCGGATTTCCGAAAGGGGAACCGGCTTGGCGGCCGGACCACCCAACGCTTGGCCGATCACCCAAACGCGGAAGTTCCTGGAGCGGAGGGTGGAGGCATCGAAGACTCTCGCGAAGGTCTCCTCCGCCGCCGCGTCGGTCCACTGGAGGTTCTTTTCCGTGAACATGTCCGGGTTGCCGAAGACCGGAAGGTCATCCTTGTCGGTCACGGAGGCGAGTTCGGAAGCGCTCGCAAACGGGCGGCGGAGCAGGATGGCGTCCGCGATCCGGTCCGCCGGCAACTTGACAGTCGGGGTGCCGAGTTCGGCTGGCGCGGTAGCCGGAGCATACTTGCCGCCCACGGTGATGTGTTTCCAGTCGGTCACCAGCGCCAGCAACGGGTCTTGCATGTGCAAGCCGGCGGCCATGGCCCGGAGCGCGTCGCGCCCGGCGGTATTGACGTTGACGTTGCCCGCGATTTTCACAACCGGCCCGGTCCGCTCCGCTTCGTCCTGGGATTCGGGCATGCCGGCGTGGAACAAATCGAGAAGCTGGGACGCGCGTTGCCCGGGATGGTCGAATTTCTCGTGCTCCGGCCTGCCGATCCGCAAGGTGTTTCCGCCGCCGTAGATGGTGCTCGGGGTGCTGCCTAACGAGACGGTGGGAAAGCGGTTGCGATTGGGCGGGATGTTAGGCTTCTCGCTGCTACCGGGCGGCGGAATGAGGATGGCGGTGTCGGTCTTGCCGGTCCCCGGTTTGCCTTTTAGATCGCTGTATTGCGGATTCCACAAAATGGGATCGTACACGTTCCCGAGTTCGGCTGCGCTGTAGAATCGCCCGGCGTTGGAAATCCGCTGGGGCGCGTAGGCGGCGATGGGCGTGGGAGGCGCGGGCCACTGGGGATTCGGATCGGTGGGCAGGATCTTGTTGTCGGTCGGCGGGTTGGTATTGAAGGTTCCTGCCGGTGAATTGTGACCGCCGTCCGGCCATTCGGAAGGAAGCACGCGTCCGTAGTAGCGGCGCTTGTATTCCTTATCCAAATCGTAAATCGACTTCTTCCGGATGTTCCGCCGGTTCGGACTTAGGTTTTCCGGGTAAGCATTTTCCGCAAGCCGCTCGGTTCTCAAATAGGGGGAAATCCTGGGGTCGCCCATGTTGTCCAGTTCCAGTCCGTAGGGGCCGTAGGAATGCCCCGGAATCGCCGCCTTGCCCTGACTCTTCGGCTGCGTCGTGAAATAGGCGCTCACGCCAAAAGGATCCCGGACGATCGACGCAAGGCGCTGCACCGGCTGGTCGCCCCAGCGCATGGTCAGGCCGCGCGCTTCCAGCTCCGGTTCCTTGAGCCCGAATTTCTCGGCCGCAGGTTTGCCGAAAGCATTGAACTGAGGTTGGAAATCCATCGTGTAGGACACATCGGCAAATTCGTAGAATTTGTATTGATCCGGCAGGAGCGACACGGCGATGGAAGGGCCGAAATACATGCCGCCGATTTTCGACAGGTTGTGGGTAGTTTGCGTGGGATCGTCGAGCAGCGAGGGATCGTCGAACGGCACCGGAATGAAAGTGGCGTTGATCGGTTCGGGCTGGAGATTCACCTCGTAGCTAAGCCGGGCGCTGCCGTTCGCGGGCTGGTTGGTCATGTTCCAAAGTTCGGCGAAGAGCCGCATGCGCCAGTTGAGGGTGTAGCCGGAACCCTTTTTCTGGACGCCTTGGAACTCGATATGAAGGACCACCTCGCTCATCAGCGGGTAGGCGTCGAGGCCGACGTAGGAACCCGTCTTGACGGTGGGGTCGCTGTCGGCATCCGCGTAGTCCAGCGCGCCGGCGGCAAGGGTTTTCAGGTAATCGTCGGGTGCGGGAAATCCGCCTTTGCGCTTCTCGAAAGCTTCCGAGTCCGCTTGGGCGGGCAGCGCTTTGGCGACCCATTTCGCGAACTCATCGACCGCCCCGGGCCGGGGATCCGCAAGCAGCTTGTTCAGATTGAGCTTCGGTTTTCCCATCGTCTCCTGGGAAAATCCTTTGGCGAAGGGCACAACCGGTTGTTCGGCATACGGGCGGTTCGTGGCGGCCGCCTGCAATTCGAATGACGCGGCCTTCGCATCGACGAGCAGCCCGCTCTTCGGCTCGCGCCCGACGACGGCCGCCCCGCCGATGCCGGTCGCGCCGATGATCGAGTCCGGCGACAACATCGCCGGGCGACCGTCGATGACGAGCTTGGTCACCACCCCGGCTCCCTCCCGCTCCGTTACCGCGGGATCGAGCGCGCCGATGAAAATGGCGGCAAGCGCGGGCATATCCTTTTCGAGCGGCGCGGAGGATGGAGAGGGAAACCCCGGGCGGCCGGGGCCGCCGTCTTTGCCGGCGAGATTGCCGGCGATTCTCGCATCGATTTTCCCCTGCATGTCCTCCACCCAGTAGGCGTAGCGCGAAACCGGCTTGCCTTTGGAATCCTTCAGATAAATCCAGCGCACCGCGACCGGGTCGTACCACGGCAGCGCGGCGATGGCGATCGTGTCCTTGTCGTCAGCCAGCAGCGGTGCCGGGTCGGGAGCTTGCAACCGCTCGCCACCGGTCGATTTCTCCGGCTGGGTCGCCGTGCTGAAAAGCGGCGCGTAGCGGTAGTCCACCATCTCTCCCGCAGCCGATCCCCGCGCGATATACAAGTAAGGCGGGGTTGCCTTTTCTGAATCCTTCAACGGTTCCGCATTCCTCCCGATCACCAGGAAATCGTCGTTCGCGGTCTCGCGCTGGAGGATGCCGCGGACCTCCTCGAGACCGGCGCGGGCAGCGAGGGCGGCGCGCTCGCGATCGGCAAAGGACCTGGCCGTATCCCGCTCGATGCCGGTAATCAGCAACAAGCCGATTGCCAGCACAAGCAACGCGCCGACGACCACCAGCACGGCCGGCAGCGTGAATCCGGCGCGCGGCCGGTGGCGGGAAAATGGCTCAGGGCGCGTCATGATTTCCAAACCGGAGGGTGGCGCGATAAGTTGCCAAATCCGAGGTTTTGTCGGCGTCGGTCGCCACGCCGTCCCAATCGGCGGGGGTTTTCAGCCGTTTCGCAAAATCCCGGCGGGCGAGGACAAGGCGGATTTCCAAGGCATCGGGGCCGCTTTTGTCATTCTTGGTCCAGTCCGCCCATTTTCCCGCGGCGTCGCGGGATTTCGGCAATGCCTGGAAAGAGACGACGCCAAACGCGATCGGCTCGTCGGCCGCGGGCTTCTCCGCGAACAGCTCCCCCACCCCGCCGGATTTCCGCAGGGCGGCGAAGGTGTCCTTGCTTTCGCGGAAGCCGCGGAGAAGGCAGCGGACGGTTTTGCCGCCGATTTTCAGGTCGTCGAGGCGGTAGTTTACGGCGCAGAGATCGCCCGCGCGGCCGGCGTCGGTTTGCGCCTCGGCGGGCTGGAGGGTGAGAAATCCCAGCCGTGAGGCGGGCCACGCGCCGTTGGATTTCTCCTCCACCACCTGGTCCTTCTGGAAGAGCGCGGTGGAGAGATCCGCAGCGAGCTGGGTCATGACCGCGCGCGCCTCGCGTTCCGTGGAGACGCTCCCGCCGACGCGCCCGTAGCCGTCCGCGGAGCTGCCGAGCATGCTGGCCGCGAGGAACAGAATGATGGAGCCGATCGCCATCGCGAACAGCAGCTCGATTAGCGAAAACCCCCGCCGCGGTGGTTTGGCGGCCATCATGGAATGCGGGTGTGGAAGTCCAGCCTGCGCCGCTTGGCGGCCGGCGCGGCGGACGGGTATTCGAGCGAAATCCTGACGCGCAGCATCGGCGGATCCACCGCCGGGACGATTTCCTCGGCAGCCAGCGAGGCGATGTAGCGGACGGGTCCGGCGGTGATTTTCGCGACGCCTTGGTCGTAGCTGCTTTTGTCCATTTTCCCAACCAAGCTGCCGTCCGCGGCAAATCCCAGCGCCCACACGCCGCCGCCGGGCGGGAAGGTATCGCCGGCGGAAGTCGCTGGGAAATAGCGGGATGTACCGGCGCGCGAGGCCTCGATTTCCCGCAAGCACGCCGGGACGATCCATGCCGAGCGCGTCTCCGCCTCCGCGGAAATCCCCGTCTTCCCGGATTCCGCGACGGCAGCGAAGACCAGCGGGATCGCGATCGCCAGCACGCCCATCGCGATGACGGCCTCGATGAGCGACGAGCCGCGGCGGCGCTTGCTTGGCGGGCGGTTCCTCATCCGTCGATGCGGTAGGGGCGGGCGGTGACGCGGCCGATTTTGAGGAGATTTTCCGTGACTTCCTTCTTGTCCCGCCCGCGCACATCGGCCTTGGCCTCGCCGTTGCGGTAGCCGCCCTCCGCGATGCGCATGGCGACGGGCGTGGAGCCGCTCGGGTAGCGCAGGCCACCGCGCGAATCGAAGCCAAGCACGTGGACCTTGACGCTCAGGTTCTTGGAGCCGCCGTAGCGGAGCGTGATTTCCCCCGCATCGAGCGGATTGGCCACGCCGTCCACCGCGCCGGGCAGCAGGACGATGCCCGCCGGAAGGGTTTGCCAGCGGCTCATCAGCACGGCATCGAGTGCGTCGGCAGTGGCGCCGGCCGGCCATTCCTCGACGCGGAAAAGCCCGATGCGGCAGCGCTCGTCGCCCGCCGGGAGGTCGCCCGGCTCGGCGATGGCGAGCGCGACGAACGAGCGGGTCGTGATTGCCCGGGTGCGCGCCTGCTCGATCATCCCTGCGAGCGAATCCGTCCCCGTTCGGCGCGCCTGGGCGGAGGTGCCGCGCAGCAGGCCGACGCCGGCGGTCAGCAGGATCACGAGAATCGCGATGACGGCCACCATCTCGATCAAGGTGAAAGCCGGGCGCGCTGCGGCGGGTTTGCGGGGAGAACTCACTGTCTTGGAATGGCTTGGCTGCGAAGGGTGCACGGTACGTGCCAAGGCGGCGGGAGCGCGGGCAGTGGGAACCGCCGGAATTCCCCATGCAACAAGCGCCATGTGACACAAGCGTCACTCCTTTGCAACCAACCAAATCCCGCCCGCTTTCAGAGCTCCAGCCGGATCGCCGTGGAGCGCCCGTGCGCGTGCAACCCCTCGATGCGGGCGAATTCCTCCACCACATCCAGGGATTTCCGCACCGCCGCCTTGTCCATCCGCACGATGCTCGTCCGCCGCTGGAACTGGTCCGCGCGCAGGCCGGAAAACGATCGCCCGGCCCCGCCGGTGGGCAGCGTGTGGCTTGGCCCTGCGAGGAAATCCCCCACCGCCACGGGAGAATCGTTGCCCAGGTAAATCGCCCCGGCGGTGCGGATTTGCGGCAGCCAGCGCTCCTCCTCCGCCACGATAAGCGACAAATGCTCAGGCGCGAAATCGTTGCAAACGGTGACCGCCGCCGCCAGATCCGCCGCCAGCAGCAGGAACGTCCCGCGCTTCAGCACGTCCCGGGCGATTGCCTGCCGGGAAATCTCCGGAAGCTGGCGCTCGATGGATTTCTCCACGCGCTCCAGCAGCTCTTGGGAATCCGTCACAAATCCGACCACGCTATCCCCGCCGTGCTCGGCCTGCGCCAGCATGTCCGCGGCGATGTAATCCGGATTTCCCGTGGCGTCCGCGAGGATAAGAATCTCGCTGGGCCCCGGCAGCAGGTCGATCGAGACGGCGCCCACGAGCTGGCGCTTCGCCTCAACCACGAAGCTGTTCCCCGGGCCAAAAATCCGGTCCACCGGGCGGATTGTCTTGGTGCCGAGTGCCATCGCGGCGATCGCTTGGGCGCCGCCGACCTTGATCGCCTCGGTCACGCCCGCCGCCCGCAGCGCGTAAAGCAGCGCCGGATTTACCGAGCCGTCACGCCCGCACGGCGTGGCCGCCAGGATTTCCGGGACGCCGGCCGACTGGGCGAATCCCGCCGTCATCAGCGCCGTGGAAACCAGCGGCGCCTTGCCGCCCGGCACGTAAACGCCGACCCGGTCGAATGGCAGGAAGCGCTCGCCCACCGTCGCGCCCTCCGAATTTTTTGCGGACCAATCCTTGCGCAGGCTGCGTTTGGCGAACGCGCGGATGTTCTTCAAACTCCGCGCCACCGCCCTTTTCGTGGAATCCGCCACCGCTGCATCCGCCGCCGCGAACTCCGCCTCGCTAATATAAAGGGATTTCACCGTCAGGTCCGCGCTGTCGAAACGCTTGGTCAGCGCGATCAACGCCCTGTCCCCCTCCGCCGCTACCTGCGCGACGATCTCGGCCACCAGGTCCCGCACTTTCGTTTCGGGCAGCGCGCGGCGGTTGAGGCGGCGGACGAAAGCCGCGTAGCCGGAATCGGTGGGGGAAAGAATTTTCATGGCCGGAAAAGTGTCGCGGAACATACCCACCAACCCCCCGCCGCCAAGCGCCGATCCCACCCGCCGCGCTCGACGGCGTGCACGAAGGACTTTTACCCTCGAAGGACTTCGATCCGGTGGGCCCGACCTGCCGCATCCGCTGCTTCGGACGGCGGCGTGGAAATCCTCGCAAGGAAACAGCACGTCCCATGACAATCCATTGGTTAGGAATCATGCGGGAATTCCACGGGACCACCACCAGATCGGGCCTGTTTTCGGAAGAAAGCGATCCGAACTTACGGCCCCGCCCGGAGTTCATGCTTCAGCATGCACTTGTGCCCCCGCGGAAGAGCAGCCTGAAGGCCGGATTCCCGGCAGTACTGCCGGTTCCGGTAGTGGAAAGCGACGGAAGCGGGACGCGGAGCGGCAAGTTGCCGGGCGGAAAGAGGTACAAAGTCCACGGCTGAAGCGGCCGGCGGCGGGCTGCCGTGGGTGGGAATCCTGGCTGGGGTGGCGCTGCTGGCGGGCGCTTTGGTGTTCCTGACGCGGAGTAAGACAGAAAAGGGGCGCTGAAATCGGCCGAATTTCCCCCATGCGCGGTCACTGGTCCTTCCAAGACGGGAAATCGCTGTAGAACTGCACGGCGGGCTGCTTGTAGGTCATGTCCACGCGGGTGACGACGATATCGCGCCGGCGGGCTGCGGATTTCCAACTGGTGGACTGGCCTTTCACCCACTCGCCGCCGGCGCTCTGGAACTCGGTGACGACGGGGTAGGTGTTGTATTCGTCCGTCTTCTTGGAGTGGGGGAAATAGACGGTCTTGCCGGGGGCGATCGCCGGGGTGGTGGCGCCGGAGAGGATGAAGCGGACGGGGACGGGTGCGAGATTGATCGCGCGGACGTTGCCGAGGGGGAAGGATCTCAGATCGTCATCGTAGGCGAAAATGTGGTAGGGCAGCTTGCCTGCGCCGCCGGGTCCGGGCATGAAGACAAAGAGCTGGCGGGAGGATTTCGTAAGGGCGGTCTTGCCGACGATGGTCCGCACGGGCTTGCCATCGGGTCCGGGTTTTTCGGTGCAGAAGAGCGCCTGGCCGCCTTTGAAGGTGCCTTCGGTGACACCGGAGATGTCGGTGTAGAGCTGGATTTCCGGGTCTTCTTTCGATTCGTCCGCCGAGACAAGGCGGACGGTTTCGAGGTCCTTGACCTGCTCGAGGCAAAGGGTGCGGAAGGCGACCTTGCGGGTGTCCTGCGCGGGCAGGGTGGCGACGGCGGCGGCGAGAACGGCGAGGGCGGCGAGGAGGTTTTTCATGGGAAATGGAGGCGGAGAAGTGGCTCAGATTTCCTCAGGACTCAACCAGCGGAACGAAATGATCTGGAACTGGCGGCCGAAGTTAATGTTGGCCGTTGCGGTAGCGGTGGCTTCCGGCTTATCCGCGCCATCGACATACGCGGGCACGCGTTGGACGACTGCCTCGCACCACGCGCGGGCGACGATGCCGCCGCCGGGGCTTTTGGCATCGCCATAGGCGCGGATTTTAAACGTGTCCGAGCGGACGGTGGCGAAGGAGCCGATGGCGGAGAGGATGTCGCCTTGGGAGATTTCCCCGGGGCCGCCGGCACCGGTATTGCCGGTGACGGCTTGGGGGTTCTCCCAGCCGAACTTGCCGACATCGGAGGGCGAAATGGTGTTCGCATTGGCAAGCATGAGGCCGTTGATGCCGGCCTTGTCGATGGCGGCCTGGATGGCTCCGCTTTCCGTGAGATCGCCGGGCGCGCCGAGGCGGCGGTTGACGAAATCGGACATGGAGAGGAAGGGGCCGCGGGTGCGGACTTCGTTGACGATGTTTTGGGCGAGTTTGCGGATTTCCCCGTTATCCAAGCTGCGGTAGCCGGTCCAGAGCCGTTGGCGGTCGATGCTGCCGGTGGAGCCGACGAGCGGGCGGCGGGTGCGGAGGAAGGGGGCGCCACCGTCCACCTTATCGTCCTTGCCGTTGGCAAGGGGCACGTCGGAATCGGAGAGGCCGGAGAGGATGGAGGTCCAAGCGGCGACGGAGGTGCTGTTCACATTGAAACCGCCGGCGGTCATGATGTAGGCAGCGCTGCGGGCGCCAAGCGGATCGATGGCTTCCGCGGCGACTTCCGCTGGAGGCTTCCCGGCGGGCAGGCGGGGGACGTTGCGGGCGTTGGGCAGCGGGCGGTCGCCGCTAAAGAAGCCCTTCGCCAAGTTGGACAGGGAGGCGGCCGAGGATCCCGAATACGCCTTCCCCTCGAGCGTGGCCAAGGTGGAGAACCAGTAGCGGTCCCACAGGCGATCGTTGGCGAGCCAAGAATGATCGAAGAGAACCTGCGCGTTGGCGCCGGTGGACACCGCCTTGTCGGCCGGGATCGCCGGATGGGCGCGGGACTCGCCTACGGAATAGGTGACGTACGGCACGCTGCCGATGCTGGCGGCATTCGCGTGGCGGAGCTGGGCGATGGACTGGAGCGGGGCCAGCGGGATTTCGTAGTAAACCGCGGCGGTGGTGCCGTTGAAGTTGCCGTGGCCGCCGAAGAAGTAGCCCTTGTCGACATCATATTCGATGACGGTGCCGCCGCTGGGAATGGGCACGA
>JBBSUD010000169.1:0-11523 GCA_038235225.1 Verrucomicrobiales bacterium
CAGCTCCGGTATCTGCGCCCCACCGACATCAAGCAGATTCAGGAATTGATCAAGCCGATGCTCAGTCCCGGCACCGGCATCGTGAACTTCGAGCCGAAGACCAATACGATTGTCATCATCGATACCGCCACTCACATCGAGCAGGCGCGTGACCTCCTCCACGGCATCGACCGGGCCCAGGGCCAGATTGTCGTGGAAACGAAAATCCTGCGTATCAACAGCAGCGCCGCCGAACGCACCGGTGTGAATTGGGCCAGCTCGCTCGGTTCGAACGGCGTCTCGATCGGTGTCGCCCGGGACCTTAATTCCGTCTTTGGCCTGCCGTCCCTCAGCAGCTTGGGTGGGGGCGCCGCGGGTGGAACAGGCGGGCCCGACGCCGGCAGCAGCGCCAGCAGCAACCTCGTCCTCAGCCCCTTGCAGCTCAACGGGGTGCTCCGCGCGCTCGACGAAGGCGGACTCGCCAGCCAGGTCTCCAACCCCACGCTCATCACCGAAGACAACGAGCAGGCTACCATTTCCATCATCGACCGGATTCCCATCATCACCACCACCAGCACCGCCAATACCTCCGGCGGCAACCCCACGGTGACCGAGGAAGTCCGCTACAAAATCGGTCAGGACGACAAGGGCATCGAGGACGCCATGAACAACCGCGAGATCGGCATTTCCCTCGTCGTCACGCCCACGCTGCTTCCGGACGGCACCATCCGCATGAAATTGCGGCCCCGCTCCGCGCAAATCATCGACTATGTGGTCAGCCTCACCGGGAACCGCTATCCCCACGTGAACGAATCCATGGTGGAAACGCTGGCCCGCGTGCCGGACGGCTACTCGCTGGTGGTCGGCGGTTTTTATGGTGAATCGCAAAACACCAACAAGACCAAGGTGCCGCTGCTCGGCGATGTGCCGGTGCTCAATTTCTTTTTCAAAAGCAAGGAAGCCACCAAGGAGAAAACCAGCCTCGTCTTCGTCGTCACGCCGAAATCATACGATCCCTCCAGCGGCGGCGCGAACAATCGGGCAAGCACCACCGTGCGCTCCACCACCGTTCTGGATTGCGATCACGACTGGATCGACCCGCACAACCCCGGCCCCGCCCACGAAGCCAACCTGCGCCGCACCGTCCGCGGCTTGCAGCCGACCGAGGCGCCGTACTATCCCACCGCCCGCGAGCTTGCGCCGCGCCAGGCTCCACCCGTCCGCCGCACCACCACGACCCACCGCTTCAGCCGCGGCGGCATGCGCTGAACGGGCGACACCGTCCCGCCCCATTTTCCGATAAAAATCCCATGCAAGCCGCACCCCCATTTCTCTCCGCCCGGGAAGAGAGTCCGCTGGTTTTCAGCGGCGATCTCTGGGACTTCGCGGAAATCTGCCTCCAGCGGACCGCCGCCGCGCTGCGCGAGGCCCGCACCGCCACCCCGGCGGAAATCTCGCAAGCCATTTCCACGGCCCGCGAGTCCCACGCCCGGGAAAAACCCTGCGACCTGCTCGATACCCTGGCCCGCGTCCAGGGCCACGATGAGGAGCGCATCGGCCCAGCCATCCTGGCCCTCGGCGACCGCGTCGCCGCCACCCTCACTCCCTACGCCCCGCTGATTCCCTTCGCCGGCAAGCTCATCGCTCCGTCCGCCTTTTACGAATCCTTCGACACCGTCCACAAAGTCGCCCGCGTCCTCCTGTCCCCGGTGATCTACGCCGAGGACACCGACGCCCTCGGCACCGCCTCCTCCAATCCCGTCGCCTGCAGCATCCTCGCGGACGAAATCCGCAGCGCCGTCATGAAACGGTTCGGCATCCGCCCCTTCGTCAGCATCGCGCGTTTGGATTACGAAAGCTGGAGCTTTCTAACCAGAAAGCATTTCGAGCTATGATTCCACCCCCCATGTCCCCCATTTCCCATGATTGAATTCGATGGCATATCTTTTAATGAACTCATCAGCCGCCGCATCATGGGCGAGCTGGCGGGGCACGATCCGAGTTACTCGGAACTCGCGCAGGACCAGGTGCCCAACCGGGTGACCCGCTATTCCTTCATGGCGGCGATCGCCAGCATCAACGGCTTGCCGTTCTTTCCGAAAGTAGCGGAGTTTTGCGATGGCACCCTCCACGCCACCTGCGATGCCACCGTGATGACACGCGGGTTCTTCGTCCCGCTGTGCATTTCCGGCGGGGACAAACTGATCGTTGCGATCGCCAATCCATGGAGTCCCCTGCCGGAGGAATATCTCGCGCCGCGGTTCCCCAATCTGGAAATCGTCAAGGTCGTCACGCTCGCTACGGAAATCAGCCGGGCGATCGAGTCAGTGGCGACGAACAACGGCCCGAGCCGGTCGGATCTGGAAGCCATCGACGTGGAGGATCTGGACGATGGCATCAATGACTTCGACGTCACCACGGATTATGCCGAACCGATGGCGCAACTGGTCGCAACCATCATGGCGGACGCCGTGAGAACGCGTGCCTCGGACGTCCATTTCAAGGTTGAAAAGGAAACGTTCTACTATGCCTTCCGCACCGATGGCGACATCGGCGCGAAGGTGGAAATCCCTATGAAGCTGAAGGACCGGCTCGATGCCTTCCTGCTGAACCTGATGAAGCTTCCCACCGAAATCCGGAACACGATGCCGGGCATCTCCGGGCGCTTCACGATCTCCTATTTCCACCGCCCGATCGACATCCGCTACGAGCGCCACCGCACCTACCGCGGCTATCATGTGACGATGCGTCTGCTGGACAAAAGCAACATCAATGTAACGCTCGGCAAGGGCACGCTCGCATTCGATGACGAGACGATGTTCGCGCTCAACAAGGTCATGAAAATCCCGGCCGGCATCATCGTCATGTCCGGCCCGACCGGCTCGGGGAAATCAACAACTCTCAACGCCATTTTACGCGAGTTGAACCGGCCGGAAGTGAACATTCTCACTTTGGAAAACCCGGTGGAGGACGAGGTCCCCGGCATCACCCATTGCGACCTGAAAAGCGCGAAGGAATTCAAACCGATGATCGCCTCCTTCATGCGGTCCGACCCGGATATCATTTTGATGGGCGAGGTGCGGGACATCGAGTCCGCGGAGCTCGCCATCGAGGCCGCCGTTACCGGCCACAAGGTGCTTACCACCATCCATACGGCACGCGCCTCGCAGATCATCGAGCGCTTCGAGCAGCTCGGCCTGGAGCGCTGGAAGATCGCACAAACGCTGAAAGCCGCGTGCGCCCAGAGATTGGTGAAACTGCTATGTCCCTATTGCAAGGAACCCGGCGACGGCATTGACGAACTCAACCGGAAAACCTTCAGCCTGGACGATAGCTGGGCGACGATTCCGATCTTCAGTGCCAAGAGCGGCGGCTGCGCGGAATGCCGCAACACCGGGTATAGCGGACGCACCGCGATTTTGGAAATCATCCCCATCACTCCGAAGATTTCCGACATGCTTTCCAAGGGGGAAATGTCCCCTTACGAACTTGAAATGAAGGTGGCCGAGGAAGGTGTGCTTCCCAGTCTCCGCCGCAGCGGCCTGCGCCTCCTCCGCGAGGGAAAAACCGATCTTGCCGCCGTCAGCAAGGTCATTGACATGACATACACCGATGACTAGCGCCACCACCACCGCATCCACCGCCATCCCCGCGCCGCCGGCGAAAAAAGGACTGTTCGCCGCCAGCGGCAAACCGAAGAAAGTCCGCGAGTTCTCGAAGAAGGAGCTTGTGGACATGTTCCGCGGCCTCGGCTCCATGCTGCGCGCGCAGATCAACACGGCGGACGCCATGAAATACTATTCCCAAGGCCTGCCTAACAAGCCGATGGTGGACGCTCTCATGCGCATCCGCGAGGACATCAACGCCGGCATCAACGTCCACGAGGCGTTCCGGCGCACCGGCCGCTTCAGCGATACGATCATCGGCCTGATCCAGGCCGGCTCGGACGCGGGGCAGCTTCACCATGCATTCAAATCGCTGGCGGAGCGGCTCAAGAGCGACCTTACCTTCACCAAGCAACTGAAGAAGGCAACCATCACTCCCGGGATCATCATCTGCGTGTTGAGCGGGGCGTTCATCGTCTCCCAGGTGAAAATCGTGCCGCAGGTGGAGGGCATGTTGGCGGGCGTCGGCGCCAAGGCGGACGGCATGACCGCAATTTCCTTCAAGGTGAGTCATTTCACGCAGGCGATGTGGCCGATCATCGTGGGAAGCATCATCGCGATCGCCATCACGATCGCCCGCTCGGCGCATGTCCGGAACCTCATCCTCGGGTTTGTGATGTCGAAATGGCGCCTGCTCCGGCTGCTGGTGATGACGCTGCGGCAGATGACATTCATTTCCACCATCAAACTGCTGCATTCCAACGGCATCAACCTTGCCAAATCCATTCGCGTCTCCGCGAACAGCGTGCGCAACACCCCGTTCTACAACGAGCTGCGCACCGCGGCGGACAAATACGAACATTCCGGCGTGCCGCTCTCCACCGCGTTCGCAAAATACACCTCCGTGGATTCGCAAGTCACCCACATGCTTGCCATCGGCGAGAAATCCGCCTCGCTCGACGCCCAGCTCGACATGCTTTCGGAGATGTATGAGGAGGATTTGCAAAATCATATGGCAGCCTTCGCCGCGACCATCAGTTTCATCGTCCTCATCATCGCCGTCGGACTCATTGCCGCGGTCTTCGTAGGCACTTTCCTGCCGATCTTCCTGATGGGTCCGAAGATGATGCAGAGCGGAGTTTGAACCGATAACAAGACTCGGACGAATCCACCGCCGCCCGCCTTTTCCAGCTACCCGACCACTCGTTCTTCATTCACCAAGTCCACCCGCGTTTATCCGCGGCCAAACAAACATTCCACCTGATTTCCTTATGCAACTCACTCGATTCGATCGCTGGCTGCGGGAGAAATACGTTTACGAAACCCACATCCAGACACTCCGCCTCCCGGAATCTCTGCCAGTGGGGATCCGCGCGGTGGAAACGCCGGAAGTGGCGGGCCGCCGCTACAAGCACTTGTTCATCGCCGCCAGCAGTGGTGCCGCGGACGATCTCATCCGGCAGCTCAAGGAGAACAGCCAGATGTACACCACCCAGATCGTGGACCGGGAGGCATGGTATGTGCCGTTCATCGCGCCGAAGACGAAATCCGTGACGTGGTGGATGTTCTCCACCGTCATCATCGTGATTTCCGTGTTTTTCGGCCTGCTCTATCTCAAGGGTTTCGTGGACGATCCCGAGTTCCGGAAAAACTTCGCAGAGGCGCTGAAATTGCTGAAAAGCTGATCCAAAACCATTGCTAACCGATTCCATGAAATCCCCATCCCCGCGCGCGCGCCGCGCCTTCACCCTGCTCGAAATGAGCATGGTCATCCTGGTGCTGCTCTCGCTCATCAGCGTCGGGCTGTTCACCTTCCGGAAGTATGACGAGTGGAAGCTCGGCCGGGCCGCTTCGGAAGATTTGCGCAATGTCTATTCCGCCCAGCGCATGTATCTGGCGGACAATCCGACGGCGCCGGTGGCCAACCTCGTGGCCGCCGATTTAGTTCCCTATCTGCCTAACGGCGCCACCGCCATTCCGACGGTGAAGCCGCTGTCAGGCCCCGCTCTTACCATTCTCGTGAACCAATCCCCCCCCGTAATCAATGCTGGATCCGGCACTCGCTATGATCCGTCCGGCAGCAACACGGACTCCCTCTGGGACGTCGGGGAATAAATGCGCGCAACACTGCTTATACTAACAATCCTGCCGCTGTTCGCCGCGGGAGCAGCCGAGTTCCGCCACGTCGGGGACTACCTGCTGGACGCGCGCTATAAGCTCACCGCCGGCCGCGTCACCCCGGTGCCGATGAAGCCGCTGGCGCTGCAAGTCTATACCGACGGGGTGCGCATCCGGATTTCCGCCGAGGGCGAGGGCAATTCCCACACGACCTACGAGATCTATCGGTCGGACGGCATCGGCCGGCAGCGCGAGGGCAGCGGCGCGCTCGAAGTCCTGCCCGGCTTGCAAGCCACGAGCTCGGCCGGCGGGACGCTGCGCCACCTGCGGCTGACGCGCGAGGAGCTTACCATCACCTCATTTCCCGGCGTGTCCGACCAGACGATCGTCACCCACGCCATCGCCGCGGAACCCACGCCGCCGGCCGCCGTTTCCCAACCCGCCATCCCTGAATCCCAAATCCACCCATGAATCCGCTTCCCGCCCAAATGCCGGACCCCGGCAGCCCCGCGCCGCCCGCCACCCCGCCCGCGCTCGATCCGCCACCCAGCTACTCGATGGCAAACCGCCGCGCCCACGGCATCTGCACCCAGCGCGCCTACCCGTGGCTGCTCGGCGCGAGCATGGCGATTTCCGCCACGTTCTGCCTGATGTATATCTCCAAGCCCGTCATCATCGCCGCCGGCTCCCCGGGGGATTTCGAGAAATCCCCCGCCAACCGTGGCCGGCCGGTTGCTGCCTCCGGCAAATCCACGGCCAGCCTGCTGCCCGATCGCCACCGCCTGCCCGGCGAGACGATCGGCAGCGTGAACTCCGCCGCGCCGCCGCCACCACCGGCCGACGTCTTCGAGCGCACGAATCTCCGCGTCCAGCACATCCTCACGGCCGAAGCGCCGGGCGGACATCTGGCGAAAATCGACATCGACGTGCCCGTCCTCTACCGCAGCCGCGAGCTGCGGTGGACGGTCGGCGATGTCGCCGATGCCCGCGCGCTGCTCGACCGGCTGACCGCCTGGCGCGCGAAATCCGGCGAGCTCCGCACCGAGGGCGATGCGTTGCTCGGCGAGTGGAATCTGCTCGTCGCCCGCTCGATTCCCGCCGCCGACCTCCGCGCGGATAGCCCGACGCTGCCCTCGAACCAGCAGGAATCCGCCCCCGCACCCGCCGGTGCCAACCTCGAAACCGCCTCCATCCAGCTCCCAATCCCGGCCGACCAATGAAATCCCGCACCACCCTCGCCCTCGCCGCCTTCGCCCTCACACTCGCCAGCGTCCCCCGGGTCGTCTCCCAGAACGTTTCCGACGGTCCCCAGTCGGACGCGGTGCTGGACGCGATCCAGGAATTTCAGAATCGCGACAAATCCGCACCGAACGAGGTGAAAGTCGTCCTTCCGCCGCCTGATTCCGCACTGGCTCATGCGAAGAAAGCGGTCCGTGAAGTTGCGAAATCTAACGCGAAATCGGATGCGAAAGCCGACGCCGAAGCCGTTGCGGAGACCGCGACCGAGCCGTCCGCCCCGCCTGAGGACCTTGCCGTCCGCGTGGAGAAATTCCAGGCCGCCGGCACCGGCGCGATCGATCCGGCGGATGTGAAATTGCACGCGCCATTTCCCGCCAAACCGCTGGCCCAACCGCCCGCCGGCTGGGTGCTCGACGCGAATGCCGAGGTGCCGCCCTTCACCCGCGAGATCGAGGTCTCGCCCGGCACCCGCATCACCCTGGCGATCCGCCCGCATGTGCTGGTGCCCGAGGCCGATGGAGCCGCGGCCTTCGCCGTGACCGAACCCGGCTACGACAGCGCGCTCGGCTACGCCCAGACCGACACTGTCGGTGCCGTGCTATCGGATTCGCTGGCGCGGCTCGACGAGGATTCGCAGCGGCTGGACGCCGCGATCGGCAATCTCCAGCAGCTCCTGATCTCCCTTCCCGCCGCCAAATCATCCACCAAAAGCAAAAAATGAAGTCCCAGCATCTGCCCCTATTTTGCGGCGCCGCGCTCGCCGTCATGTCTGCCGCCGGCGCCAGCCATTGGTGCTCCGTGCGCGAGTTCGCCGCCGCAGCCGCCGCCGGCCTGCCGCTGGGGATTCCCGCCGCGCCCGCCGCCCCGGCCCCGCCTTCCGTCACGCCGCCGGCGCCCGCGTCCGCGCCGGCTTCCCCGCAGCTCGCCGCGCTTCAGGCCCCGCCGGCAGGTCCGCGGGTTTCGGGCACCGCCGAGCAGAAATTCTACGAGGCGCTCGTCGCCAAAATGGAAAACCTCCAGAACCAGAACCAGGATTTGCTCGACCAGGTCGCCGAGACGAATCGCGACGTCATGAAGCTGGAATTCCGCGTCGATACCCACTCGGAATCCTTCCGCCCGATGCCGGTCAGCGAGGACCGCTTCGAGACCAGCTCGGCTTATGTCGATGGTGAAGGCGTCCTCCCGCCGCGCGCCATGCCGGTCGATCTGCCCTTCGACGAGTGAACGCCAGGCAGGCGCGGCCTTGCCATCCCGCCGATCCATGGAAAGCGTGGGGCCGGGTTTCTTCGCCCGCGCCGCCATGCTTTCCCTACCCGCCCTTGCCCTCCCGTTCCTCCTCGCCCTGCCGCTCGGCGCGGCTCCCGCCTGGAAATCCGGGCTGACCTCGCCCGCCAAAGGTCCGCTGCCGAATCCGCCAACGTCGTCCATAGAGCTGGAACTGAGCTGGAAAGGCATGCTGCGTGCCGGCATCGTGCGCATCGATTTCGCCCCCGCGGACGCGCGAAAAGCCGGCGTTTATGCGGTCCGCTCAACGTCCCGCAGCCTCGGCGCCGCCGCCGTGCTCTTCGCCTACCAGAGCGATTTCTGGTCCGAGCTGAACCCCGCCGATCTCCGCCCGATTTTCACCCATGCCGTGGAAACCGATTCCAAAGAGCGCACCGTGACTGACGTCCGGCACTTCGCCAAGCGCTCCGAAAGTGTGGAAATCCTCACAACCCTCAAGACCGGCGCGGTCAAGAAAACCGCCCGCACCTTCGCCGAACCCGCCGTCTTCGACATCTTCTCCGCCATGCTCCACGTCCGCAGCCAGCCCTTGGTCAACGGCGATCGGATTCAGATCCTCGTTTTCCCCTTCACCACCCCATATTTGCTGAAAGTCAGCGTCCTCGGCCGGGAAATCCACGCCGGCCGCAAAGCCATCCGCCTCAGCGCCGAACTGAACAAAATCGATCGCAAAACCATGGAGCTCAAAGCCTACAAAAAGCTCAAAAAGCCCATGACCCTCTGGCTCTCCGACGACGCCGAACGCATGCCCCTCGAAATCCGCGCCGCCGCGTTCATCGGCGACGTCCGGGCCACAAGAATCATAAGGTAAAAGATCTCAAGGTCTCAAGGTCTCAAGGTCTCAAGGTCCGAAGACCGCATCACCTCTTCCTCTTCCGACCTTCCGACCTTAAGACTTTGCGACCTTCCGACTCTACTCTTCCTCTCCCATGCGCATCCTCCTCGCCCTCATCCTCACGATCCTCCCCCTCTCCGCGTTCCAGCTTCCGCGCGATTCCACGCAATGCCTCGTTGGCTTGGCTGATGGCTGGAATTCCTCCAGCGTCACCCTGACTCTCTACGAAAAATCCGGCGGAGCATGGAAAGCGGCCGGCCCATCGTGGAAGGCCCGGCTCGGTAAAAGCGGCCTCGTCTGGGGGAAAGGCATGCATCCCGTCCCGACCGGCGCGGTGACAAAAACGGAAGGCGATAGTCGCTCGCCCGCCGGCGTGTTCGGCATCGGCGGCGCTTGGGGCTATGCCTCGAAGATTTCCAAAAACCCGCAGCTTCCCTACCGCCAGGTCACCCCGCGCGATCTCTGGATCGAAGATCCCGCCTCGCCCTCGTACAATCGCAACGTCGTGCTCGACCACGCGCCCGCCACTGCATGGGAGAAAAAGCAGCAAATGCGGCAAAACGACGACGCGCACGCGCTCAAGCTCTTCATCGCCCACAATGCGCCGCCGCACGCCACGCCGAACGACGGCTCCGCCATCTTTTTCCATATCTGGCGCCGTGGCGGCGCGGCCCCCACCGCCGGCTGCACCTCCATGGAAAAGGGCAAACTCCAAACCCTCATCGCCCGCATCGACCCCGCCCGCCGGCCGGTCTATGTCCTCCTCCCGGAAGCCGAATACCGCAAATTCCGCGGCCCGTGGAAACTGCCGTGATCCGGGTGGAGGCGTCGCGCGTTCGCGGAAATTTTTGCGGACGAGCACAGGAAATCGGGCGCAAAAAAAGGCATGGAAGTCGGGAAGACTGCCATGCCCGCGAGGGCCGCGCCACGGAACCCGCGGGTGAAATGGGATGGATTCCCCGTCAGGAAGGGCGCGAAGATCGCCTAGGACATCCATTTCGGCGCTGAAAGGTCGCCGGAAATCTTCGTTTGCCCGGCGTGATCGGTCGCCGCTTGCGAAAATCGATTCCCGCGCCGTTCCCTACTCCAGCAATCATTTGCCGGACAACCCGGCCCTGAAAGGGCCACGGAACAAAGCCCGGCCCTTCAGGGCCGGGGATTGCGCGACCCCCTGAATCGCGGCCTGAAAGGTCGCCGGAAATCTTGGTTTGCCCAGCGTGACCCGGCGCCGCTTGCGAGTCTCGATTCCCGCCCCATTCCCTACTCCAACAATCATTTGGCGGACAATCCGGCCCTGAAAGGGCCACGGAACAAAGCCCGGCCCTTCAGGCCCGGGGATTGCGCAAATCCCTGGATCGCGACCTGAAAGGTAGCCGGAAATCCTGGTTTGCCCGACGTGACCGAGAGTCGCTTGGGACGTTCGATTCCCGCGCCGTTCCCTACTCCCGCAACCATTTGCCGGACAATCCGGCCCTGAAAGGGCCACGGAACATAGCCCGGCCCTTCAGGACCGGGGATCGCGCGAAACCTTGGATCGCGGCCTGAAAGGTCGCCGGAAATCTTCGTTTCCCCGGCGTGACCCGGCGCCGCTTGCGCCGTTCCATTCCCGCCCCATTCCCTACTCCCGCAACCATTTGCCGAACATCCGGCGCTCGGATTGATGCAGATCCTGCAAGGGGAACCGGACGATCTCGGGGGCTGATTTCTCCAGCTTGCCGGTGGCGACCCGGGTCGCGAGCCAGACGGCGCGGTAGGCTGGGGCGAGCTTTTCCGGAACGATTTCGAGCGGCGCGAAGACGGCCGCGGCCTCCTCCGGCAGATCCCCGGCGAGGTAGGCGGCGGCGAGCGCGCACTGGATCGGAAGCTCTTTCGGGAAGGCGCCGGCCAGCGGCTTCATCGCCTCAATGATGGTCTCTGGCGTGGCGAGCCGGTTGAGAAGGGCGAGGTAGGCGTATTGGGTCAGGAGAACGGGGTTTGAGGGCTCGAGCGAGAGGTAAATCGCGCAGATTTCGAGGAGAGCGTTCTCGCGGTCGCGGGCGGAAAGCGACTGGAGCAGCGGTTTGAGATCGGCGTAGAGCGGGAGCGGTCCGCGGCCGGTGCGGATGGCGGCGATGAGCGCTTGCTCGGCTTCGTCCTGCATGCCGGCGTCCCCGGCGAGGCGGCGGAGGGCGAGGTAGGCGGTGGCTCCTGAGACCGATTTCGCCTCATCCAGGGCAGCGCCCCACTGGCTGGCGAGGGCGGCTGTGTCGCCGGATTTCGCGGCGACGATGGCGCGGCGGGCAAACAATTCGTAGCGCGGGAGCAGTCCGCCGTGGGCATCGAGCAGCTCGGATTCGCGCTGCCAGGCGGCGGTCTGCTGGAGCGCGCGGAGAAGCAGCGGCAGGAGCCCCGGCGAATTGGCAACGCTCTCGTTGGGGAAGATTTCCGCGAGGCGGGAGAACAGGCCGAGGTCGGTCAGGAAGC
>JBBSUD010000170.1:0-11497 GCA_038235225.1 Verrucomicrobiales bacterium
CCCCGCTCGGCCGCCTCCGCGCTTGATTCGATGATCGCCGCCGCGCCGGACACCTGCGAGTCCCCGCCGCCGCCCGAACCGCCGAAAGCCACGGAAAAGCCCGCCCCGCCGACCGAGCCACCGCCCGCCGCTGCCGCTGCCGCGGCCGAGGACACCTTCTACAACGACCCGCTGATCCAGGCCGCGCTGGTGAAATTCGAGGGCAAGGTGCTTTCCTGAGCACTCCGTGAGGCGGATTTTCCAACTCGCGCGCGCGACCGGCGTCTGGGCGCCGGTGACGGTGCTCCTGTTTCACCAATTCGTCGCCATCCACGGCTGGCGGACGGAAACCGACTGGGTGAATCATTTCTGCGGCGGGCTTTCGTTTTCGTTCTTTGTCTGGAAATCCCTGCCGTTTCTCGCGCCGTGGCTGGGGAATCAGCCGCCGCTCGCAAGGCTGGCCGCCGCGTTTCTGGCCGGTTACACTGCCGCGCTGATCTGGGAAATCGGTGAGTTTGGCTCGGATCTCGCGCTTGGCACGCACATCCAGCAATCCGTCGCAGAAACCATGATGGACCTCGTGAACGGATTTCTCGGCACCACCGCAATCGTCCTTTCGGCCGGATTTCTTGAACTCCGCCGCCGGAACCGTCAGGCCGGATCCTGATCCGGGATTTCGCGGATGCCGCCATCCGCATCCCGCTCGCCGATCGCCCGCTGCTGGAACTCGGCCGGGGAAACGCCGTATCTACCGCGGAATTCCCGTCGGAAATGCCGCGTGCTGAGAAATCCCAGATCCGCCGCCACCTCGTCGTGATGCCGGCCATAAGCGAGCTTCCGGCACGCCACCACCATCCGTTCCCAGCGCATCCATTGCTTCGGCGGCAAGCCGATGTCCCGCGTGAAAACCTCATGGAAATAGCGCTCCCCGCAGCCCAGCGCCGAGGCGATTTCCCCGATCCGGTAGCCGCAGCGCAGCGACAGCCGCTCCAGGCATACGGAGTCCCCGCCGCCTTTTGGCAATACCCGCCAGTTCATGTTCCCCCGAACGATTCGCACGACACCCCACCGTCTAACGAATCCGCCGCCGTCCCGCAAGAAATCCCCTGCCGGCCCTGCCCGCCATTTCCGGCAACCCTTTGGCAATCCGCGCGATGCGGTCGGGAAATATTCGCCGACCGCCCAGTCCTGACTTTTCACAAGTCCGAACCTTACCTCCGAATTTGGCACGCCCGCCGTCTTGCCCTACCCACCGCCGGCGCGTCATCTTCGGCAGATAGAGCGCGCGGATTCCCCCACCGCCCGCGGCCACCGATTTGTCTCCCCCAGGCCTCGGACTCTTGCGCGATTCCGCGCCCATTTTTCCGGATCCACCCATCCGCAACATGCCCCCGAGATACGACAAAACGACCCCGCAACGCCCCGAAATCGGGTTCCCGCCGGAACTCATTTCCCGCGGCAGCGACATCTCCGTGGAAATCGAAATCTGCCATGGCGACATCGCCAACACGCCGTCCAAAGTCATCCTGCTCGGCCAGATCCAAGGACTCGACCCCACCAGCGCCACCCGCGCTCTGGACGATGCCATGGATGGCAATCTCTCCCGCCTGCTTGCCCAGCGGAACGCCGCCCGCGGCGCCGGTTCGCTCGACGTGATCCCGACCGGCCGGTTCCCCATCATGGCCGACCTCATCGCCTTCCTCGGCTTGGGAAAATGGGAGGATTTCACCGATGATACGCTGCTCGCCGCCGCGCGTTCGGCACTGCGCAACTTGCTGGCGTCCAGCTTTGAAGAATTTTCCACAACCCTGATGGGCGGCCGTCGCCCGGACGAAAGCGAAATCAATGTCGCCAACGCCCTCAACCCGATGATGCGCGGTTTCATGGAGGCGCTGCGCGACGATCCGGAACGCGACCGCTTCCGCCGCATCGTGATCGTGGAACAGGATCCGGGACGCTTGGGTAGAATCCACGAAGTGCTGCGGGAGCTGGTGAAATTCGACGACAGCTTCAAGGGCGTCCGGACCACTTTGCGGAGCAGCCACCTGCGCTTCCGCCAAACCGTGGCGGAGGCGGAATGCGGGGCGGACGGGAGCCGGCCGCCGATCCAGTCGAACCTGCTCAACCTTTCGATGCGGCCGAACGACGGTGCGGAAATGAACCTCGTCGCGATGCTCCAGCCCGCGCGCGATCCCGACGGCAAGCGCAGTTCCAGCGCGACCGTGCTCCGGCTGGAGGAGACCTTTGCGACCGCCCGCATCGCGGAACTCTACGATGCCGCCGGCGTGAATACCGGCAAGGGCGTCACCACGACGGACCAACTCGCGAATATCTCGGAACGGGTGGGTGCGCTGCTGCCGCCCGGAATCGGCGCCCCGCTGGACGAATTTCCGCCGACTTTCCAAGAGGAACCGCGGGTGGAAATCATCCACGATGCCGAGGCGTCGCGCGTGCCGTGGGAGACGTGGCGGCTGCAAGACGGCCGCTGGGTGGCCCTTCAGGGCGGCGTCAGCCGGCGCTTTATCAGCGACAGCATTCGCAGCCTGTGGCCGCCGCCCGCCGGCCGGAAGCTTCGCATGCTCATGGTGATCGATCCATCCGGTGAGCTGGACAGCGCGCGGGAAGAAGGGCAAATCCTCAGGGGCAAGCTGGAGGGTTTGGCCGAAATCCATTTCCTCTCTGGAGACGCCGCCACCTGCGAGGCGGTGACCGGTTTCCTGAACGAGCAACCGCTCGACGTCCTTCATTTCGCCGGCCACGGCGGATTCAATCGCCAGGAGCCGCGCCTTTCCGGTCTCCGCCTCGCCGACGGTTTTTTCACCGGCCGCGACGCCCTCGCCCTGAAGCGCCTGCCCGCCGCGCTCATTTTCAACTGCTGCGAAATGGGTCGCATCGAGCGGCTCGATCCGGTCATTGCACCCATGGATCCGACCAGTCGGGAAATCATCGCGAATCGCGACCAGGCCCACGGCGCGATTTCTCTGGCGGAGGCATTCCTCATTGCCGGCGTCCACCACTACATCGGCACGTTCTGGCCGGTGAACGACGTCGCCGCCACGCTCTTCGGCACCACCCTCCACACCAGGTTGAGCGCCGGAGCCGCGGTCGGCCGGGCCGTCACCGAAGCGCGCAACGTGCTCGCGGCCGAAGGCATGCCGGATTGGGCGAACTACATCCATTACGGCGATCCCGACGCGCCGCTCCACCCGATTTCCGCCCAATGAGCCACACCTCCACCATCCGCGCCCGCAACCCATGGAACGACACCGGATTCGATTTCGAAGCCGGCTGCGCCTGCCGGTTCGATTACGAAATCGATCCCGATGAACCATGGAAAGATTTCTACCAGAACTGCGATCCAGTTCTCGGCCACAACGCGCTACTCGCCCGCCCGCTCAAGCGGTTGTGCCGGTTGCCGGGCCGGAATTACTTCGTCCTCGCCGGCTGCATCGGCCGCGATTTGGCCACCGTCTTCGCCGTGCTCGACTACCGGGAAATCGATTTCCTACCCGCGCGCGGCGGCCGGCTGTGGGTCTTCGCCAACGACGTTCCCGGCTTCTACTTCAACAACTTCGGAAAACTCCGGCTCACCATTCATCCTCAATCCTGAACCATAAATCCCCATGACAACCGACGCCCCCGCCGAACGCAGCTTCACCATTTCGCAAACAAACCGGGAACTCCTCGCCAAGCACGCCGTCAACCTCCGCGACGGCCGCTTCGTAAAAAGCGGCTCGTTGGATTCCAGCGTGAAAAGCGTCCAGGACCTGTTCCGCAACGAGCTCCCGGCCGCCTACAAGGATCGCAAGAAAGGCAAGCCGCTCCAAATCCTGTTCTTCGCCCACGGCGGCACCGTCACCGAGGAGGGCGCCGTCAAACAGGCCCTCGCCCACATCCCGCATTGGAAAAAAGCCAACATCTATCCGATCTTTTTCATCTGGGAAACCGGCGTTTGGACCTCCATCCACGATTGCCTGCTAGGCCGTCCCGGGGATCGCGGCATTGGTGATTTCTTCGGGAAAATCAAGGATGGCTTCGTCGGCGCCACCGACTGGAGCGTCGAGAAAACCGTGCGCGGCGCACAAATCGACCACGTCTGGGGGAAAATGAAACTCTTCGCCGAGCACGGCGTGGAGCCGGGCATCGGCGGAGCGTGGACCGTCGCCGAAGAACTCGCCAGATTTCTCAAAAGCACCGACGTCGATGCCGCCCAAGTGAAAGTCCACTGCGTCGGCCACAGCGCCGGTGCCGTTTTCCACGCGTGGTTCATCCCCACCCTTCTCGCCTCCGGTCTCGGCCAGGTGGAAAGCCTGCATTTGCTCGCCCCGGCCATCACCACCGCGCTGTTCGAGGAAAAGCTGCTCGGCCTCGTCGGCAATTCCGACGGCATCGGCAACCTCACCATGTTCACCATGGACGAGAAAACCGAACTCGCGGACAACGTGATCAAGATCTACCGGAAATCGCTGCTCTACCTCATCAGCCGCGCGCTCGAACCGAAGATTCCCACCGCCATTCTCGGCTTGGAGGAAAGCATCCGCGCCAACGGCAGGATCACCGCTCTCTTCAATTACCCGGTCGGCGATGGCGAAAATGCCCAACTGATTTTCTCCCCGACCGTCGCTGCGAAGCCCGGTTCTGCCAGCCACTCCTATGCCCACGGCGGCTTCGGTAACGAGACGGACACGTTGAATAGCATCGTCTTCCGCATCGGCGGCAAGGACGCCGGCGAACCCTTTCCCGCCGGTTTCCGGGACACCGTGGATGACACCCCGACCGCCCGCGGCATGGACGCGCCCTCGCTCGTCCCCGCCCCGCCGCGCCGCCTCGCGCTCTGCATCGGCATCGACGATTACCCCGCCGCGCCGCTTGAAGGCTGCGTTCCCGATGCGCTGCTTTGGCAGCAAACCCTCATCGACCTCGGTTTCGAATCCGCCGGTCTGCTCATCAACGAGCAAGCCACTTTCGCAGGGATTACCGCCGCCATCGAGGACCTCGTCACCAACGCCCGCCCCGGCGACGCCCTCGTCATCCAATACTCCGGCCACGGCACCCAACTCCCCGATCTCGATGGCGACGAGACCATCGATCACAAAGACGAGGCGCTCGTCCCCTACGATTACACCGATGGCAAATTCGTCCTAGATGACGACCTCGGCCGCATCTTCGACATGCTGCCCGCCGGTGTCGGGCTGACCTGCTTTTTCGATTCCTGCCACTCCGGCACCGTCAACCGATTCGGCGGACCCACCCCCATTCCCGCCGCCGGCGCCGAGCGCGAACGCTTCATTGTCGTGCGCGGGGATATCCGTGCGAAGCACCAGCAGTTCCGCGAATCGCAGCCCGCCAACCGCGGCAGCTCCGAGGAAGGCATGCGGGAAATCTCGTTCGGCGCCTGCCAGCCCGAGCAAACCGCCAAGGAAAAGGACGGCCACGGCTATTTCACCCTCGCCGCCACCGGCCTCCTCCGCTCCGGCGTCACCGTCACCAACGCCGGTTTGCTCAAGCTCCTCATCGACAATTTCCCCCTGAAGCCCGATTCCCAAAAACCCGACCTCAACTGCCAGGACGACTTCCGCGAGTTCCCCCTCTTCCAAATCGCCGAAGGCAAATCCCCCACCGCCGCCATCCAACAGCTCGTCCGCGCTCAAACCGCCCCAATCGCCAACGACGCCCGTCTCCTCATGGAAACTATGAACCGTTACCTCACCATCCTCGACCGCCTGACCTCGGGGAAATGCTAATTTCATAACTCCCATCCCCATGCCAAAACTCTTCTCCATCCTCTCTTGGAACGTCGAACACTTCAAAGACGACCCCGCCCGCGTGGCGGAGGTTGTTCGTGTCATCGCGGACATCGGGCCGGATGTATTCGCGTTGTATGAAGTCGAGGGGAAGCGGGTGTTCGCGGAACTCGTTGAGCAGATGCCGGAATACCAATTCCATATCACCGAGGGGCCGCAGGTGCAGGAAATCCTCGTCGGCGTGCGCGGCGGGCTGAGCGCTTTCTTTACGCAGAAAATCGAGTTCCGCGCCGGGACGACGAGCATGCGGCCCGGCGCATTGCTGACGCTGCGCATCGACGGCGAGAATTATCCGATCCTATTCCTTCACCTCAGCAGCGGCCCCGATCCTCGCGGCTGGGGGCTGCGGGACGAGATGCTCGAACGCGCGCTGGATTTCCGTAAAGTGCTCAAGAAATCCGCCGAACCCGGCCGGGAGGTGAACTACATCTTTCTCGGCGATCTCAACACGATGGGCCTCCAATACCTCATCAAGAAATATAATATCAGCGCCGACATCGAGCTGGAGAAGATCGACAAGCTTGCCAAGAAATCCGGCATGCGCCGCCTGGCCAAGACCGCCGCGCACACCTGGTCGAACGGCAGCAAAAGCCGCTACACCCCCGCCGATCTCGACCAGGTCGTTGCCTCGTCGAATCTTCAGTTCACCGATTTTTCCGGCAAATCTGTCCGCGTCCTCGGCTGGGCGGAGCTGGAGGAAATCACGGATCAGGACACCTGGATTTCCCGCTACTCCGACCACTGCCCGATCTACTTCGAAGTGGTGAAGCCGTAACGAACGAACAAATCAAACCCAAGAAACACCATGAACCATCTCCCCGCCCTCATCTCGCGGATTCTTGTGCCGATCCGGTCCGTTATTGATCGTGTGCTGCCGGAGTTTGTGGGGCGGGTGTTGGAGGATCCGGGGGTGCGGGTGGTGAACGCCTCTCTGAAAGTTGAATCCTCTGAACCAGGCTAACATACTTCAGCCAGCGGAAGAAAAGAGGCACCACCCTTTCAGCCGTGGATATACGCAACAACTTGGATCAACTTTTCCAGAAAGCCCATTAGAACCACCCTATACCAAATCTATGAATTCAGAACTACGCCCCCGAGACACCCAAGAGTGTTTGGATAAACTCAATATCAGAAAACTGCGATGCGAAACTTTAAAATTGCGCGCCGAAGCAAAAAAACTTCACGCTGAAGCACAGAACTCTCGGCCGCTGTTAACAATTATCAAGTATTCTTTTGCAGGCCTAGTAGCCGGAATCTCGTGCTATGTTCTTTTCGCAAAAGTAATGAAGGACTTGTATGATCTCAACATCCAGTTCAGAAAAGAGCTTGAAGCAAAATCTGCTGCCTCGGAGAAAGCAAGCGAAGCCCTGGCCAGCAAGCAAAAGGATTACCAAACTGACATCGCCAGCAAATCACTGAAACTGGACGAGCTTGAGGCTACAATCAAAGCCACAAGGGAAGACATGAGAGTAATGACCCTCGCAAATGCGACAGTCAATGACGAGCTAAATGATAAACGAGGACTCTTGGAGCAGATGAAAGAAGAAGTGCAGCGGAAAATACTTGAAGGCAATAAAACAAAAGGCCAGATGGCGCTTTTAGTGGAACAGGAAATGTCGCTGACCCAAGCGCTGGAAAGAGCTGAGGCAACTATTCCCAAACGAGCTAACGATACGTTAGGCTATATTCGTATCGGACAGTTGGATCCACGTGGGTATTTCATTTCCGGCAAATGCGCCGTAAAAGGAAATCCCTCCCTAGAAAGTCTCCGCGTTGGAGTGACCTACAAACTCGGTTCCGACGCTTATCGTGTCCGGGTCTCGTTACCACGAAATGATTTATTTTATCATACAGGAGTTACTCAAATCGCGCGACTAAACGAAGGTGATTCTTTCATCATCACTGAAGGACCCACCATTTATTGGAGAAACGAAGATCGAGATGTCTGGGTTGGCGTTCGAAAGGATCTTCCCAAAATCTCAGATGGGGCGATGCCTCAACAGTCCATCGTTGGCAATGTTACAACAACTTCACAACCATCAGGAAAAGTGTCAGACGAGAAATCCCAATAACAAAAATCCAAGGCGCAATTTTCATCGATGCCTATTTTTTGCAGTATAAAAAGCAAGCACGCATTCCGGATTTATCCCACGTCCAGACATCCTCGGCTCGCTGTTCTAAATTAACATAATACCATGAACCATCTCCCCGCCCTCATCTCGCGGATTCTTGTGCCGATCCGGTCCGTTATTGATCGTGTGCTGCCGGAGTTTGTGGGGCGGGTGTTGGAGGATCCGGGGGTGCGGTTGCTTATCGTGGGGGCGGCGGACGCCACGTTGATCAACGAGTTTCCGGCGGCGCGGGCGTTGCCGGCGGCGTTGCGGCGGCGGTTGATTTCGCGGGTGCTGGCGGCGGTGCTCGGGGAGGCCGGGGCGAAGGCACGGGAGGTTGCTCCGGCGGAGCTTGGGCTGGCGGATTTGGATTTGGCGGAGGGCGAATTGGCATTGTTGGAGATTTCCGCGCCGGGGAACAGCGTGCGGGGATTCGCAATGGATGCGGAGGCGGCGGACGATGCGGCGGTGCGGGCGGCGGTCGTGGAGGTGCTCGGGGACGGGTGGTCGGTGGAGCGGCTGGACCCGGATTTCGCGGCTTACCGGGCGACTCACCCGGAGGCGATTTTATCAGTGCCGGCAGCGTGGACACTAAGTCACGAGCTGGAGCGGACGGCGGCGGTGGCGCGGGCGGAACCGGAAATCGAGTGGGTGCCGGCGCCGGCGGAGATCGGCGGGTCCGCGCCGGATTTGCGGGCGAATCTGCGCAGCGTTGCCGGGATTTCCACGCGTCTGGCGTGCTCGGAAAAAAGCAAGCGCTGGCATCTCGACCTCGTGAATGCCGACGATGCGTGGCGATTTTCCCACAAGCTGGGCAGACCGGAGAAAGGCGCGGGGGTGACAATCGGGCATTTGGATACGGGCGTGACGAATCACGCGGAAGTGCCGCTGGACGCCGGGAAAATCCACGTGGGGAAAGGCGCGAATTTCTACGATCCGGAGAATCCGACGGTGGGGAATCGCCCGCTGGACCCGATGGATTCGGACGGCGCGGATGTGGCGGAGGTGCGTTTCAAGACCTTCGACGGGCACGGCACGGGGACGCTGAGCATGATTACGGGCTGCAAGGAATTGAGCGGGACCGCGCCGGCGGCGGAGGTGATTCCGTTCCGGATCGCGCCGACGGTGGTGCATTTCAACCTGACGCGGGTCGCGCGGGGAATCCGCGCAGCGCACCGGGCGGGCTGCGACGTGATCACGATGAGCATGGGCGGACAGCGGCCGAATACGAGCTACTTGCAGGACGTGGTGCGGGCGGCGGTGGAGGACGGGGTAATCATCTGCACGGCGGCGGGAAATGTGATCGGCTCGAACGACGCGCTGCCGCTGGTGGTATGGCCAGCGGCGCTGGACGAAGTGATCGCGGTGGCGGGTTGCAACTGCGGCTGGCAGAAATGGAGCGGATCCTCGCGCGGACCGGAAGTGAACATCACTGCGCCGGGACAGGACGTGTGGCATGCGATTCCGAAGCGCGGCGCGCTGCCGCCGGGGCACTCGATGGGCAGCGAGGTGGGGCGCGGAAATGGCACGTCATTCGCGACGCCGACGGTGGCCGGAATGGCAGCGTGCTGGCTGGCGCATCACGGCGGCCGGAAGGCGCTGGCGGAAAAATACGGCCACGCGCGCTACGTGCCGCAGGCGTTCGCGCACCTGCTGCGGACGGTCGCGTTCAACCCGCCGGCGAACTGGGACACGGAGCGGATGGGGCCGGGCGTGTTCGATGCTTCGAAGCTCCTGCGCGCGCCGCTGCCGGCGAAATCCGCGCTGAACGGCTGGCCGCGGAAACGCCACCCGTCGTACGACGGATTTGTCAGCACGGTGGCCGGCTGGATCGGATCGGTGGGCCGGCGGACACGCGGCGGAATCCGGGCGGCGGACGCTGCGGAGGCGGAACTCGGCGGGCTGGCGGGCGAGCTGGGTTACCATTTGTTCGACCGCCCGCAGCTTGTGGAAATGCTGGCAAATCCCCCGGCGGCTGCGGCGCGGACGCGGGGTGCGGCGGGCGCTCGGGACGCCGCCTTCGATGACGCGGCGGCGTTGCTCGGCACGGCGGCATCGGATCAGCTTTCGCGCGCGCTGCGGCTGCGACCGCCGGCTCCGGCACCTGCCGTGCGGCCGATTTCCAGCGCCGATCCGGCACCGGCGGCCGGCACGGCGGATTGGACCATCCTGATTTTCATGGCGGGCGACAACGACCTCGACGACTTCGGCCACGACGACCTGCTGGAAATGAAGCGCGGCCTCGGCCATTGCAAATCCATCAACGTGCTCGTCCAGCGCGACACCGCGGCGGCCGGCGTGGATGCGGCGCGCTACCGCATCAGCGATTCGCCCGATCTGGAGGCGGACGTCATTCAAATCCTCGGTGAAACGAACACGGGCGACCCGGCGGTTTTGCAGGAATTCCTCGAATGGGGCCTGCGGAAATTCCCGGCGGAGCGCACCATGGCGGTGCTCTGGAACCACGGCGCGGGCTGGGACGATACCGATGTCTATCATGCCGCCGAAGAGCGCGGACTCGATCCGAGGCCGGCGCGCGAGACGGCTGGCCCGGCCACGCGGCGGGGCGGCGCGCGCGGCAGCTTGCTTGCACCGCAAGGGTTTGTGGGAAATCGCGCGGCTGGCAGGAAGAAGCGCGGGTCATTTTTCCTGACCGCTTGGCAGCTCGAAAACGCCGGCGCGGGCCGCCGCGCGATCGGCTTCGATGACCAGGCGCAGGACTTCCTCGACAACGTGGAAATGCGCCAGGTCTTCGCCGATGTCACCAAGGCCGTCGGCAGGAAATTCGACATCATCGGCATGGACGCGTGCCTGATGGCCATGGTGGAAACCGGCTGCCAGATCGGCGAATTCGCGGACATTTTGTGCAGTTCGCAGGAAATCGAGCCGGCGCAGGGGTGGCCGTATGATCGGATTCTCAAGAAGCTCGCGGCGCATCCCAAGATGAGCGCGGAGGAGCTGGCGCGGACGATCGCGAAGGATTTCGTGGAATCGTACCCAGCGTCGGAAAAGGCGACGCAGTCCGTTTGCGATCTGGCCGCCATGCCACGGGTGGCCGCCGCGGCGGATGCGCTCGGTGCCGGGCTGACGGCGGCATTGGATCAGGGCACCGGCATCGAGCGGGCGCTGCGGCAGTCTCGGAAATCGGCGCAGAGTTATTATGTGCCCGATTACATCGACCTCGGCGATTTCTGCGAGCGGCTGGAGGCGCTCGCCCCGGACCTCGCGGCGCTCACCAGAGAGGTGAAATCCGCGATTTCCGCCTGCGTTCTGGAAAACCACGCGCCACATCCGGACGTCCGCCGCTCGACCGGGCTTTCGATCTATTTCCCGAGCTACGAGGCGAAGTCGAAGCTCTACCAGACGCTCGAATTCGGCAAAGGCGGCTGGGCGAATTTCATTTCCAACTACTGACCGAACCGATGATTGCAGAATATCTCGACCGCGATTTTGTCCTCAACGAGACCCGGAATCAGCGGGACTGGCTCGAAAAGGCGCGCGCGATACTGCGGGCCGGCGACCCGGATACCGTCGCCGAACTCGCCCGCCATGACATCGCGGCGGCCGATCTGGATCGCGTGATCGCCGCTCTGGACGACGCGC
>JBBSUD010000171.1:0-11345 GCA_038235225.1 Verrucomicrobiales bacterium
CGAATTCCAGCCGCAGTCCTTGGGTGGCCGCGAAATCCGCCATTTTCTCGGGCGCGATCGCGGGATCGAGGACGGTCGGGAAATTGATGAATCCCGGCGCTCCGGCTTTTGCGCCATAGACCAGCCGGTTGACCGTGCTGTGAAACCACAGCGGCGTGTATTTCGCCACCACCGCCTTGACCGAGCGCACGTTGGGAAACGCCAGCAGCAGCAGCCCGCCGGGCCGGACGCTTCACGCCATGTTTTCCATCGCCAGCCGCGGGCGCCCGAGGTGCTCCAGCACGTCCCAGCAGACCACCAGATCGAAGGAATCTTTCTCCAGAGGATAGGTTTCCAAATCTCCGACGATCTTCTCGGCCACCACTTGGTTCTTCGCCAGCTCCTCTTCGGAAATGTCGATCCCGGTCAGATGCGAGTCGGGAGGAATCGGGATATTGCTTCCCGATCCGCAGCCCGCTTCAAGGATCCGCGGCCGCGGGATGCCGCGCCAGAACTCCTCCAATTGCTGCTTCAACCGGCTGTGACCGTCGGCACCGAAGACAATCCGATTGTTCTGTAGCATGGTGGAAATGGGCAGGGACCGGGCGAACGGCGGATTTTCACCAGTTGCTCTTGTTGACATAAATCACGTCGTAGGGCCGCAGGTAAAACGGCTGGGTTTCCTCCCCGGAGAGGGTGGCGTTCAGATTGAGCACGTAGCGTTTCTGCTTCCCGCCTTCCGTCCGGATGACGAGGACTTGCTTGGGATTGGCCAGCTTGGAAAATCCGCCGCCCTCCATGATTGCCTCGAAGGCGGACATCTGGCGGTCCAGCGGTAATTTCCCCGGCCGGCCGACCTCGCCGGACAGAAAGACCGCGGCGGAGGGCTGCTCCATGGCGACGACCACCGTCGGGTCGTTCAGGTATGGGCCGTACAGTTCGGTCAGCGTGGATTGCAGCGAGCTGATGCCGCGGCCCTCGGCCTTCACATTTCCCACCTTGGGCAGGCTCACGCGGCCGTCGGGCTGGATTTTCTGAGACTGGTTGAACTCCGGCGCGCCGACGTAGGAAAAGCGCAGCACATCGCCCACGGCCAAAGTGCTGCTGGGTGTGGAATGGAACGCGGCGGGCGGGATATTATAGGCATCCGCGGACGGGCCGCAGGATGTGAGGGCACGTCCGGCGAGCAGGGCCAAGCCGGCGGCGGAAAGCACGCGGAAAAACGCGCGGAATGCGGGGAGGGTGGTTGATTTCATGGGATTGGGGAGAAATTCGGGTCTTTTGCAGGTTGGTGTCAGTTCTGAAATTCGGGAATCCCGGTTTCATCAGGAATTTCGGCGATTTCCCCCCGCCGCTCGCGATGGCGGAACCACGCGGCCGCCAAAAACAGCGGCACTAGGGAAATGGCGAAAAACACAGGTCCGCCGCGGTGATGAATCCAGCTATCGATCATTTCCGGGTTGATGTGAACACACAGCAATCCAAGGACCAGCACCCGGAACGCGTTGCGCAGGATGCCCAGCGGGATGACCAAGGCCACCAGCCACGCCCGGTGGGTGGCGGATTTCAAAAACATGTAGGACGCCAGCAGGCTGGTGATGAAAAGCACGACGGTGGAGCGGATCCCGCTGCACTCGCGGGCGACCTGAAGGGTCATCCCCGGCAGCTCAAGCACCTGCCCCCTGCGGAAAACCGGCGTGCCGGTGAGCTGGAAAAGTTTCTCCGCCAGATCCGCGGACAGCCGCATCAGCACCTGCTCCAGACCTTCCACCAGCGCGTCCGGCATCGGAATCATGAAAATGAGGAACGCGAAGGGAAACGCGAGCTGCCCCATCCAGTTTTTCCCCAGCGTGGCGAATCCACCTGCCACGAGAAACAGCACGTAGCTGGCGGTCGCGAGGCTGAGCCGGTCGTTCAGGCTCCAACCGGAGCTCCATCCCGCGAGCCGCGGAATTACGAAAACGGCGGCGGCGAGCAGTGCGAAAATCCCCGCGATTCCCAGCGATTTCATCCGTTCGCCAAGCAGTTCGGCCCTCTGGAGATTCGCCAGATACAGCGCCACAAGCGGGATCAGCACGATGTGGGAGTGGAGCTCCTCGTGGAGCGCGTGCCGCGTCAGCGCGACCAGCGGCATCACGAAAGCGAGCGACAACACCGCGGCGAAAATCGCGAATGCGATCGCCCGCCGGTCGCGCGGCCACCACGGCCCGGCGGCCGGGCGGTTTGCCGATGTTGTCGATTGTTCCATAACGTCTCCCGCCGCGGCGGATCAGGCTTTCCAAATTTTCGCGGCGGGCGCGGCGATGTCTTTCATCGCATTCCGGGTGTCAACGACGCACCGCGCCCACTGGCCGAGTTCGTCATAGTTCACATTCGCGTGGGCGGTGCTGATCAGGACGGCGTCGTAGGAAGAAATCGTCGCCTTGTCCCACGCCACGGATTTCGTCCCGGCCCAGTGCGCGTGCTCCCGGCTCGGTTTGATAACCGGCACGTAAGGATCGTGATAATCGACCGCCGCGCCGCGCTCAGTTAGCATTTCCAAAAGCTTGTAACTCGGAGACTCGCGGTCGTCGTCCACGTTCGCCTTGTAGGCCAATCCCAGGATGAGCACCCGCGAACCGTTTACCGCCTTGCGCTCCGCGTTGAGCGCATCGCCCACGCGTTCGACGACATGACGCGGCATGGAGGTGTTGATCTCGCCCGCGAGCTCGATGAAGCGCGTGGCATGTTCATATTCACGAGCTTTCCAAGTGAGATAAAACGGGTCGATCGGGATGCAGTGGCCGCCGAGTCCCGGTCCCGGATAGAATGCCATGTAACCGAAAGGTTTCGTCTTCGCAGCTTCGATGACTTCCCAAACATCAATCCCCATCGCCGCGTAAACAAGTTTCAGCTCGTTCACCAAAGCGATGTTCACACTCCGGAAAATGTTTTCCAACAACTTCGTGGCCTCGGCCGCCCGGCAGGAACTCACCGGCACCATCCGGTGGATCGCCTTGCCATAAACTTCGATCGCTTTCTCCAAACACTCGGGAGTGTAACCACCGATGACTTTCGGAATATCCGCAACCACGCTCTGGGGATTTCCCGGATCCTCGCGCTCCGGAGAAAATGCGAGATGAAAATCCTCGCCGGCTTTCAAGCCCGAGCCTTCCTCAAGCACCTTCCGCAGATCCTCATCCGTGGTGCCAGGATACGTCGTCGATTCCAAAATCACCACCGTCCCCTTCCGCAGGTGCGGGGCGATCGCCTCGCCGGATTTCAACACATAGGAAATGTCCGGCTCGCGGTTCTGGCTGAGTGGCGTCGGCACGCAGATAATCACCGCGCCGACCTCGGTCACCCGCGAGAAATCCGTGGATGCGGAAAACGTTCCGGCCTTCACCAGCGAGGCGATGTCATCATCCGGAATATGATGAATGTAGCTCTTTCCCGCGTGAATCGAGTCGATCTTGGCCTGATCCACATCAAGTCCTAGCACCTCAACGCCCGAGCGGGCGAATTGCAGGGACAATGGAAGCCCCACATAACCAAGTCCGATAATCGCTGTTTTCATATGATAATTAAAATTGTATTCCTCACGCCGGGCGGAACAGGAAGCGCGCGTACAAATAGGCCGCGCCCTCGCTGAGAACTTCCTTCACACCCTCGCTGTAGCGCCACCAATGGCTCGCTTCGTATTCGCGGTCCGGCACCGAGACGATGCCCACCGCCACCTCCGGCCCCATCGCTTCTTGAAAGAGAAGGCGGCTGCGTCTCGCGTGTACGCTCAACGTAAGCACGTCGATGCTCCGCACGTTTTCGCCCTCCCCCTTCAGCCAGTCACGCACAGCAACCGCGGAGCTATAGGTTCGGTCCCTCGTCGCGCCGCCGGATTCTACCACCCTCACCCGGTCACTAAGGCCGCCCATGCTTCTCAGCCGGTTCGCCGAGACTCTGGCGTAGGTATCGCCTGGTTCGGGGTTCACTTCACCGAGCACCAGTCCGCCTGTCAGAATGAGAAACCGGCATTTCAGCCTCGCCGCCCGATCCACCGCGACCTTCAAAGCATATTCGGGCACCCACCCCTCCACGACCAAAACGTCGGAATTGAGCGGCTCGTCGGTTGCCAGAAACCCGTGGATCCCGCGGATGAATCCGAACGCTGCCAACGCTAGCACCACGCTTATTACCAGAGCCCCGCGCCAGGTAGGCAACCAGACGCGCCTCTTCGCCAACAATCCGCAAAGGCGGGTGGCGACGGCTGTCCCGGCATCTGCGCCGGGCGATCTGTCAGGGATTGAACTCACTGGGGGGACGCGGACAATGCCGGTTTTCCGGATAGCCTGCCATTACGCGATCACGGAGCGCCAGGCGCTCCACACTGATTCCGATTCTCCCTGCAAACCCAAGGGTGATGCCTCAGCTAGATCGCTGCCTTAACCACACCAGTTGCGACCACGAAAGGAAATCAGTGGAAAACTCGCAAAATCTGCCAGAGCCACCACGATCCCCTCTCGACACCCAAACAGGACCGCCGGGAATACAGGGAATCCTCTGTTTTTGCGCCTCTTTCGCGCCTTTTTGCGGCTAAAATCCGCCGCTACTTCCAACCACATCGTCCCCGCGCCGCCGCTCATCGCGGACGCTCAGCCAAAGATTGGTCAAGCTGTAGAAAAGCTGCGCCTGGGGCCAGCGGAGGAACGGAAACGTATGACGAATTCCACCGCGAAATACCCGCGTCACGAAATGCCCGTCCCGCAGTTGGTGCTCGCGAACCAGCTTCCCGGCAAGTCCGTTAGCCAGCTCCCGCGCTCCGGGAATCTCATCCCCAAGCAGGGCTCCGAGCGTGATTCCCTCCGCGAAATTATACATTTCCAGCTTCGCCAACTGAAGCCGCGGCTCCACCGCGAATGACTTCGGATTTCCATCCGCATCGATCAAATGGCTTCGGTAATATTCATATCCCTTCCCGATCGCCTCCCCCACCCGCTCGTCCGGTAAAACGCGCTGCAGCTTGATCAGGTTTTTCAGATTGAAACAGGTGTGGAAGTTATCGATGAAGCTCTTCTTCTCGTTCATCGCGTAAGCCCACGACCCGTCTTCCGCCTGAGACTCCAATACAAAGTTCAAGTTCAGCCGGGAATCGGCGAGATAGTCTTTTCGTCCGAACCTCTTGCCGGCGTCCGCGAGAATGTAAGCCCGGTAGGCCGTGGCATTCACCACCTGCCGCTCGTCATAAGGGGAATAGCTGCCCGCCGCAGAATCCGGTCCGGTCGGGAGATTCTTCAAATCTCCGAAGATGAACTCAGCGATCCCCGTCGCCAGCTTGCGATAGCGTTCGTCGCCCGTCGCCTCCAGCAATCCGAGATAAGCCTCATAGCAATAGGGCGTGCAGGTGATGTAGGGAGTGTTCTTCGGCCAGACCTCGTCCTTGTTGTTTTGCCAGTCGAACGGATAGCCCCAGCATGGGCCTTTATAACCGGGAATCGAATACTCGAGGATCTCGTCTCCCAGCGCGACAGCCCGGTCGAGATCGCCTTGATTTCCGGTGATTCGATAAAGATTCAGAAACGCCAGCAGCAACTGCGCGTCGCAGGTAGCGAAACGGTCTTTCTTCACGAACCATTTTCTCAGCGAAGGACATAGCAGATCAATCGCCACCACCGGCGCTACCAGCGGGATCCCCGCCTTTCCTTTCGCATAATAAACCTTCCGGGACCAAAGCCCGTAGCGCGTCCCCCAGATATCATAGGGATCGTAGCTCGCATAGCCAGCTCGATCCAGCCATCCGCGGAAACGCCGGCATCCCGTTTCCAACAACTCCTCGACGTGCTCTCCACTCATCCCGTTCGAATCTTCAGTTTCCGCGTCGCCCCCTCACGCGGGAACCGCACGGGAAACATACCAGTCGATGCACCGGTCCAGACCGGACTCGATCTCGAACGCGGGGGAGTAGCCCAGGAATTTCCCTGCCTTTGAGATGTCCGCATTCGAATGCCTCACATCCCCCGCCCTGAAATCACGATAGCCCGGCGCTTGGTCGATCGGCATCGAACAGGATTCCTGAAGACGCTGGCGCAACATGCCGTAAAGGGCATTGAGCGTTGTCCTCCCGCCGGCGGCGATGTTGTAAACCGTATTCACGGCCTCGGGTTGATCCACTGTCGCGGCCAGAATGTTCGCTTGCACCACATTCTCGATATAGCAGAAATCCCGGCTCGTCTCACCATCTCCATTGACCGATACCTCGGCGCCCTGAAGCATGGCGTCGATCCATTTCGGGATCACCGCAGCATACGGCCCGTTCGGATCCTGACGCGGTCCGAAGACATTGAAATAACGCAGTCCTATACATTCGATTCCATAGCATTTCGCGAAAACGCCCGCATACAGTTCGTTGACCTTTTTGGAAACGGCGTAGGGAGAAAGACATTCGCCGACCTCACCCTCCACCTTCGGCAATCCCGGATGGTCGCCATACACAGCGCTGCTGGATGCATAGACAAATCGCCCGACGCCCGCGTCTTTGGCCCCCATCAGCATGCCTAGGAATCCGCCGACATTGTTATGATTGGTCACGTCCGGATGAGCGATCGAACGCGGCACTGACCCGAGCGCCGCCTGGTGCAGCACCACATCGGCACCAGCACAAACCCGCCGGCAGATTTCCGGGTCGGTGACATCTCCCTCAATCCATGTGAAATTTTCCCATTGCTCCCGACTCACCGAATCCTTGATTTCCTCCAAGTTGTGAAGGTGGCCGGTGATCAGATTATCAACCCCGACCACCCGTTGCCCGGCGTGCAGAAGTTCCAGCAGAAGGTTGGAGCCGATAAATCCGGCCACACCGGTGATCACCCACTTCCGGGGACTTGCGCCCAGGCGCGATCGTATTTCTTCGTAATGATTCATGTGGGAGAACAAGGAGTTAGAGGTCGTACAGCGCGCGTTTCAAGCTGCGTGGAAAAATCGTTGAGTGAGATCACTTCCAGTGAAGATTCGGCCGCCACTCCCGCGAGGAAATCCTCGAAATTCCCATGGTCACGGTGCTCTTTGCTGTGACCGATGAGCATGATCACGTCCAGATCGCCCTCCGGGGCGGGCGGGGCGTTGAGGATCCAGCGCAACATCTGCCGGGATGACATGTTATGGAAATCCAGCTTGATCGGAAACGGCTTTGCCAGGAACCGCGCCACACTCGCCGGGCTGCGCCCCATCCCTAGCTGGCTTACCATCTCCCGCTGCTTCTCCTTGGGCACGCTTTTGGAAAACTTCGCCAGCAAGCGCCTCGGTGTGAGTTGCTGGATGCGCCGACCCATCCGCGAATGGATCGGGATTTCGTGGACTTCCCCCGCTTTGTCCTCGCACGCCACATCGGAGGAAACCCTCCAATGCCTGCGCATAACCGGTGCGGCCCGGAAATCCAAATGCACGTGGTCGTCGTCGCGCGTCATGCCCTTCACCAATGAGCTATCCACAAAGATCCCATTCGCGGCGAGCGCCGGCAGCAACTTGCCACCCGGCTGGGCACAGAATGCGCCGGCCCGAAATGCCGTGACCCGCCTATCGCTTCCGGCCTCCTCCCAGATTCCATCCACCACCGCCTTGCGGCTTTTGATATACTCACTCGTCTCCTCGACCGTCTCGAACAGGCTGTCAACCGTCCGCTTGTCCGGCTTCAGTTGCCAAGATTTTCTATCATAGGTAGCGCCCACCCACTCCGGGTGAACATGAAGCTGCAAGTCATGTCCCCGCTTCACGAAATCCGCCGCCTGGTCACGGACTTCCTTCTCCGGATCGTAGCCCAGCGCGGCAACGAGATGTTCCCGTTCGCGACCGAAGGCCATATATTCCTCCACCTCGAAAAACACAGTCAGCGGCATGCCATGCTTCTCACACGCCCGCGCCATCAGTTCGGCAGGCTCCGTCATGTGCCGGCGCACATCCCCGGTGCCGTTCCCGAAGATCTCGTGATCAACCGACAATATGATCTGACGCTTCATGATTGGTTCTGCCTGCCCATCCGCCCGGCGACTCCGGGCGACTTCGCCTAAAGAAATCCCCGGCATGCAGAAATCAGGCATCTATCCGACGACTTTCTGGTAGATCGCGTCCAAACGCGCGGCCACTTTCTTCGCCGCGAATCGCTCGCGCGCGTCGGCTGCGTTATGCTTTCCCATCCGCACCCGATCCACATCAGATCGAGCCAAACGCTCAAGCCGCTCCGCGACCTCGTCGATCGGGAAGCGCTCCTTCGCCGCTTTGGTCCGATCCTGTTGCACCAAATAGCCGGTCAGCCCTTCGGTCAGGATATCCTTCAGGCCCCCCGCATCGCTGGAAACCAAGGGCAGGCCCATCGCCATTGCTTCCAGCACGGCATTCGGCATTCCTTCGGTGTAGCTGAGAAAACAAAAGGCGTCGGCATCGGCGAAACACCGGTTCTTGATATCGCCTTCGACGTAGCCGGTGAAAACCACCCCTTCAATTCTACGCTCGCTGACCAACATCCTGAGGTCTTTCAATCCCGGCCCGTCGCCGGCGACCACAAGTTCAAATCCCCCCGGATGCCGATCCTGCAGAAGCACAAATGCTTCCATCATCTCGAACACCCCTTTCGCCTCCTCCACTCTTGATAGGAACAAGATCCGAAACGGCACTGCCGATTCTCTGGGAATCCCCTTGTGATCGAGCACCCTGTCGGACACCACCGTCGTCTCGACATGGACAGGCATCTTGAAACCCCAACGGACCAGATCGTCCCCGAATCTGCTGGCGAGTACGATCTGTGCGGAACACCGCTGATACATCATGCACATCCATCCGCGATTCCCTCCGGGCATCTCCGCGAGCCCGCAACACTCGTTGTTCCAACCTCTCCAGAACGAAACAGCCTTCACTCGGAACAGCCTCGCAATTCCGATGCTCACCGCATCCCTCTTCAAGCTGCGGCACTCGTTCTCAGGATCCAGAGACGGATTCACATGCACGATATCCGGACGGAACGACAGGATCAACGCGACCAAACCGAACCATTCGATCGGCAGCCGCAGCAAGGTGAATCCCAGCAAACGCCCCTTCGCCCCCCCATAAAAAGAATGCGGTCGTCCGATACTCAAAAACCTGACGTCGGAACGCAGGTGGGGCGCGATCGCCTCATAGTAGTTGAAGATCCCCCCGCCCGCGCTCTCACGATCCCTGATAATAATAACCTTCAACAGAAGCAAATTGGATTCACGTTCAAAAACACCTCTATGAGGCGAGATACGCCCTGTTGCCAGCTCCGCGAATATCGTCCAATGAGTATCCCGCGATTCCTGAAATACCATCCTCGATGAACATCCGATGCCACGCTTCGACCGTCAGCAGGCTCCAAAGCTGCATCGAATAATCCCTCTTTCCCGATAGATGCTCCGCCAACAAGCTCCGCACCGCCATGGGATCGAACAGACCGGACTTTTGCACATGCTCTATCGAAAGAAACTCCGACATGAATCCTCTCAGCTCATCCTTGATCCACTGACCGATCGGGGAGTCGAAGCCTACTTTCTTCCGCTCGGCGATGTCCTTCGGGGTCCACTTGGTCGCCACATCCTTCAAGATGTGTTTTGAGCGCGTTCCCTTCAGACGGTAATTGACCGGAAGACTGGTTACAAAATCAATGAGCTTCCAGTCGCAAAGCGGCGACCTCGCTTCGAGGCCCGCAGCCATGCTCATTCGATCGATGTAGGCCAACTGGTACTCTGGCAGATATCCTCCCAGCTCCATATCGGTCACACGATCCAGCGCGCTCCCCCGGTCCCCGGCTGTCAGGTATTCACGCAAAAACGCCTCACCTGTGGGATCCAGAGCTTGCGCTGCCACCTCCGGTCTCAGCAATTGCTGGCGAAGATCGCGGCTAAGCAAGCTGGTCCAACTGAGATAGGCTTCCTCGGGAACCCGATCCGCACCCGTTACGAAGCGCTTCGCCCGCTTCGCAAAGCGGCTTCCCTTGGTCGATTCCGGCAAGCTCATGATCGTCCTCTCGAGAACTCCTTCTCTCACGAAGCGAGGCAGCATTTGGTAGTACTGCAGCATCTTCAGGCCACCATGCTTCGGATAGCCATAAAATACCTCGTCACCGCCCGTCCCGCCCATGGCAACTTTCACCCGCTCCCGCGTGAACTGTGAAAGCAGCATCACCAGAACCGAGCTTGGCTCGCCGTGCGGCTCGTCGAAATGCCAGAGGATTTGCGGCAGCAGGTTGATCGTAGAGCCGGCTTTGAGAATCAATTCGTGATGCGTAGCGCCGAGCCCTTCCGCAACCCGCTTCGCATAGGAAAGTTCATTAAATCCTTCAGCCGCCCCCTCGTAGCCGACGGAAAATGTCTGCACATTCGCCCCCAGTTGCCGCATGATCCCGGTGATCAATGAGGAATCCAGCCCCCCGGAGAGAAACGAACCCACCTCCACATCGCTTTTGAGGCACAGTCTTACGGATTCCACCAAGAGCTCGGTAAGCTCGGAACACGCGCTCTTGTAGGAAATCTCCCGTTGACCGCCCGCCACCCTGCTCCAATAACGGCTTACCTTGATTTTGCCGTCCTCATGGATCAGCATGCAAGCGGCCGGCAATTTACGAATGCCGCGGTAGAACGTGTTCGGTGCCGGCACATATCCCGACGCCATGAACTGGCACAGTGCCTGGGCATCAACTTGCCGATCGTCCCCACGCTGAAGGATTGCCTTGATTTCGGAACCGAACAAAAGCGAGCCATCACGCTCATCATGCCGGTAAAACAATGGCTTCTCGCCAATCCGATCCCGAACCAAAACCAGCCGCCGGGCCTTCGTATCCCAAAGGGCGATCGCAAACATTCCCCGCAGGTGATCCACAAATTCAAGTCCATGATCCTCGTAGAGGTGGACGATCGTTTCCGTGTCGCTGTTCGTCTTGAAGACGTGACCCCGCTCCTTCAAACCCTGCGTTAGCTCCTCGTAGTTATAGATCTCGCCATTGAAGACCACTACGACTGTCCCGTCCTCGTTGAAGATGGGCTGACGTCCACCCGCAAGATCGATGATGCTGAGGCGCCGCATTCCGAGGCCGACACCGGGAGCCACGAAGAATCCGTCCTCATCCGGCCCACGGTGCAAGATGCTCTCGCACATCCTGGCCAGCAAGCCAGCATCGCCTTTTCCTACATAACCTGCAATTCCGCACATTCGAGTATGATCTTATTCCTTTTCAATGGCGCCGATGTCCCATGCTCCTCCGAGAGGTCTGGTCTTGCCTTCGAAGTCCTTGCGAATATCCAAGCCGTAGAGCGATTGGAAGGTGGCGTAAACAGGATCTTCCACATTGGCGTTGATCGCAGGACTGCCGGGGGCAAGGGCATAGGGAGAGA
>JBBSUD010000172.1:0-11317 GCA_038235225.1 Verrucomicrobiales bacterium
CACGTTGCGATAGCCCGGCAGGTTCGATTTCGTGACGACAGCAGCGGCCAGAGCGGGGACTTCGCCGGGATCGCGGAGCGGCGCGGTGTCCAGCGCGGCGCGGATGGCCTTGGCGTATTTTTCCGCGTCCGAGGCGTCCAATCGGGCGCCCTCGTGGGTAGCGGCGCCGGCCAGCAGGGATTTCAAAACCGGGACGGGCGCGGAATTCGGATTGACCACGCCCGCCCGGACCGGCGTTTCGGTCAGGCTGAAAAGGTCGAGCAGCGCGCCGTCGCCGCGGCTGGCCTTGTTGTCGGGATCGCCGGAGAAATTGAGGCTGGTCCACGGATCATCGCGGAACGCCATGCCCATATCCGCCACGCTGTGGAACGGGCGGTTGAGGATTTCCGGCCGGCCCGTCGGACCGGCGAAGGGCGCTCCGCCGTCGGCCGGCCGGCGTTCGCCATCGCGGTTCACGGTGCGGGATGGCGCGGACCGGTCGTTTTCCTGGAATTTCTCCGGCACGCGGCCTTTGGGGTTTGGCGCGGTCCATGACGAGGGCGGGAAAAACTTGTTGTCGTAGGTGCGGCCGCCGGTGGTCTTGCCGATCGCCTGGACGCCTTGGGTCGTGGTGGAAAGTCCATAGCGGGTGGTGCGCGGATCGATGAGCATGGCGTGCAGATTGACGTAATCGCCCCTCGCGGAGTAGAGGCGGTCGGTGTTGTCCGTCAGCGCGCCGACGACGAACCCGTGGGTCAGCGTCCACTCGGGCACGATCTGGTAGCTGACCCATTCGCCCGCCACATTTTTCTGAAGCGCGAATGACATCGGCACCTCGTAGCGCGAAAAAAGGCCGTTGGTGGAATAGCGCTGACCGTGGGTGCCGACGCTGGTGTACGGTGCCACGATTTCCCCGACGTTGTAGCCTGCGACGGGCGCGCCGCCGCCCGTGATGATGTCGATCGGCTTGGCTGCCCGCACATTTGCGTTGCCCGGTTTTAGGTAAATCGGCTGGGAAAACGTCGAGCCCGCGCCGACGTCGAATTCGAGATAATCCGAATCGAAGCTTGTCGTTCGCACCGACGAATTCCGGATGTAGGGCGAGTAACCGGGGTCGTTGTAACCGGAGGCGGTGTTCGTGTTCCATTCCATCCGGCTTTTCCCGGCGAAGGCCAGCCGGTAAGTGCCGGCGGCGATCTTCCCGTCCGCCGCGTTCTTGTGCGGGTTCCACAATTGGAACGTCAGGAAGGTCGACGCGGTCGAGTCGTTCGGCGGTTGCGCCTTGTCCCGGCGGCGGAAGCGCGACTCGCCGATGAAGTGGAAATACGGCAGATTTTCGACCCCGGCCACGTCATCCGGGCGCACGCCGGTGAGCGGATTTTTCAGGCCGAACTCGATGATCGTCGGGTCGTCGTCCCGGTCCCATTGGTCGATGATCGACGCGCCGATGCGCAGGATTTGGTAATCCGCGTTTTTGTCGCGGCCGAGATCCTGGAAGAAGCTGTTGTCCGTCATCGCGTTCGCCAGCGAGCCTTCCAGCAGCCCGGCTTTGAGCGTCTCGAAGAAATCCGGCTCGCGGTCCTCATTGGCCACTTCCTCCAGCCGCTTGATTCTCCCGCCCGCGGCATTCTGGAGCTTCCACGAAATCACCGTGGCGCCGGATTTCACCGATGGCACCAGCCCGAAATACTTGCCGACGGCCGCCGTGTCCCGCTCGGCGAAGGCCTCGATTTTCGCCAGCGGAAATCGCGTGGAAATCAGCGGCTCGCCCGCCAGCGCCTTGCGTCCGTCGCGCCGGGTGAAATCGTGAAGCACCCGCACGCCGCCCACCCGGCGGTTCGCGGCGGTGGTGCTGTCCTGGTTGGTTTTGTAGCGGAATCCGCCGCCCGCGTCGGCCCGCGGCTGCCATGACGGTCGGTTCAGCTCCTCGGAAAACGCGCTCAAATACGGCAACGTGCCGGCCGACACCACGCCCGGATTTTGCTTCGCGTAGGCCAGCAAATCGCCGCGGCCGAGGAAGCGGTTGTCGGTGGCGCCGCCCTCCCGGGGCGTGTCCATCCAGCCGCGTCTGCCGCCCCATTCCTTCATGAAATCGTTGGCATTCGTCGCGGCCGTGGCGGTCCGCCGCCATTGCACCAGCTCGTCCAATCCGCCCGCGCCCGGGAGCGCCGCCAAGTCCGCCCATGCCAGCGAACCTTTGCCTTCCAACAGGGCCGCATCGGCGGGCGCGCCGACCACGTTGGCGTCCAGCAGCCCGGAAATGTCGTAAACCTGGTAAGCATAGCGGCCGACTACGAAATCCGGGTTAGGCGCGCCATTGGTCACCGTGGAACGCGCCGCCGCCGGGTCGAAATCCACCGGATTTCCGCCGCGGCGGGAGACGTAAATCCAGTCCGGCACCTGCGCGGGGGACAGCGCCGTCCCCGGCGGCAGCAGCCGCGGCGAATCCCATTTCTCCGCCGCCACCTTGTGGCCGTCGAGCGATGGCGTGAGCGTGGAAATCGCCGAGGCCCGGCTGGCCGGACCGCCTGGGAAATTGTGGAACTTCACCATGCCCGCGCTCTGCTTCACGATGCCCGCGAATGCCGCATCGTCCGCCAATGCCTGTTTCACGGCGCGCGCCGGCACCATTGCCTTCGGGTCCTCCACCTCGAACGAAAATTTCCCGTCCCCCGTCTTCGTGAATTTCGCCGATCCCGCCTTCATCTCGCCGAGCAAATCCGCCACCACCGTCTCGCGCGCCAGCCCGGCGATGCTGTCCGCCTGGCGGACCGAGACGTCCAGATCGGTGATCTGCCGGTGGGTTCCTCCAACCAGCAAAAATCCAATCACCAGCAGCGACAACAGCGCCATCAGCGAGACCACCACCACGATGGCGATGCCCGCGGGCTGGTTGCGGAATTTCGGGCAGTTCATGGCAGAAGCAGGGTGCGCTGGAAGCAGCGGATCGATTGCAGAGCCTCGCGCGGCAGGGATTTCTCATCGGAGACGAGGTCGTCGCGGCCCTTGCTCCACACCACCAGCGTGTCCCGCGCCGGCGAGGCATCCGGGAATCGCGCGGCCAGCCCGGTCATCCGCCCCGCGCCGATCGCGCGCCGGCCTTGGGAGTCGATCGTCGCAATGGTGACCACCAGCCCGCGCAAATCCGCAGGCTTTTTCGGCGGTTCGCTATCGCGCACCACCTCGTCGCCGCGCCGGATCAAGTATTCGATTTCCAGCCGCAGCACGTCGATGGAAAGCGTCTGCCGGGCGCTGCCGGAAATCGTTGGAAATGGCTTGTTCGCGTCCAGCACCGGCGCGTCGGTCCCGCCGCCGTATTGGTAGCCGATCGAGCCGCGGAGAAATTCGCCGGCTTGCGGCGTGTCACGATCGATCTCGTAGGCCACCAGCGAAACCGGCCGGGCGCCGATATCCCCGGATTTCGCCAGCCCGCGGCGGCGTGTCAGGAATGCCAGCCGGTCGTCACCTTGCCGCGAATCCAGCTCGATCCGAACGTCGGGACGGACGACGATTCCGGCGAAATCCCGCTCCAACTGGGAAAACACGCGCCGCGCCGTGCCCTCGTTTTCCGCCCGGCTCTGCGACACGCGGATGGAGTTTCGCGAGGATTCCACGACCTGCAGCGCCATCGTCAGAATGAGCGTGAGAATCGTCAGCGTGGCCATCAGCTCGATGAGCGTGAAGCCGCGCGGCTGGCCGGATGGTGCGGGGGAAATCCTCATGGCTGGATGGCTGCGACGAGTTCGACCGAGCCGGTTTCGCGCCCCGGCGGAGCCTTGGCCGGCCACGTAGCGCGGAGGTGTAGGTGGACTGGTCCGTCGGCCGGGTGGATCGCACTGCCCGCGATTTTATAAATCCCGGTTTCGGCCGCGATCGCTCCGTCCTCGCCGATTTGCAGATCGATCTTCGTGATGGCACCCTCCGCCGGTAGCGCCACGCCAAACCGCGCGCTCTTGGCCATGTTCGCCGCAGCGGCCAGCGCCAGATCGTCGCGAATGGCCTCCATTTCCGTCATCGCGGAACCCTCGTTCGATGCGGCCTGCATCCGCTTCATCCCGGCCGGGATCACACCCATCATCGCCGTGATCGCGAACACGAATATGCCCAGCGCCACCAACACCTCCACCAGCGTGAAGCCGGCGGCGCGCTGGCGGAAATTCGGCGGGGTGGGGGACATCACAGGGAGAATTCCAAGGTTCGGCCGGTGATTCCGGAAAGCTGGACCGACGCCACATCTTGCTTCGCGGATTCCGGCACGATGCCGCGCCGCGTCGGCTGGAGGCCCAGCTCCATCCACGGCAGCAGCGCGCCCTCGCCGGCCGGCGGCTTCAGTTTGGCGCGCTTTTCCAGCGGATTTGCGTCAATCAACCGTGCCTCGCCGCCTGGGCTGAAGCGCACCCAGGCCGCCAGGTCCGGCCGGCCGGCGTCGGCGATTTCGGGGCGCTTGAACGACGCGTCCAAACTGGAGCTCAGCCGCAGATTGGCAATCCGCGGCGCCGTCCACACGCCCTTCGCGGCAGCCGGGTCCGCGGTGCCGTCCGGGGCCTCATAGATCCCGATGAAGAATTCGTCCGGATTTTCCGCCACCGTCCCGAGTCGCACCCAGACGTAGGAATTCCGCGAGCGCGCGTGCGTCCGCGCCCGCTCGAGCTGCCCCGCCACCACCCCCGCAGCCGCGCCCGGGTCCGGCGTCGCCGCCAGCGAGTCGAACACCGGACCAGCCGCCGTCAGCAGCAGTGAAATAATGGCAATGACCACCAGCATTTCGATGAGCGTGAAGCCGCGCGAAAGTGGCGCACCGGGAGATGATTCGGACATGCGATCGGGTTTGGGTTTCGAATTGCGCCGGAACGCGCTCGTAGGCACATGGTATGCGCGAAATTCGTGATTGCCACCCTGCGCGGGCGACACCTGCCCCGCAATCACCCTTTTGGATGATTTCCTCCGCCGGTTTTGCCGCTTGTCCCGCTGGCCCGGAAAATCGAGCGTGCCGCCGTGAATCCCGCATTTCCCAGCCAAGCCGGCAGCAGCATAGCCCTCCTCATCGATGCCGATAACTCACCCGCCGCGAAGATCGATTTCATCATCTCCGAACTCGCCAGCCACGGCGTCGTCAACATTCGCCGCGCCTATGGAAATTGGAAAAAACCCGCCCTCGCCGGCTGGGAGCGCGTGCTGCACGAGAACTCCATCCAGCCCATGCAATCCTTCGATCTCGTCAAGGGCAAGAACGCCACCGACATGGCCCTGCTAATCGATGCCATGGACATTTTATATACCAAGAACGTCGGCACCTTCTGCCTTGTCTCGTCGGACTGCGATTTCACCCCGCTCATCCAGCGCCTGCGCGCCGATGGCAAACAAGTCATCGGTTTCGGCGGCCGCAAGACCCCCGCGCCGTTCATCGCCAGTTGCACCCGCTTCCTCTATCTCGATGAGGAGAAATCCCCGCCCGAACAGGACGGCCCGCCCCCCGCCGCAGACCTCAAGGACAACTCCGAACTCAAAGGCAACACCAAGCTCCTCACCACCTTGCGGAATGCCGTCAAGGAATCCGCCGATGAGGAAGGCTGGGCCGGCCTCGGCCCCGTCGGCTCGCGCATCTCCAACTCCGGCCCTTTCGATAACCGCACTTACGGTTTCAAAAAACTCAGCGATCTCTTCGCTGCTATCGACCTCTTTGAATTAAAGAAGGAAAAGAAAGGCAGCCAGGAACTCGTCTCCGTCCGCCTCAAACGCCCCGCCCGCAAACGTACCTCCCCCGCGAAACCGGACATAAGTTAGATATGTTTGATGGATTTCCCCCTTGCCGCCAAGCACGATGCAATCGGCTTTCTTCTTGCCGCGTTAGCGGCACACGACCGTAAGGCCCGGGTTCTAACCCGGGAAATTCCCCGCAATAAATCCGCCGTGTCGCATAGCGACACACGATTCCTTTTGCATGGTAGAGGAGCAATGGAGGCGAATGGAAATCACCGGAGATTCCGCCTATACGGCTGGTCACCGAAAACCGCTCCTTGCCTTGAATCCCATTTCCCGCCGATATCACCCCATGTCCGCAATCACCCTGCGAATTGTCAGCGAGAAGCCGCACCGGAACCAGTCTTGTCGGAGCTGCGCGACTTCGTTCCATTCATCTAGGCGCGGGCGAGTGCCACTCTGGATAACGGTGCTTGTGGCAGAATCCAAAATACGCCCGGAGTCTGCGGCGGCGAAGCCTGCGTGGGAATGACGCGTATCGCTGTCTGGATGCTGGAGGAAGCGCCCCGCGAAGGCGTGGGCGATCTGGAACTCCCCAAGGACGATCCCGGACTCAGCGTCTTCGACCTCGAAGCCGCCTGGCAATATGTGGAAACCCACAGCGAGAAAATCGCACAAGCCATCCAACGCGACAGGGACGCGTGATGACTTCACAATACACCTGTGACGATGCCGACCTCACAAGCTTCGCCCGTCGCATTTATTCCGCTCTTTCCACCCACGGAAACCCGGCCGGTGAGTTGATACGCATCGTGAAACCATCCGCATGAAGTCCGTGTTCTTTCATCATCCAACTCACCAGGAAGAAGAGACCTCACCGTATACTCGAATACGTAAAACGTTGAAATGCGTCACCTGAGCCGCATCATTACGTGATCGTCCAACTTTCAACCTCACGATGAGACTCGAATTTGTATGTATTGGCCGGTGGTCGCGCTGCGGATCGCTGCCTTGATTTCCCCAAGATACGGCATCAGCGAGTCCAGACGGGTGAACGGCAGCTCTACAATGGTGATGCTCCGGGTTTCGATCCTTTGTTGATAACGCAGATTCTTGTCGCCAGTGAGAAAGACATCAAATTTGCCGTCGATCAGGCTAATCAACTCACCGTTTTGTTTGCCAGACCATCCTTGAAATTGCACCGTAACAACCTCGAATTCAGCCAGCGAATTTCGCAGGGCGACCGGCAAATTCTCATCGAGCAGGATCGTTTTCACGGGCGATTTTCAGGAATTCCACAGCATCCTCACGCTTCACGGTTGGGAAGTGTTCAAGGAAGAGTTCCAGCGAATCCCCAGCCGCCAGATAGTCAAGCAGGGTCTGAGCCATCACTCGTGTGTTACGGAATACCAGCGTTCCACCCAGAACGCGAGGATCGGAATGAACCGGGCTATGTTCCAAGATCATCATGCGCGAATCCTAGTGGAAACAACCGCCGGTGCAATGTTTGAGTTTGGCCCCAAGCCCATTCAATTCTCCCTTTCACCTTGCGTCCACCCTCTCACAGACCAGCATCATCCCAATGCCATGAGCTATCCCAACCAAGAGCAGGCAGCCGTCCTCAGCCATCTTCATGGCATGCTCTTGGTCCTGGCTCCGGCCGGAACCGGAAAAACCCGCATCATGGCCGACCGCCTCGCCGCCGTGATCAAGAATGGTCGTGCGACCAAGACCCTGCTGCGCATCGCGGACCGCCATGCCGCCAGGCCGTCCCCCATCGCCGCACTCGGGCGAATCCACCTGACGCCGACCGGCCAACTCCAAAAACCACCGCTGCCAAGGAATCTTGACTAAGCGGTCGGTAGGGCTATGCTCGTTGAGACTAAAAACTGCCATGGAAACCTCCAAATCCCAGCGTGGATTGTGGATTTTTCTTACCAGATTACCGCCCACCGACATACCGAGACACCGCATCCTCCCCCTGATACCACCTCCCTTTCTCGCCCTTAATGCTTCCTTTTCTTATGAACCCGCTACCATCCTGCTTCCGTTGGCTCTTCTCTCTGATCGCATTCTGCTGCCTGCCGTACCCGGTATGTGCCGCCCAATTCGGGGACTACACCTACACCCCTTACGCCACCTATGCACGCATCGCTGGCTACACCGGGGCAGGCGGGGCGATCAGTATTCCAAACACAATCGACGGGCTGCCGGTCACGGAGATCGGCGCCAGCGCGTTCTACAGCAAATTTAGCCTGACGAGCGTGACTATCCCCTCCAGTGTCACTAGCATCGGCAGCTCCGCGTTTTACAAATGCACGAGCCTGACGAGTGTGAATATCCCCTCAAGTGTCACCCGCATCTACAGCTCTGCGTTTTATGGCTGCGTGAGCATGACGAGTGTGAACATCCCCTCCAGTGTCACCATTATCGACAGCTCTGCGTTTTATGGCTGCGTGAACCTGACGAGCGTAACTATCCCATCCAGTGTCACCCGTATCAACAGCTCCACGTTTTATGACTGCGTGAGCCTGTCGAGTGTGACCATTCCCTTTGGTGTCACTCAGATCGACAACGCTGCGTTTTTTGGCTGCGTGAGCCTGACGAACGTCACCATTCCCTCCAGTGTCACCTACATCGGCTCTGCGTTTTATGGTTGCACGAGCCTGACGAGCGTGACCATTCCCTCCAGTGTCACCTATATCCAAGACACGTTTGAAGGTTGCACAAGCCTGACGAGCGTGACCATCCCCTCCAGTGTCACCGCCATCGGCACCAGCGCGTTTGCTGGTTGCACGAGCCTGACGAGCGTGACCATTCCCTCCAGTGTCACCCGCATCGACTACGGCGTATTCTTAGGCTGCACGAGTCTGACGAGCGTGAACATTCCCGCCAGTGTCACCAAGATTGGTAGCGCCGCGTTTTTTAATTGCACGAGCCTGACGAGCGTCACCATTCCCTCCGGCATCACCCGTATCGAAAGTGGAACGTTTTCGTACTGCGCGAGTCTGACGAACTTTAACATACCTTCCGGTGTCACCTTCGTCGGCGAGCTCGCATTTTCTTACTGCACGAGCTTGACAAGCGTGGGCATCAACTCCGATTTAGGACTCAGCGTCAATGCATTTTATGAATGCACAAGTCTCTCGGAATTTGTGGTGGATCCTCTCAATACCAGATATAGTAGTTTGGACGGGGTTTTATTCGACAAGAACCAAACCTACCTCTACAAGTGCCCGGTAGCCAAGTCAGGAAGCTACACCATTCCTTCCGGAGTTACCTACATCGAAAACGACGCGTTCCTTTTCTGCGCGAACTTGACGAGCGTGACTATTCCCTCCGGTGTCACCTTCATCGGCAGCCGTGCATTCGGTGGCTGCACAAGCCTGACGAGCGTGAGCATCCCCCTCGGAGTCAACAGCATCGCAAGCAATATATTTTCTGGCTGCACGAGCCTGACGAGCGTAACAATTCCTTCCAGTGTCCTTAGCATCGGCGGCTACGCGTTTAACTCCTGCACGAGCCTGACGAGCGTGACCATTCCCTCCAGTGTCACCAGCATCGGCTATGCTGCGTTTTCTAGCTGCACGAGTCTGACAAGTGTGAGTATTCCCTCCAGTGTCACCAGCATCGAAGGCAGCGTGTTTTACAGCTGCACAAGTCTCACGACAATATCGGTGGACCCTCCGAACGCCGCCTACAGCAGTTTGGACGGGGTCTTATTCAACAAGAATCAAACCACACTCATCCAGTATCCGGGAGGGAAGTCAGGAAGCTACTACGCCATACCCTCCGGTGTCATCAGCATCGGCAACTCTGCACTTTACAACTGCCCAAGCCTGACGGGGGATCCCCTCGAGCGTCACCAGTATCAGCTCCTCTGCGATTTCTCGCTGCACGAGTCTCACGGCAATTTCGGTGGATCCTTTGAATGCCACCTATAGCAGTTTGGACGGGGTCTTGTTCAACAAGAACCAGACCACACTCAACAAGTGTCCGGAAGCTAAATCAGGAATCTACTCAATTCCCCCCAGTGTCAATCAAATCGGCGGCTCCGCGTTTTATTCCTGCACGAGTCTGACGAGCGTGATCATACCCTCCAGTGTTATCTCTATCACTAGCCACGCATTTGAAGACTGCGCGAGCCTGTCGAGCATAACCATTCCCTCCAGTGTCACCGGTTCCGGTATCGTTACCTCCTGGTTTTCAAACTGCACGAGCCTATCGAGCGTGACCATCCTCTCCGGTTTGCCCCGCATCGGTGACTACACGTTTTACAATTGCACCAGTCTGACGAGCGTGACTATCCCCTCCAGTGTCATCTCCATCGGCAAATACGCGTTTGCCGGCTGCACAAGCCTGCCGAACGTGACCATTCCCTCCAGTATCATCAGCATCGCCGACTCCACGTTCTATGGCTGCATGAGCCTGACGAGCGTGACCATTCCCTCCAGTATCATCACCATAGACAACTCTGCGTTTTCTAACTGCACGAGCCTAGCGAGCGCGCTGTTCATGGGCAACGCTCCCACAATGGGCACGATGGTTTTTGGGTCCGCTGCCTCCGGTTTCACGGTCTATCACCTCGAAGGTTCCACCGGTTTCACTTCTCCCACATGGCGAGGATACGCGAGCGCGTTGCCCGGGGGAACTGCGGATCCGCCGCAGATTTCGAGCTTCACACGGAACGAAAATGGCACATTCACCCTGATTTGGCAGGCACCAGCGGGTGTCACAAACCCTGCGACTTTGTCGGATTTCGTGCAGCGATCGGCCACTGTCGGTGGGTGGCAGTCAATCACAAGCCAAGACCTGACGATCAGTGGGGGAATGGTTAGGTTCACCGATAACGTGCCGCTTCCGGGAACCGGATTCTACCGGGTGGGACGTCCGTGACGAAGGCCCTAGAGTAAGTTCGTTCATAAGCATGAACCGAAAGAGTCAGTCTCAACTAACAAGTATTGAGAAAATAGTTTAAGGATGTTGCGTCCGCTGTCGGAGAAGCGGGGCTGGAACCTTGGGAGAAAATCGTGAATTTCACCACGGACGAGTGGTTTTCCCTCGCGGCTGCCGTTTGGCAAGTTCAAGGGCAGGCCCTATCAGGAATCGCGGGAGGATGCGGAAATGCGGTCGTATCAAAACCCTGGACTTTTGTTTCACCGCAGAGGCGCAAAGGTCGCGAAGGAACGCAAAGCTAGTTGAATACGATTTTATGAACTCAGGAAACGAGCTGAACGCCCATTGATCCCCCGGATATCCTTCCTTGTTTTCTCTGCGACCCTTTGTGGCTTCTGCGCCATTGCGGTTAATCCAACTCTTTTTTGATGCGTGGGTCCTGAGGGAAGCGGGAACTCAACGACGAGGAGACGACGCGGCTGAAACAACTCTGGAAGAAGCTGGTGCGCATGTTCCACCCGGATCTCCACGAGCACGACCCCGAAAAGCGCAAGACGTGCGAGCTCCTCACCCAAGCCATCAATGAAGCCCGCGACCGGGGAGTGTCCAGCGACAATTAAAAATCCTCTCAACGACAATTAGAATGACTCACACGGGAACGGTCGAAATCGGGTGTTTTTGAGTAGGTGGAGGAACAGGTTTGCCTGCAGCCGGGTTGGTGGAGGGAGCGCCTCAAGTCCGG
>JBBSUD010000173.1:0-11285 GCA_038235225.1 Verrucomicrobiales bacterium
CGCCGGCATCACAACCTACTCGCCGCTGCGCCACTGGAAGGTGGAAAAAGGCCAGAAAGTCGGCATCGTCGGTCTTGGCGGGCTCGGTCACATGGGTGTGAAATTCGCCCATGCCTTCGGCGCGCACACCGTGCTCTTCACCACCTCCCCGGACAAGACGGAGGACGCGAAACGCCTCGGCGCCGACGAAGTCGTCCTCTCCAAGGATGAGGCCCGGATGAAACAGCACCTCGGCACCTTCGACTTCATTTTAGACACCGTTTCCGCCACCCACGACGTCAACGCCTACCTCGAGCTGCTCAAGCGGGACGGCACGATGACCCTCGTCGGCGCGCCCGAGCAACCGCTCCCCGTCTCCTCCTTCAGCCTGCTCCTGAAGCGCCGCACCCTCGCCGGCTCACTCATCGGCGGCATCAAGGAAACCCAGGAAATGCTCGATTTCTGCGGCGCGCATAACATCGCCTCGGACATCGAGATGATCGATATCCAGCAAATCAACGAAGCCTACGACCGCCTCCTCAAAGGCGAAGTGAAATACCGTTCCGTCATCGACATGAAATCGCTGAAGAAGGACGGGTGAGCGATCACCTGCTGCCTGAAGGAATGAACAGCCCGGCCGTTTCCGACATCAGGATTTCAGTTGCCCTTCCCGCGCCCTTCGACGGAATTTTGCTCGATGAGTTTGCCGGTTTCGTTTCCTTCAGTGCTGCCATCGGGACGATGAAATACAAAATCGAAAATTTGATCCGCCTTGACCGTGGACTCCGTCCCGGCCTTGAGCTTTTTAATATAATACGGATCGTTTTGTAAAATACCGGTGAGCAGATTGTCGTCCCCCCACTTGACTAACTCGAGCCACATCCACTCGGTTCCACCATCGTCGGTGTCGAAAGGCGCCTTGACCATCAGGCGGCCACCCGGTTCCAAGCCGCTTTTGAATTCTCGTTTAAAAGCCAGAAACTTAAGCTTCGCCTCCTTGGATGCCTTTTCGATTTCCTCGTTGTGGCGCACACGCACCATGGAATCCGCGGAACCCCAAAAATCACTCAATAACGACGATCTTCTTTCATCCTCTGATGCACCGTCGCCGTGGCGGAAATCCAGCGAGATCTGCTGGTTCTCCGGATCTCCTTCATCCGGAGTGCCGCCCATGACAGCCACAACCGCGCGGCCGGTTCCCTTCTTGAGAAGATCATCCCGGTAGACTTTACGCAGGAAAATCGGCTCCAGCGAATCCAAGGAAAGCTGCATGTTTGCGGGATCCTCAACTACCGGATTCGTGGCTAGCGTTTGGCAGAACACATTGATCAGGCTTCCGACTGCGGAATTGTCAGACGAAATAAGCCGTTCAACCGCTACATCCGGTAACGCGAACTTTTCCATTCCCAGAGTGATCGCACGCAAGCGCCCGCTTCCATCGCCGCGCGGATAGAGATGGATCGTGACCTGGCTGCGTATATCGGGAATCTCTCCCTCGCCCCATTGATCAATCCTTTTTCTTTTCCAGGCGTCAGGAGGGAAGCACTCGCGGGTGGCGTTATCGAAAATGAAGGCATTGGATCTTCGGGATACCTCCCAGGCGATCCGATTAAACGCCTTCACGTTTTTCCAAACTCCGTCCCCAGGCGTTACAAGCCCCAGAATCGTAGCCCGCTTGATGGATTGAACCATCTCGATGTCCGCGTCGCTCATGCCCCTACCGGAAAACCGCAGCGCATCCTCATCGGGAACCGGGTATTCCGTCAACGGCGCCTTTTCTTCAAACAGCAGGAAAAAGGGTGGATGGGGCGCATCCTTGAAACTAGATACGATCGGTATGCTCTTCATGGCTTTTCCGGCCACCTCCTTTAGCAAGTCCGCTGGAGAAACCTTTGGTTCCGTCGAGTCGTAAAAGACCACTCCCGAGATCGCGTAATCCCCCCTCACATCTCCTGGGGAAATGAAGTTCGTATCCTTCATCGCAAGGGCGGAAGACTGGATTTCAGACTCACTCACGCTGATGCGGCAATCCCCCCGATCATCCGCCGCGATCTTTGCGGCCAACACCGTATTCGCCGGATTCAGGATCGAGAAATGAGTCATGCCTTTCACCGTGACGAATGTAAGCTTCCGATTCCGGCTCCTCTTGCGGAGAGCCTCCAGCGATGCGCTGTTTCCCATTTCTCCCTCCATCACGAAAGTGGGGCAGGAAATCGAGTCGAGGTAGCGCAGCGGTGCCCTCAGGTCACATTCTCTGGCGTTGGTAATGTCGAACGGCAGCGACTCTTGCCCGTAGTCCGCGACTTCCGCAACCGGGCCGAATGCGAACACCGCGCGGAAGCGACCGGATCGCGCGGCCTCAGCGGCCAGTAGTGCGAGGGTGCCGCCGGTGCTGTGCCCGCCAAGGTAGATTCTCGTTGGATCCACCCATGACAGGCTCGCGGCATAATCCGCGGCGGCCAACACATCATCCACCTCTCCAAAAAGACCTTCCCGCCAACCAGGGTTGTCATTTCCACCGCGAAGTGACGGATACATCATTGCAATGCCGGCCTTGCGATAAGCCGAGGCTGATTGGTCGTTCTCAAACGGCACATCGCCGGCCCATGGCAGGCTGGAAATATCGTTGCCAAATCCTCCAGTGAGCCAGATCACGACAGGATGTATTTCACCATCGCCGGGTTCGGGACTCACATAAGCGGCCAGATTCCCAGCACGCGATGGATAGTGAATGAGATTGAAAATCCCTTCCGGCGGGGTTTCGACGGGATCGCCTCCCGATTCGCGTTTGATCAGTCGGGTTGAAAATCCTTCACGCGCCTCGCCCAACGTCTGATAATTTTCCCGATCTTGTGAAATTGAAAATTCCTGCTTCTCACACCCGGAAGCGCAAAAGATCAGTGCCGTCAGTGAAAATGCGCGTGTCGTGGTTTTGAGGCTTGCCGCCGGTCTCATTGATGGAGTCTGAATTCACGAAATTGTTCTGAAAAGTCTGAAATCCTCATTCCCGACGCCTCCGGAAAACCGCAAGGGGCATGAAGAAGCTGGCAGCCAGAACGAGCACTGGATACCGGATTGAGGATCGCCGGGGGGATGACGCCGCTCTGATTTCGTGAGTGCAATCCGGGAGCTACGGCAGGACCAACCACCCCGATGGGCCGGGTCAAATCACGATTGCCTCTTGGTTTGCCCGGTTTCGCTTTCCATCGCGGGGCCGGTCCGGCAGGGTCGCGCCTCCATATTCCGACCATGCCCGACGCACGCAAACCATTCCCTTTCCGCGAATTCGAACCCCGCTGGCAGCAGCGCTGGGAGACCGAGAAAACCTTCCGCACTCCCGGCCCCGGCGATGCGGATTTCGACGCCTCGAAGCCGAAATACTACGTGCTCGACATGTTTCCTTACCCGTCCGGCGCGGGTCTGCATGTGGGGCATCCCGAGGGCTACACCGCCACCGACATCATCGGCCGCTACAAGCGGATGAAGGGGTTCAACGTGCTGCACCCGATGGGTTACGATTCCTTCGGCCTGCCCGCGGAACAATATGCCATCAAGACCGGACAGCACCCCGCGGTAACCACGGCGGCGAACATCGCGAACTTCCGGCGGCAGTTGAAATCGCTCGGCTTCGGCTACGATTGGGAACGGGAAATCGCCACCACCGATCCGGGCTACGTCCGCTGGACGCAGTGGATTTTTCTCCAAATCTATAACTCGTATTTCTGCGGGGAAACCAACAAGGCGCGGCCTGTCAGCGAGTTGGAAGCCAAAGGTTGGACCAAGGAACAGATCGATGCCGTGCGCCTCGCCTTTGTGGCCGATACCCCGGTCTGGTGGTCGCCCGATCTCGGCACCGTGCTGGCCAATGAAGAAGTCGAGGAATGGAAATCCAAGGGCCATACCGTCGAGCGCCGTCCGCTGCGCCAGTGGATGCTGCGGATTACCAGATATGCCCAGCGCCTGATCGACGAGCTGGACACGCTCGATTGGCCGGAAGGAATCAAACTGCTTCAGAAGAACTGGATCGGCCGCAGCGAGGGCGCGACGGTGAAATTCGAGATTAAGGATTTCAAAGATGAAATCGAGGTTTTCACGACGCGGCCCGACACGCTGTTTGGAGCTACCTATATGGTTCTCGCTCCGGAGCACCCATATGTTGCGGAGATCACCACGCCGGAGCGGAAGGAAGAAGTGGAGGCATACCGGAAATCCATATCATCCAAGTCCGACATGGATCGCGGGGACTTGAACAAGGACAAATCCGGCGTCTTCACCGGCGCCTTCGCCATCAACCCGGTGAACGGCGAGGAAATCCCCGTCTGGATCGCGGACTATGTCATGATGGGCTACGGCACCGGCGCGATCATGGCCGTGCCGGCGCACGACGAGCGGGATTTTGAATTTGCGACGAAGTTCGATCTGCCAATCCGGGCCGTGGTGACAAGGAGCGCGGGCGTCTCGCCCGCATCAAGGAGTGGGGGCGTCCCGCCCCCACCTTCCCCCTACGTCAACCCCGACCGCGAAATCCTGAAACGCAAAACCGGCAAGCTCCCACATTGGCAGCAGGACGCGAAACTCTATTTTGTCACCTGGCGGCTGGCCGACAGCCTGCCTGTCGAAAAGCTGGAGGAGTGGACGGAAGAACGGGCGAAGTGGATTTCCGCCCACCCCCAACCGTGGACGGCTGAAATCGAAATGGAATATCACAATCAGTTCTCCAAAACGATTGATCGCTGGCTGGACGCAGGCAGCGGCGATTGCGTTTTGAAAGACCCGGCGATCGCTAAAATCGTCGCGGACGCGTTGTTGTTTTTCGATGGCGAACGATATCTGATGGATTCGTTCGTGGTGATGCCCAACCATGTGCATGCCATGTTCCAGCTCGCGCCTGAGATGACGCTGGAGGAGGCGATGCATTCTTGGAAGAGCTTCACCGCGAAGAAAATCAATGTTGCACTGGGGCGGGATGGGCTGGTCTGGCAGCGGGATTATTGGGATCGCTTGGTTAGGGATGGAGATCACCGGACGAATTTGAGGAAGTATATGGAGAGGAATCCAGGGAGGGCGAGGTTGCGGGACGGGGAGTTTGTTGTTTATGGGTTGGGTGGGGGCGAGACGCCCCCAATCCTTGATGTGGGCGAGACGCCCACGCTCCATGAGGGGACGCCCATGCTCCTTGTTGACGGCGGGACCGCTATCAACTCGGGATTTCTTGAGGGGCTGCCTACGGTCGAAGCAAAGGCAAAGATGATCGAGTGGCTGGAGGCGAATGATAAAGGCGCGCGGCGGATTCAATACAAGCTGCGGGACTGGTTGTTTTCGCGGCAACGCTATTGGGGCGAGCCGTTTCCGATCGTTTGGAAAGATGGCGGGCATCATCCCATTCCGGACGACGAACTCCCGCTGCTGGCTCCGCCGCTGGAAGATTACAAACCGAGCGGATCGCCGGAGCCGATTCTTACGAAAGCCACGGATTGGGTAAATCTTCCTGATGGCTCGATCCGCGAAACCAATACGATGCCGCAATGGGCGGGATCGTGCTGGTATTATTTGCGCTATTGCGATCCCACTAACCCCGATCGTTTCATATCCGAGGAAGCGGAAGCCTACTGGACCAGCGACAAACCGGGCATGGTGGATCTGTATGTTGGCGGCACCGAGCATGCGGTGCTGCATCTCCTTTATGCAAGGTTCTGGCATAAGGTGATGTTCGACCTGGGCCACGTTCGAACCCCGGAACCATTTCAGAAACTCGTCAACCAGGGTCTCATTCTCGGCGAGGACGGACAGAAGATGTCCAAGTCCCGCGGGAATGTGGTGAACCCGGATGATGTCGTCTCCGAATACGGGGCGGATGCATTGCGGCTTTATGAAATGTTCATGGGGCCGCTCGAACAGGTGAAGCCGTGGCAGATGAAAGGCGTGGAAGGCGTATCCCGATTTCTGGCGCGGGTTTGGCGCTTGGCATTCGAGGAACAGACGGATGGAACCTTCACCGTGTCATCGAAGATCCAGAACGTGCCATGCACTAACAAGGAACTCCTCCGCATCGTTCACGAAACCATCAAGAAGGTCGGTGAGGATATCGAGAAACTCAGTTTCAACACCGCGATTTCCCAGATGATGATTTGCACCAACGCCTTCACCCAGGCGGAGGCGGTGCCGGCCGGGGAATTCACGGATTTCCTGCGCTTGCTGAATCCATTCGCGCCGCATTTGACGGAAGAAATCAACCAGCGCCTCGGTGGCAAGACTATGCTATCGGAATCGCCGTGGCCGGGCTATAGCGAGGCGGCGCTGGTGCGCAGCGAAATCGAGCTGGTGGTGCAGGTGAATGGAAAGCTGCGCGACCGGCTGATGGTTTCCAAAGACATCGATGAAGAAGGCGCTAAGTCCGCGGCGTTCGCCAGCGCGAAGGTGAGCGAGCATCTGGAAGGGAAGACGATCCGCAAGATCGTCTTCATTCCCGGAAAGATCTTCAATATCGTCGCCCAGGCGGACGTTGTTTAGCGGATCTATCCGATCAAATCCCCGATCGAGCCGAAGTCCGGGGAGAAGAGACGTTTGTAGGTGCGGGCGGCATAGCCGTCGGTCATGCCGGAAAGAAAATCGCAGACGAGCCGGGCGCGGCCGGCCTCGTCGGGCGCGGCCTGGATTTCCGCGGCGGTATCGGCGGGGAGCAGTTGGAAATCCTGGCCGTCGATGGTGCCGCCGGAGATATATCTTTCACCCAGCACTTCCCATAGCTGGCGCAGCATCCGGCTGCCCTTGTGCTCCAGTTGTTTGAGCTGCGGCGCGAGGAATACCACATCGAACGCGAGCTTCTTGAAGACGGCGCATTCGGCTTGGGCAGCACTTTCGATTTCCAGCCGATGCCGGTAGCGGTTGGTCATGCTGCTGAGGAAATTGACATCCGCCGTCACGCGCGTGGCCTTGATATACCCGCCGATCCGCTTGCCCACGAAGGGATCCACGCGGCGGCGGCGGATCGCCCTCATCAGGTCTCCCAGCGGGGTAGCCTGGCCGGTTGGTTGATTGTGGATTTCCGCCCATGCCTCGATTTTCTCGATGTTGAGAAATCCGGCGCGGACGCTGTCGGACAAATCGTTGAGTGAGTAGGCGGTATCGTCCGCCCAATCCATGATTTGGCATTCGATGGATTTGAAACCGTCGCGCACTTTTCCGGCGGTAAGTTCGAGCGGGAAATCGATGCCGCCCATGGCCCAGTCGAGATAGTTGTGCTGGCTGTCATAGATGAAATGATTTTCCGGCCGCCCGCCCAGCTCGGTCCGCAGGGATTTGTATTTCAACACTCCATCGAGAAACGCGCGGGTGGGATCCATGCCATCGCGTTTGGCGGAGAAAATCCGTTCGGTTAGCAGCCGCAACGTTTGGGCGTTTCCCTCGAAGCCGCCGTGGTCGCGCATGAGATGGTTGAGCGTGCGCTCGCCCGCATGACCGAAGGGCGGGTGGCCGAGATCGTGCGAAAGACAGATGGCCTCCACGAGATCCGGATCGATGAAGAAATCATCTCCCAGCGGGCCGTCGCTATGACTTTTCAACCAATAGGTAATGGATTTCCCGATCTGCGCGACCTCCAGCGAATGGGTCAACCGGGTGCGATAGAAATCGTATTCGCCACTCCAGAACACTTGCGTCTTGTTCTGCAGGCGGCGGAACGTGGAGGTGTGCAGCACGCGGTCGCGGTCGATTTGAAACGGCGTCCGATAGTCCGCGGAATCGCCCCGGGCCGAGCGCCGCTCGGTGTCGAAAGCATTATAGAAGCGATTTGTCATTTGCAGCGAGGCTAGCCGGTTGGAATCATCCGGCAAGGCTTGGGATTTCAGGAGAAATTGAAGGCATCCATATCGAAGACGACGGTCACATCTTCGGGAAGCGTCGTCCGGGAGAGCACTTGCTGGACATGCCGGCTGAGCGGTCGGGCGTGTTGCGAGCGCAACGTGATTTGAAAGCGGAACTGCCCGTGCGAGCGCACCAGCGGGGAGGGCAGCGGCTCGCCGAGCTGGATGCCTTTCGGCAGGTCTTCCTTAAGCCGGAGATGCAATGTCTGGAGCGTGAATTCGGCGCGCCGCTCGTGGGTGGAGCGGGATGTCAGCACGGCGCAATGTCCATACGGAGGAAACTGGAATTCGCGGCGGAACTCCATTTCCTGAGAGGAGAATCCGTCGAAATCGTGCTTTCGCGCGAACTGGATGGACGGCGAATGCGGAGTGAACGTCTGCACAATCACCTCGCCCTCCAGCTCGCCGCGGCCGGCCCGTCCGGCGACTTGGGTGATGAGCTGGAACGTCCGTTCTCCGGCGCGGAAATCCGGGATATGAAGACTCAGATCCGCATTGAGGATTCCGACCAAAGTAACATTGGGGAAATGCAGTCCCTTGGCAATCATCTGGGTACCAATGAGGATGTCGATCTTGTGCGCCTTGAATGCGGCGAGCGTGTCGCGGAGAGCGTTTTTCCGGCGCATGGCATCGGCATCGATGCGAGCGAACTTCGCCTGCGGGAAAACCTTTGCCATCACCTCCTCCACTTTCTGCGTGCCGTAACCTTGCAACAGGATGCCGGGATCGCGGCATTCCGGGCATTTGCGCGGAACGATCGCCTGGTGCCCGCAAACATGACATACCAGGCGCTCGTCGGTGCGGTGATAAGTGAGCGCTACGGCGCAGTGCGGGCACTGGCAGACATGGCCGCAGGCGGTGCATTGCAGCGAGCGGGCGAATCCGCGGCGGTTGAGAAACAAGATGGATTGTTCGCCCTTTTCCAATCGTTGTTCCAGGGCGGTGCGCAGTTTGTCCGATAGTATGGCAGGGCCGCCTTTCTGTTTCTTTTGCTCCAGCCGCATGTCCACCACGCGCACGAGTGGCATGGATTGCCCGTCGGCGCGCTCGTTGAGCCGAAGGAGTTCGTATTTGTCGGTTAGCGTGTTGTTCCACGATTCCAACGACGGAGTGGCCGAACCCAAAACGATGGCACACGGCTCGAACGCGGCGCGCAGCACCGCCACGTCCCGGCCATGATAGCGGGGGACGTTTTCCTGTTTGTAAGTGTTTTCATGCTCCTCATCCACAATGATGAGTCCGAGGTCCGGCAGCGGCGCGAATACCGCCGAGCGCGCGCCGATGACAATCCGCGCCAGCCCCTTGCGGATGCGGTGCCATTCGTCGAAGCGCTCGCCTTGCGATAAATTCGAATGCAACACAGCCACCTCGTCCTGAGTGGCCGCGAAGCGTGCCTTGAAGCGGCGGACGGTTTGCGGAGTTAGAGAAATCTCCGGCACCAATACCAACACGGTTTTGCCAAGGTCGAGCGCGCGGCGCGCGGCCTGGAGATATACTTCCGTTTTGCCCGAACCGGTCACGCCTAACAACAGCATCGGCCGCGCGATGTCCGGATTCGCCACGGCCGCCAGCACCGATTCCAGCGCGATGGCTTGGCTTGGATTCAGCGGAAGCGGCGTGGATTCGAGGATTTCCTCCAAGTTCCCCGCATCCGGATCACGGCGGACTTCCTCGGCTTCCAACCGGAGTATCCCGGCCTTTTCCATCGACTTGAGCGAAGCCGCGTTTCCTTCGCCGAGCTCAGCCACCGGCATGCGGAAATCCGGCGCGTGGGCGAGCAGGGAAACGATGGCAAACTGCCGCGGCGCGCGCTTTTCCAGCTTGGCCAAGGCATCGGCGTCCGGCGGTCCCTCAAGCACCGCGACCCGGCGCGTTTTGGCGGAATTCTCCTCCGACCGCACGCCTTCCGGCAGCACCGATCGGATTACGGATTCGATGCTGGATCCATAGTAACCGGCGATCCATTCCGCCGTTTTTAACAGCACCGGCGTGATCAGCGGCTCCGGATCGATGAGGGATTCCAGCTCGCGCATCGCGAAATCCGACTGCTCCGCCTCGCCCGTGGAAAGCACCGTGCCGGTGGCCGAGCGGCGGCGCAGCGGAATGCGCACGCGGCACCCCGGCCGCACGTCGAGGCCGGCGGGTATGGCATAATCGAAGACCAGCTCGGAAGGGCCGTCTATCAGCACACGCGCATTCACTGGACGGGAGCGTGCGGGGGAAGATTGTCGGGGCCAAGTGCGATTTGCGGGCGGAAAATTGCCACCATCACGCCCGATAGATCTTCGGCAAGAAATCCGGCGGATTTTCCAACTCGAACAAGTCCTCGCCGATGTGCGCGAGGTGCCAGCCATTCTTGAGCACCTGGCGCTTCAGTTCATCGCTGCCGGAAACGCAAGCGATCATGCCCTCGAACGCGCGATCTTTTTCATCGGGAAGCATTTGGAAAATCCGGTTCATCTTCCGCTTCATCTGGGAAATATCTTCGGGCCGAAGCTGGCTCTTCACCTCAACAATGATACCTTTCGCGGTCGCCTTGTCGCTATATCCGAGGATGTCGTATTCCTCCGTGAACCCATCGATGGTGATCTTGATGTTCGAGGCTATCAGATGATTGATCCCGAATCGGTCACGCAGGATTTCCTTAATCGAGCGAACAGAGAGTCCTTCCGTGAAGGAGCCGAATTTGTTTCCAAGCCCGCCAATCTGTTTGCCGAGTTCCTTGATCTGCCGGTCCGTATCCTTTTGCGAAAGCAGAAGACTCGCTACCATTTCCCTCATTTCCGCCGTGGACATTCCACGATGCTACCGGGCATTTGTCATAACGTCAATGAAGGCGAAATCAAGCCGCGAGAATCAGCGGTTTCCCGTCCCAAACCTTCCCGCAGCCTTTTGCTTGCCATCGGGAAATCGAAATCGGAGCTTCGTAGGGTCGGATCGTACCCCACGCCCAACCCATGTTCGTTTTTCTCTACCTGCTGCCGCTTGGATTGATCTTCGATCTGGCGGGATACATGCCGGGGGATTTGCGCTTGTTCCTGATTTACTCGCTGCTGGCGCTGCCGCTGTGCCTGCGGCCGTCGCGGCGGGCGGGGTGGCTGGGACTCGGGCTGCTGGGGGTGGCGATTTTCCAGGCGATGCTGCCAGTGCCGCCGGTGGCGGAAATCGCACTGCTATTGCTAGCCCATCTGGTGATCTGGTCCGGGATCGCGCCGGTGCCGCGCGCGCTGCGGGCGGGGGTGGTGGCGTATGCGGCGCTCTATTTTTACCTGTTCGCCTCGCCACTCGGGCTGCCGGTACTGGAGACGCTGGCGGCGGCGGGGAATGGCGCCGCGCGGTGGATCGCGGGGCAGCCGTTTCATTTGGGGCCGTCCTATCTCGGGCTTGGCGGGTTGCTGCTGTTTCTGACGCTGTCGATTTTCGGGTGGGACGGTACGCGCGCCG
>JBBSUD010000174.1:0-11270 GCA_038235225.1 Verrucomicrobiales bacterium
TACTCATCGTGCTCGATCGGGTCGTAGGGATGCGAGTGGCACTGCACGCAGCCGAAAGTCGTCGCCTGAAATGCCGTCCACGTCGTGTTCACCCGGTCGATCACCGCTGCCACGCGGAACTCCTCGTCATCCGTCCCGCCCTCGGTATTCGTCTGCGTGTTCCGCTGGAAAGCCGTCGCAAGCCGCTGATCCGCAGTGGGGTGGGGGAGTAAATCCCCGGCGAGCTGGTCGATGGTGAATTGGTCGTACGGCAGATCCGCATTGAAGGCGCGGATGACCCAGTCGCGGTACGGCCAGATGTCGCGGTTCGGGTCCTTCTCGAATCCGTAGGTGTCCGAATAGCGCGCCAAATCCAGCCACACCGAGGCCCAGCGCTCGCCGAAATGAGGCGATGCCAGCAACCGGTCCGCCACCGCAGCACGCGCCGCCGCGGGATCGGATTTCGCGGCATTTTCGAAATCCGCCAGCTCCTCCGGCGTCGGCGGCAAGCCAGTCAGATCGAACGATGCCCGCCGCAGCCACTCCGCCGGCGCGGCCTCCGGGGCAGGTCGGAGATTCTCCCGATCCAGCCGCGCCATCACGTATGCATCCAGCGGCGCGGCCGGCCATGCCGGATCGGAAATCGTGCCCGCGGGTTGCTCGACCGGCGGCACGAACGACCAGTGCTCCTGCCATGTCGCGCCCTCGGAAATCCAGCGCTCAACCAGCTCGATCTGCTCTTCCAGCAACGGCGGACCCTCCTTCGGCTTCGGCATCACCTCGTCCGGATCGTGACTGCGGAGGCGCAGCACCATCTCGGAGGCCGCCGGATTTCCCGGCACAATCGTCGGATTTCCCGACTTCCCGGAGGCCAGCGCCTTGCTTCGGTAGATGAAGGAAACCTCGCCGGCTTCCTTCACCCCACCGTGGCAGACCGTGCATTTCGTAGTCAGGATCGGCCGAATGTCGCGGTTGAAATCGACAGTTCCCCCTGCCAGCGGCAGCAGGGAAATGGTTAGGAATAGGGTCGGGCGAATCATCGGAAAGGCGTCGGAACCTACGCCAATTTCTCCGGTCCGCTATCGCCGGAATGCCCCCCGGCCTAACCCAAACCGTTGACTCCGATGCCTCTCAGCGTTGCGCCGACCTTCAATCCCGCCCCCGGTTCCGCGAAATCCCGGCCTCAAACTCCCGCGATCATCGGTAGCTTCCGAACCATCCCCCCCCGACAAATCGCCGCAGCGCCCCGGCGGAACCGCTTCGTGATCTCAGACAGTTGCGCAAGATTTCGTGGGAAATCCGTGTAGCTGCCGACTCGTCTTGGACCCCAGCGTGAGGATTCCTGACCAATCCCGACTCGACACCCTGTCGCTCGGGTCCAACCCTTTCCACCCACGATGCCCGCTCGACGAATTGCCCTGTTGTTCATCGCCCTCGCCTCTCCGGTATTCGCGGAACTGGCGGGCACCAAGCCGAACATCATTCTCGTCCTCACGGATGATCAGGGCTATCCGCCGCTCGCCTGCCTCGGCCATCCATGGATCAAGACGCCAAATATCGACAAGTTGTTTGGCGACAGCACCCGCTTCACCCGCTTCATGGTCGCTCCGACCTGCTCGCCCACGCGCTCCGCCATCATGACCGGACGCCACCCGGAGAAGAACGGCATCACCCATACCATCGTCGAGCGCGACCGCATGACGCTCAAGGCGACCATCCTGCCACAGGTGCTCAAGTCGGTCGGATACACCACCGGCATTTTCGGGAAATGGCACCTCGGCGACGAGGACGAATACCAGCCCGGTCCTCGCGGCTTCGACGAGGTCTTCATCCATGGCGCGGGCGGCATCGGCCAAGCCTATGCCTGCTCGAACGCCGACGCTCCGGGAAACAAATACAACAACCCCGTCATCCGCCACAACGGCAGCTTCATGAAGACCCACGGCTTCTGCACCGATGTCTTCTTCAATGCGGCCCTCGGCTGGATTAAGGCAAAGTCCGACTCCAAACAGCCGTTCTTCTGTTACCTCGCCACCAACGCGCCTCACGGTCCCTTCATCGCGCCGGAGAAAAATGCCAAACGCTTCACCGACCTCGGATTCGGCAAGGAGCAGGCGGGTTTTTATGGCATGGTTGAAAACATCGATGAAAACATGGGCCTGCTTCTAGCCAAGCTGGATGAATGGAAACTCGCCGAAAATACCTTGCTCATCTTCATGTCCGACAACGGGATGAGCGCGGGCGGACCTGGAACCCCCGGCAAAGACGTCGCGCCCGGATATGCCTTTGACAACGCCGGTCAGAAAGGTCTCAAGGGTTCCACCGACGAAGGTGGCTGTCGGGTTCCCTTTTTTGTCCGTTGGCCGGGGAAAATCGAAGCGGGTCGCGACATCGACCTCGTCGCCGCGCACATCGACATTCTCCCCACCCTCGCCGCGCTCACCGGTGCCGCGCTGCCGGCGGACCAGGTGGAGGGCCGGAGCTTGCTGCCGTTGTTAGAAGGCGATGCCGATGGCTGGACCGACCGGTATATCTTCAATCAACTCTGCCGCTGGCCCACCGGTGCGGATCCTGACATATTCAAGGATATCAACTTCTCCGTCCGCAATCAGCGCTACCGTTATGTGGGACCGCACGAGGGAGGCGGGAAATCCGGCGGTGGAGCGGAACTCTACGATATGAAAGCCGATCCCGGCCAAACGACCAACGTGATCGGGCACCATCCCCAGGTCGCCGCGCGGATGCTCACCGCTTACCAACAATACTGGAAAGAGGCGCGGCCCCTGATGATCAATGAATCCGCGCCGATGTCTCCCACCCGTCCTTATTGGGTGGCGTTCGAACGGCAGGAATCCACCACCGGCATTCCCGAGTGGAAAGCACCCGGCATCTGACATCACCTATTTTCACCTTCTTGATTCAACATATGAAACGTCGCCTCATTCTCGCGCTCCTGCTTCTGCCATTCGTCACCCCGGCTTCAACATCCGCGGCGGACACGCGTCCTAACATTATTTTCATTTTCTCCGACGATCATGCGCAGAACGCCATTTCCGCCTACGGGTCAAAGGTGAACAAGACGCCGAACATCGATCGCCTGGCCAACGAAGGCACGCGATTCACCAACTCCTTCGTCACCAATTCGATTTGTACCCCGAGTCGCGCCACCCTGATGACCGGGCAATACTCGCATCTCAACGGAGTGCCTGTATTCAACCGCTTCGACGGCTCGCGGGATAACGTGGCCAAGCACCTTCAGGCCGGCGGCTATCATACCGGCGTCGTCGGGAAATGGCACCTCGGCAGCGATCCTACCGGCTTCGACCGCTGGATCGTCCTTCCCGCCCAAGGCGAATACTGGAACCCGCATTTCCTCGTGCCCGGCAGGAAGTTGGCCATCGAAGGCCACTGCACGGACATCACCACCGACCTCGGCATCGAGTGGATCAAGACGCGGCCACAGGAAAAGCCGTTCTTCCTCATGCTGCATCAGAAGGCTCCTCACCGCGACTGGAGCCCCGCCCTGCGGCACATCGCCATGTTCAAGGACAAGGTCATTCCCGAGCCGGACACGCTTTTCGACGATTACGCGACCCGTCCCACCGCGCTGCCCGCCACTCTGCAGACTGTCGCCCGCGATCTCACCCGCAACGACCTCAAGCTAACACCTCCCGCCGGTCTCAAGGGCGGCGCCTTGCAAAAATGGCTGTGGACGAAACCGATGGAAGTCGAAGTGGATGGCAAAACCCTAACTGGCAAGGAGCTGGTGAAATGGAAATACCAACACTACATGCGGGACTATCTCGCCTGCGTGCAGGGCGTGGACGACGGCGTCGGCAAGGTGCTCGATTACCTGGAAGAGACCGGCCTCGCGAAGAACACCATTGTCATTTATTCCGCCGACAACGGCTGGTATCTCGGCGACCTCGGCCTCTATGACAAACGTTTCATGTACGAACCCGGCCTGCGCGTGCCACTGCTGGTGCGCGGTCCCGGCATCAAGGCCGGCAACCTCCCCGCGCAGTTCGTCTCCAACATCGACCTCGCCCCCACGTTTCTCGATCTCGCAGGCTTGCCGATCCCCGCATCCATGCAGGGCCGCTCGCTTGTCCCGCTGCTCCGCGGCGAGTCGCCCTCCGACTGGCGCGACTCGATTTACTACCGCTACTATCATGATCCGGGCGACCACAACACCGCCGCCCATCTCGGTGTCCGAACCGCCACGCACAAGCTCATCTATTTCTGGAAAAAGGACGCTTATGAAATGTTCGACCTTATCAACGACCCGACGGAGCAGCACAATCTTCTCTATGACGAGGCTGAGGCGAAGCGCCCGGAAATCGCCGCCAAATTCGCGGAACTGAAGGCGGAGATCGCCCGCCTGCAAAAGGAATTCAAGGACGACGGCCAGTATGCGGACCCCGCCACCTGGCCCAAGGGAAGCTCCTACGGTGATTTTAAAGAGTATCAGTCGATCGGCGAAAAAACCATTACAGAGGCCATCGCTGCTACTTCAAACGTGCCATGAAAAAGCAATTTCTTCTCATTGCGCTCGTCCTCGCGAGTTTTCCCTCGGCCTCCCAGGCCAAGCCACCTAACATCCTGTTCTGCTTCGCCGATGACTGGGGCCGCCACGCCAGCGCTTACGCGAAAATCGACGGGCCGGGAGGAATCAATGATGCGATCAAGACGCCCAACTTCGACCGCATTGCGCGCGAGGGCGTGTTGTTCCGCAGTGCGTTTGTCTCCGCGCCGAGTTGCACCCCATGCCGGAGCGCGTTGCTCTCCGGCCAGCATTTCTGGCGCACCGGACGCGGTTCCATCCTGCGCGGCGCGGTGTGGGATTTCTCAAATCCCTCTTACCCGCTGATGTTGCGGGACGCCGGCTACCACATCGGCAAGAGCTACAAGGTCTGGGGGCCGGGCACTCCCAACGATGCCCCCTACGGCGAGCGCAAGTATGCCTACGAAAAGTCCGGCGGAAGGTTCAACGCGTTTTCGCAAAATGTTACGAAACTGGTGGCTAACGGAAAAACTCCCGACGCCGCCAAACAGGAAATTTACAACGAGGTCGCCGGAAACTTCGATTCGTTCCTTGCGGATCGGAAACCGGACCAGCCGTTTTGTTATTGGTTCGGTCCCATGGAAACGCACCGCGCATGGACCAGGGGGTCGGGAAAAGCGCTTTGGGGCATTGAGCCGGATTCGCTGAAAGGCAAAATTCCTCCCTTTCTTCCCGATGTGCCGGAAGTGCGCGAGGACGTCGCCGACTACCTCGGGGAAGCCCAATCCATCGACGCCGCTCTCGGCATTTTCCTGAGCAAACTGGAGGAAATCGGCGAACTCGACAACACGCTCATCGTCGTTAGCGGCGACCACGGCGGTCCCGGATTTCCTCATGGCAAGTGTTGCCTCTACGACTTCGGCACAGCCGTCCCGCTTGCCATCCGGGGCGCCGGCACCGTGGGCGGACGCGTGGTGGACGATCTCATCACGCTGCCTGATCTCGCCCCGACTTTTCTGGAGCTTGGAGGCGTGAAAATTCCCGATGTCATGACCGGGCGCAGCCTGGTCCCGATCCTCAAGTCCACCGCCTCCGGTCAGGTCGAGCCGAAGCGCGACGCCGTCTTCATCGGTCGCGAACGGCATGTGGAAAATGCCCGCGCGGATTTCACCCCGTATCCCCAACGCGCCATCCGCACTCACGATTTCCTCTACATCATCAACTTTATTCCCGAGCGCTGGCCGATGGGGGATCCTTACAAGATCGATGGGCCGAATCCTCCCACTCTCAAAGAGCTAACGGACAATTCCCGTGTCACCTTTTCCGACATGGATGCCGGACCCACCAAGGCATGGCTGATCGCAGCGCGCAACGATCCCGAATGGAAGGCTCAGTTCGACATGGCGTTCGGCAAGCGCCCCCGCGAGGAGTTGTATGATCTTAAGAAGGATCCGAACCAGGTTCGCAACCTCGCCACCAATCCCGAATATGCTGAAACCCGCGCCGCCCTTGAGAAGCGGCTCATGGACGAGCTCCGGAGCACCGGCGATCCGCGCGTCATGGATGACGGAAAATTCTTCGAAACTCCGCCGATGGCGGGGCCGCTCGCCAAGGCGAATTCGCCAATGCCGAAAAAAGGAAAACCCTGGATGTTGGATCAATCAAAATGAAGTGGGCCGTTTCCATCCTTCTGTTCTGTCTCGCTCTAACCACCTTGGCGGAGGACGCGGTTGTCGTGCCCGGAGCCACCGAGGCGAGTCCGTCGCGATCCCAGTATTTCTCGTGGATCAACAACCGCAACGAAGGCTCCACCGAGTCCCAAACGCTCGCCAATCTCGAGTTCTTCAAGTGGCTGCACGACGACTACGGCATGAATCTCGATATCTATGCCTTCGATGCCGGTAATATCGATTCTCCGGGAACCTACGGCACCATGGACAGTGACAAGTTCAAGGCACAGTTCCCGCGCGGCTTCAAGCCGATCTACGAGATGGCGAAAAGCTTCGACTGCCGCCTCGGCGTCTGGGTCGGACCGGATGGATTTGGCGATACGCCCGCCGAGGAAAAGGCGCGCATCGACCTGCTGGCCGGTCTATGCCGGGACTATGAGTTCGAGCTCTTCAAGATGGATGCGGTCTGCACCCAGTTGCGCCCGGAAAAGCGGGATGCCTTCGCCCGCCTCATGATCGAGTGCCGCAAGTACAGCCCGGACCTCATTCTTCTCAACCACCGGCTCAATCTTGGCGATGCCAAGAAATACGCCACCACCTTCCTTTGGGAGGGCGCGGAAACTTACATCGATGTCCACATGGCCAACCGCGAACGCACCGGCACCCACAACCGGGTGGCCGCGATCTCACGCGGACTGGTTCCCGACTTGCAGCGCCTGACGGAGGATCACGGCGTCTGCATTTCATCCTGCATCGATTACTGGGACGACGACCTGATCCTTCAAGCCTTCAACCGCTGCCTGATCCTCGCGCCGGAAATCTACGGCAATCCCTGGTTCTTGCGTGACGACGAATTTCCCAAACTCGCCCGCATCTTCAACCTGCACCAGCGCTACCGCGACATCATGATCAAGGGAATGGTCCTCGATGAGCAGCGTTATGGGACCTCGGCCGTGGCCCGTGGCAATCAATCCACCCGCCTCGTCACTTTGCGCAATCTTGGTTGGGAATCCGTCACCCGCCGGGTGAAGCTCGATGCCTCCATCGGTTTCGCTGGCGACGGGCCGGTCGAAGTCCGCCAGTTCCATCCGTCCGAGCGCATTCTCGGAACCTTCAAGCCGGGCGACGAAGTGGACGTCGAGGTCCAGCCATTCCGCAGTTGCCTGCTGTTAGTGGATTCCGCCAAAACGGGAGGTGTCGGCCTCAACGGATGCAATTACGAGGTGGTCCGGGATGTCCCCGGCAAGGATGTCATCATCAATGTGCTCGGTCGTCCCGGCGAAACCGTCAAGGTTTCGCTGGTCTCCGGAGCCAAGTCATTCAGCCAAGCGGTTCTCGATGGCAAGCCATACCCTGATCTAGCAGACGGTAAGATCGTCGAAATATCATTCCCCGGAAAGCCGGATTTCACCCCATGGCATCGGAGAATTGGCGAGCCAAAAGTTTGCGAAGTTCCTGCAGACTCCGAGACGCTTTTTGAAAGCACCTGTTTCGCCGCGGACAACGATCCTCTGGAAATGCGCTCGCTGCGGCGCTCCGGACCAAGCGGGATCCCGCAGGTGCAAAAAGCCAGAGAAGCGTTTCTCGAACAGCCGATCATGCCAGTCATCGGAATCCTTCAGGAATACCTTTTTGATAACAAGTCCGCGACCGTCTATGACGCGCTGAGCGCCCGCAAGAGAACTCCTCAGCTCCGCTTCATGCGCCTCGACTTGGGGAAGCCGGTCAACGTCGATCACTTGTTGCTGGAATCGCCCGCGGAAGGTGCTCTGGAGTATGCCACTGTCACTTCTGCCAACACCGTCGAAGTGTCTTCGGATTTGGTGACATGGACTCCGGCAAAGCTCGTGCAGGACGGACGGAACATCCGGATCGAGTGCGATGCCACCAAGCCGATCCGCTACGTGAGAACCGACCTCGTGCCTGCCAAGCTGGCGGAAATCCGCGGCTTCTCGAATGACAAGGAAATGGATCGCAACGGCTGGCGCATGTCCTGGCTGTTCCCTCGTTTTAGCAAGCCTCACAAAGCCTGGTCCCTGCCATTCGTAATCGATCACGCCGCGCCGGGAAGCTATCTAACGGTAGCATGCAACGGTGTCCACGGCCGCGACGGCGCATGGGTGGCGCTGCGTGTCGATGGCAGATACGTCGGCGCTCCGATGCGCGCTCCATCCTATGCGGTTAATCCTTTCGAAAACGGTGTTGTCGTACCCGACAAGAACACCAGCCACTTCATTCCCGTGACTCCGGAAATGATCGGCAGGAAGTGCGAGGTCGTCGTGCTCGGCATGGATGCGAAGGCGCTCGACTTCAAACCTGACGTCTGGCTGACCGCCTACCCGACACCCTATGAGAAACGGATCCTCACCTTGTCGAAATAGACGTCCCACACCATTTTCCAGAAAATGAAAAAATCAGGAATTGCGCAACCTTGCGCTGGTCCCGTGGTTCGATGCTTTTTCCCATAATAATCATGATGATACGAAAAGATCCATCCATTGCCGGGAAGCGTTTCTGCGGATTCCTCTGGTGTTCCCTCGCCGCGGTGTCGCTCGGCGCTTCCCCCGTCGTTTCTTCCGAGCTTTACAAGCAGGGCCCGGGAACGGATGCCACCTTCCAGGAACTCATCGATCGGGGAGTGGTCGTCAAGGGTTCAAACGACGGCAAAGCCATCACCGGCACGAAGATTGACGTGAACAACAAACTTCTCGAGTCCAACCTCAAGGATGTGAAGGGCACGGTCCGCCCGGACCGCATCCACACCCATGTCAGCAGCAAGATCCCAAGCAAAAACTTCGGCCAATGGTCGCGCTGGTACCAGGAGGACGGCAATACCCAGGTGTTCCGGCTCTTCAAAGGGGAGCAGAGCGTCCGTTCCCTGAACAATATCAAGGCCGGCAGGATCGAAGCCGTGAAATCCTTCAATCTCCCGGAATCGGGAGGATGGGTCGAGTGGCAGGGCACCTATACGATCGCCAAGCCGGGCAATGGCTGCATCTTTCAAATTCTGGTAGATAAGGATCCTGTCACGGGCAGGGGCGGGCTCTGGCCTGTCCATATCGATCAGACGCCGGAAGGCGATATCAACATGATCCGCAGGCGGCCGAAAGGCGATGAGAAGAAGACGGTGCCGGTTGCCAAGGATGCGGTTGGGAAAAACGTGACCGTAAAAGTTCGCTACGACGGCAAAGGCTACGAGGTTTCCCGGCGGATCGAAGGCAAGGACAAGGACTTTGTCTTTGTTGGAAAGGGAACCTACGAGCCTGCACCCAACCGGAAGGTCGGTTTCCGCTGGGGAATCTATCAAGGTTCCAAGCCGGGCTCTTCGATCAAGCAGGATTGCATTCTTTTCGTCACCGGTGTGAAGCTGACCCGCTCCCCCGCCGCAAAGAAGTGAGTCACCGGAAAGCGCTGATCGCGGCGCGGATGACCTCCTACCAAAATTCCCATTATTCAAAGCCCGCTTCCACGCTGCGGATTCAACCGCCGGAGCTATGAAGTCAATCCTCGTCACCAGGAATTTGTGTGATAGATTAGATTGTGAGAGCCCCGTGAGGACTGTCCATCGACCCACCGCGCCCGTGGCGGCGGATTGCATCCGCCAAGCCCCCCCCCGAAGCGACGAATCGTTCTCAAATTTTCCGCGATGAATGGCAATCCGCAATCCAAGCACAATCGCCTTCGAAGAGATCTGCAAACCTTCCCCACGCCGATGGAGTGCCGTGGGGAGGCCCCGGGCCGCGACCCCGCATTGGATTGCGCAGCAACGGCTGGAAGGTTGCAAACGGAGGATCTCCAAGTCGCCTGTTCAATCTCAGAATCCCAAGCCTGATCCCTACCGTGGCCTCTAATGTGACCTCTAATGTGACCTCTAATGTGACCTCTAATGTGACCTCTAATGTGACCTCTAACGTGTGTTGGAACCGAGAGTCGTCACGATGGGAAGCATGTGGGCGTTCAGGAACGGGCTTCGGCCCGTTTCGTCACGCGGGCTTGTGCCGCGCCTGTGCGGAACCCCCGTGTGCGGACCCGTACGCACGGTGGTGCGGGGCCCGTGGCGCTCTCCGAGTCAGTCACGGGGACCCGATTCTGCCTCTTTCGATTGACATTATCCGAGGTTGGAAATTTGAGATCCGAGTTGGTCAAATAGCGTCCGGAGGCCTACAAGGCGTCTTCGCCTTAGTGTTTTGGAGTCCCCAGACTGTAATATAAGATTCCATTCGATGGTGTATCTGTTGCTGTTAAAAGTTATATGCCGATGAAATTCTTCTGATATCACAAAATCAAGGACCGGAATCCAGAGTTCTTTTGTTTGATGCCATGCTGCCCTCGCTTGTGTCGTCCTCCAGCTACACGATCTTATTCTGTAATCACCATATCTATCTAACTCACGGAGGTAAATCAGCGGAATTCCAAATCCTTGCAATAGGTAAAATTCGGATTCCCATGGTTCAATCGAGAATTCTGATTTACGCCAGAGACTTGAGCCTTGAGGTAATCTGAATACCCCGCGGCGACCCCAGGAGTGAACTATCGTCTTCATTTCTTTGCAGATTAAGGTAGGGACGCCGGTTGCCCGACGCCCCCTAACAGATGCCGGCGTGCGGAATTACCGCACCGGGCTCCTTAGGAATGCGCGTAGGTGGAACTTCGATCATGGTTGGCGGCTTGTTGTCGGACCATTTCATACGGTGCTCGGCTGGTGGTGTCTAGCGGTTCTTGACCAAGGCTTCTCGTTCACCTGCGGATCCGGCATTTGCCAACGCTCCCACGCGGCCACGAAGAACCTGCCCGTGAAACTTTTGCGCTGGCTGCGCCGGTTGAGCCGCTTGTAAACGAGCATCTTCGCGAACCAGGCGTAGTTCCAGGTTTGCTCAGAGTTGCCGATGTCGCCATAGTAGTTTCAGTAGCCTTGCAGCTTGCGCTTGAGGGTGGCGATGATTTCGGGAAGTGGAAGGCTCCTCGATTTCTTTAACCAGTCCTTCAGCGCCGCCGCTGCGGCCCGGAGTTTCTTGGCGTGGGTTCTGCGCTTCACCACCGTGGATTCCTGCTTAGGGATTTCGCCCGCCGCATCGAGCACGCAAATGGCGTGCTTGCGGTCTCCGAGATCGATTCCA
>JBBSUD010000175.1:0-11244 GCA_038235225.1 Verrucomicrobiales bacterium
CGATTTCCTCACTCTCATCGACCGCGCCCTGGCCCTCCCCAGCCCGTGAAATACCTGCCGCGTCTCGCGGCAGGCCGTCTCTCCCCCGCGCGGATCGTTCCCTATCTTGACGCCCTCGGTCTTAATCGGCCGAATGTTCCCCATGAAGCCGATCTCCCCTGCCTTGCAACGCGCCGCCCGCTTTTCTCTGACGGTCCAATTCCTCATCCTGCTCCTGGCCGCCTTCGTGGCGGACTATGGCGAAACCTGGCAGATCTGCTATTTCGCATTTCTCGCCTTCAGCGCGTTCCAGTTTTCCCTCCTCCTCACCCGGCGCGTATTCCCCACCCGCCTCGATCTCTTCATCCTCCGAGCTGGATATCTCCCGACCATCGCCGTCACCGGTTATCTAACCAACCATTTCTGGACTCTCCGCGGCTTCTGAATCCGCCACCTCGCTCGGACAGTTTCGGATCGCGCTGCCCGCCCCGGCACCGCCCGGAGTTCAACCTTCAGGTTGCTCTTCCCCGCCGCCGGTTCTTCCCCTCCAGCGTCCCGGCACCAACATCGCGACCCAGCCAATCACCGCGGCGGCGAGCAGGCACCACGGCGTCAGCCAGCCGGCGCGGGTGTAGAACGTGAGTCCGGTCTCACGCCGCATTGACCCGACGACCGGACCCTGCGCCATCGCCGGGAGACTCGCTTGGACGCCGCCACGCGGGTCGATGATTTGCGAGACGCCGGAGCTGCCGCAGACGAGCAGCCAGCGGCCGTTTTCACAGGCGCGGATGCGGAACAGCGCGGCGTGCTGGTCGTGCTCGCGGGCGGTCCATTTCTCCGCGTCCATGATCGGCACGACGAAGATTTCCGCGCCCGCCGCCGTCATTTTCCGGACCACTCCCTCGTAATCGCAATCAAAGCAAACCGGCGTGCCGACGGGGCCGTGGGAGGTCGGCACCGGCAGCGCGATCTTGCCCGGGATGCCGTCGTCGAAGAGGTGGACGGTGTGGATTTTGTTGTGCCAGCCGAGCTCGCCGGTGGCGTCGGCGGTGAGGGCGATGTTGCGCCAGCCCTCGCCAACCGCCTCGTCCAGGCGCGTGCCGAACGTGAGCGTGAGGTCGCGCTCCCGGCAGAGATCGACGATGAGTTTCCAATCCCGCGGGGATTTCCGCAAATCATACGGCACGGCGTATTCCGGCCAGGCGACGTGGCGGACATCGGCGGGCAGCGCGCGGGTGGCGGCGAGCAGGTCGGTGAGGGAAACGCCCTCGAATTGCAGTCCGGCGACCTTCACATCGCGTTCTCCATTTCCCGGAGGAAATCCGGGTCGGCCCCACGACAGCGTGCCGATCGTGAGCACCACGAGTCCGCCGAGCGCGTGCCGCCATTTCCCGCAAGCCAGCAACGCCACCAGAAAAATCACGATCGCACCCATGCCATACACTCCGACCGCCGGCAGAATTGGGTGCGGGCCGATCGCCAGCCCCGGCGTCATCCACGGGAATTTCAGCGGGAACAACTCGGCGCGGATGAATTCCCAGCCCGCCCAATTCACCGCCGTGAACGCCGCGAACCGCCAGCCGGAAATCCCCCGCGCTCCCGCCCGCGCCTGCATTTCCGCAAATAGCGCGGTAAACGCCGCCAGGATGCAGAACAGCAGCACCGCGAGTCCGCCGAATAGCGCTTGAAGCCACGACAAGCTCGTCGCGAACGCCGCCAAGCCATGGAGAAATCCCAGCGTCCGCGCCCGCGTCCCGCGCTGCCCGTCCAATGCCAGCAACAATCCCAAAACTCCCGGCACCACCAGCCAGCCCCAGCCCAGCGGCGGAAATGCCAAGGCATACAACAACCCGCCGAGCGCCGCGACTACGCAGCGGAGGGGAAATGAGGTTCTCGCGGGAAGGCGCATAAAAGAGGGGAATATCAACATCCTGCAACTTGGGCGACAAGCGCCGTGCCGGAATCGCATTCATTGGCGGTCCGCGACAAACAACGTGTGCGTCGGCCGCTTCGCCTGCGGATACGCCTTCGCGGCGATGCAATCCACATTTCCAAACGCCGTCTCCAGCGCCTTCGCAAATGCCTTGTCCGGGTGCGCCGACCAGAAGATCACCCGTCCGCCGGGCCGCAGCGTCGCTTTGACCCGCTCGATGCCCGCGCGGGTGTAGAGACGCTGGTTGTCGTTCTGGACGAAGGGGTCCGGGCCGTTGTCCACATCCAGCAGGATGGCGTCATATGGCTCGCCGCCCAGCAAATCGTGGACGTCGCCCATGCGGATGTGGACCCGCGGATCGTCGAGCAGCGCGCCGTTGACTCCGCCGAGAAATTCGCGATTCCAGTCCACGATTTCCTGCAACAACTCCGCCACCTCCACCACCGCGTCCGGCCCGGTGAGCGCGAGCACCCGCTTGAGCGTGAACCCGAACCCCAGCCCGCCGATGAGCACCCGCGGCCGCGCCGGCAGCCGCGCGCAGGAAAGCTCCGCCATTTCCTCCTCCGATGACGATGCCGTCGTGCTCATAAGCTGGAGTCCGGCGACTTTGAGGAAATAGTGGCCATCGTGCTCATGAAGCGTGAGCCGCGAGCCGTCGGGCATGGCGGAAGTGGCGAGCGTGCGGGTGATTTTCATGCGGCGGAGTCCGAGTCTCCACGACCTCGCCCGCCGGAGCAACCCCGCGCCAAGTTGCTAGGGCGTCCCGCCCCCAAGCACTCTCTTCAAGTGGCTGCCGCGTCTTGCGGCAGGTCGTGGTTGCGGCGTCTCGCCGCAACGCATTCATTCATTCACTCATTCATTTCCCATCTTCAAATTCCCGAAGTGTCATTTCTTCAAATCCAAAATCATCAATCATCAATCATCAATCCACCTCTTCTACCCGATGTCCGATGTTCCGCCGCATCCAGCGGACTCCTCCCCCCCATCGCCCCCAGGCCTTTGGCCACATGGGTATCCATCTCCGTAGTCTTCCCATCCGCCTGCCCGGTCAGTTCCTGGCAGGATACCCACGTCTGCCCCGCCCTCGGAAAATGTGTAACGAACGCGTGGCACAGTCATCCGTTTCGCAATCCTCGCCCCATCCGCCTCCCCCATCACAGATCATCCAGCGGGCTGCTGATCTCCCCCCGCATCGCCCTGGCCAGTTGCAGGTAAATCATCGTCGTCCGGATGTCCGTGTGTCCCAGCAGTTCTTGCACGCTGCGGATGTCCACCCCGCGCAGGACCAGATGCGTCGCGAACGAGTGCCGCAAGGTGTGGGCCGTCACCTTTTTCTCCAGACCCGCCGCCTTCACCGCAACCGCCAGCGCCCTTCCCACCCGCACTTCATGCGCGTGATGCCGCCGCTCCAATCCGTCCGCCCGCGGATCCGCCGACAATCTCCCGGACGGAAACATCCAGAACCACGGCCAGCTCTCCGCCGCCCGTGGATTCTTCACATCATAGGCGCCCGGCAAATGGACGCCAGCCACCCCATCCTCCCGATCTTTCTCATGAATCACCCGGCACCGTTGCAACTGCGCTTCCAACAATCCCACCAGACTCTTCGGGAGAGTCAGAACTCGATCTTTGTCACCCTTCCCGCCGCGCACCTCCACCTTTCCACCGGACAGATCCACATCCTTCACCCGCAGTCGCAGGCATTCCATCACCCGCAATCCGCAGCCGTACAACAGCTTCCCCATCACCGCCTCCTCCCCCGTCATCACCATCAGCAGTTTCCGCGTCTCCTCCACGGACAGCACCACCGGCAAGCGCCTCGACGCCTGCGCCCGCATCGCGTCCACTCCTTCGAACTCCTTCTCCAGCACCACCTTGTAAAGGAAAACCAATGCGTTCAGCGCCTGGTTCTGGGTCGCCGCCGCCACCCTCCGGTCCACCGCCAGGTGGGTCAGGAACGCCTCCACCTCCGGCGCCCCCATTTCCGCCGGATGCCGCATCTTGTGAAATCCCACAAACTGCTTGTACCACCCCACGTAGCTTCCCTCCGTCCTGATGCTGTAGTGCTTGAACCGCATCACCTCCCGAATCCGATCTTCCAGTTTCATGGCATTTTTTGTCGGAAAACCCGCGTTTTCCGCAGGTTTTCCTACAGATCTGTCGATTTTTGACAAGCCGGATTTGCAGGATAACCCGAAGATCGGCGCGCAAATCAACAGATCTGTCGGTTTGCGCGCCGCATAGCATGGATTCCGACAAAAAAATCCTTGTCCTCCCCGCACGTTATTCTACGAATCCGTCGTCTATAAAGCGGCTGGACCTTTTCCTCCGCTTTTGTCACCCTTCAACACGTTCGGAGGGGAATTTTCAGATGAATACAGACCGTCAAATCGCAACGCTGGTTCAGGCCGTAACGGGACTTCAGGAGGCCGTTTCACGACTAATGGAATCCGGGATCCAAGTGGAGTCAATAGCCAGACGAGAAACCGCAAACGCCATGGCAGCCCATTCAATGATCGCAGAGATTGCAATGCACCTCGGAGTGCCCCCAGATCGAGTAGGCGAGTCATGTCGGCAGCGGGTAGCCCATTACATGGATCAGATTGTGACCTCTTCAGGAGATCAAGATTCCTCCTTATCCGCTCGACTCGACCAGCGGACTCCCGACGAAGTTCCCGCCGACTCCGGATTTCTTCTCCTCTTTCCCGACACTCCCGGATGAGCCGCGCCTCAGTCAAAGAAATAGGAAGATCCGAACAAGCCGTGGGTGAGCAACCGCCCACAAGCCCCTCAATCTCGGCGCAATCGCTTTCCAACAGCGGCGGTGCCACCACTCTAACGTTCTGCAAGAAATCACCTTTGCAACCCGCACTCATGAAGATACTCACAATACTCATCATCTTTCTCGGAAGTTTTCAGCCATCACGTGCAGCAATCACTGTCACAATCATGCCAGGACTATCTGGCACCAGTTTTAGCATCACTCAGACCGAACCAAATCCGATTTTTGCTCTCGACAGCGTGACTGGGGGATTTGTTTCCGGCATTCCACTAGCAGACTCCGCTTTCAACCAGGACATATCTATCCTTGGCTTTGTCGGTTCGTTCTCACCTAGCCTAGGCAATCTTACTAATCTTTTCGACGGATCGACTCGGACGATTAACGGCTTTAATTTTGGATTGAACGCCAACACAGGGGGTTCCCGCCCGGTTCTGAATCTGAATTCGAGCATTGAGCTGGCGTCAAATCAAAACCACCAGATTCAAATCTCAAACACCGAGACATCGGAGACTGGAATAGACTTCTCACATTTCGTGCTAGGGACGCATGTCAGCAACGATCAAATTTTCGGAACAATCACAACCAATGTGATACCGGAACCCGATTTTCTGGCTCTAACCTCTTTCGGTACACTCTTATTTCTTGTGCGTCGTCGCAGACCCCTGCCAAGAAGAAAAGAAGCAGAACAAGTCGGAGATGGCGACGCCGAGGAAGCCGTCTGATTAAATTTAGGCTCGACCCCGGCGCGCCATTCCTATGACGTTGTGCAGAGAATGAAGAGGCGATTTAGCCACCCATGTTTTGAAGTCACCCTCGTAGTGCCACGCGCATTTCGCCGTTTTGTGATAAGGCATCCCTTCAATTCGACCCGTCTCGTAGGATGATGGCCACCCGTTGTGGGGGTTGGAGACCTCTTGTATTACCCCGAAGCCGCCAACATGGAACTCTACCACGTCGCCGGTTTTGTATTTTGGAGGACCGGTTGGTTGCTGGCTGGCCCATTGAAAGTCGGTATATTCTCGCCGGTGATCCTCACGGGACTCCGGGCTGGCGAGCCACGCCATAAACGAAAATGCACAACAAGGCGTCTCATCCAACCCCTTCCCGCTCTCTTGTTCGGCGTCGGCGGGCTTCGATTCAGTTTGATTTTGGTTCATGATTTCAGGGCTTTGATTCGGGGTGAATGGACTCGGCGTTCGGAATAAAGAATTTAAGAATATGCCAAACCCTGACATTGAAGCTAGAATAGCCGAACTGGAGGAGCTCTCTGACATCCAAGAGAGTTCTCGCACCGCGACCATGCAGAGTGGTTTCTGGCACTCGGCAGAGTTCGCCGCTCTGAAGTCGGTGGTCCGAGAGCTTGCCCTGCAAGCCGGCGTGTCCTGTAACGCTTTCGACGAACATATGAAGCTTAGGCAGAAGGTTTTTCATGATCACTTTCTTCGAAAGCTCGAAGATTTCTCGACGAGGCGATCTGCCGAGCTAGACGACCGCACTCTTGATGAAGTTCCCACAACGGACGGGTTTCCTCCGCTTTTTCCGTAGCCTCCCGGACCAGCGAAGAATACGAAGATTCCGAACAAGGTGTGGGTGAGCAACCGCCCACAAACTCCTCAGTTTCGGCGCTTTCAATTTCCGATGACGGCGGTGCCACCACTTCAGCGTTCGATTGAAAATGGAACCCGACAAGATCGCCAAGATTACAATCGACAGCGAAGGACGACTTCAGATCTTCCCTACATCCAATACGTATCCGATGATCTACCGAGAGGCTGTCGAAGTTCATTGGGATTCCGATGGTCGGTTCCTCTATTCTCCGAAGCCTCGGGAGTGGACATACCTTCACTGGTTCAAACACATTATCGACGTGGCTGGCGGACTGGCGCTCAGTCCAGACACGATCTGGACGAATGTTCCAGATGAGCTTCGTCGTGGAGCTGAAGCATGGATGAACGACCGCAAATGAAGAAAATCGAACAAGACGCTCCATCCAACGGCGGGCAACGCTCCAGTTTGAATTCGGGCTTTCCACCCCGCCGTGGATGAGCTATACGTTCTCCCCAGACTGGCGCACCTTCGCGACCATCTCGGCGTGCATAGCCTCAGCCTGTTCTCGAGACCCCGAGCATCGCTCTTGCTCTTGATCGAGCGGTCCACCGAATACCATCGTTTCCCAGAGGATTGGCGGGCCATCTCCCCAGTTGTGATCCAGCCCGAGGAACACGGTCGAGACTTCCGCCTCCCCGATTGTTTCCTTGGCCACTTTCCGGTCTGCGGCCTCGAACCAGCGAGCCCACGTCATTATATCCGGCTCGTGGACCGGCGTTCCTTTTTCGTCTAGCGTGTAGTTTTTCATGGTCGTTTTTCGGTAATTCGGAAGAGGGAGAACAAGGTCGGTGCTGGCAACCCCTGCCAGCGACCAAGTTCATTTGTGTTTTTCGGGCATCTAGGGCGCTGGCTGGGTTGCCAGACCTTTATCGTTAGCAAAGAAAAAAAGACCATATATGCCAGCCTATTCTATAATCGTTGACCTCGAAGCCACATGCTGCGATCAAAATTCTTTTCCGCGAGATGAGATGGAGATCATCGAGATCGGAGCAGTTCGCGTTTCATCATCGACGGGCGAGATTGAATCCGAGTTCTCGGCGTTCGTAAAGCCAATCAGAAATCGATTTCTGACGGAGTTCTGTAGGAGCCTAACCACAATTTCGCAAGAGGAAGTAGACAAGGCCGAGGGTTATTCAAACGTCACCAAGTCCTTCACAACATGGCTCGAGGAGAAGCCCGACTATGATTTCTGTTCGTGGGGCGACTATGATCGTAAGCAGTTTATGAGAGATTGTGAGCACCACGGAGTTCCTTATCCTTTTACGGGCATCCACCGCAATCTTAAGGCAGAGTTTTCAGCCACCACTGGGGGGAAGAAGCAATTTGGACTTGGTGGAGCAATACGGAAGCTCGGGTTGCAATTTGAAGGGACAGCGCATCGGGGTATCGACGATGCTAAGAATATCGCCAGAATTTACCGCCACCTACTAAATAAAAAGAGATGCTAACAAGTCGGAGCAGGCGACGCCGAGGAAGCCGTCTGATTAAATTCGAGCTTGACACCGGCGCGCCTGTCCTATGACGTTGATATGGCTGAAGATATGTCAAGCGGATATAGTGGTTTTGTCCTATCATTTTTGATGGGTGGAATTGGGGGGACAACAGAGTGGAAACGAGGAGCGGGGCGGGGTGATGCGATTTCGCGCAGACGGGTATGCTGATATGCGTGGACTTACCTGCTCGGGGGCGGGATTTACCGACCGTTTTTTGTCTTCACCGGTGGCCTTGTTCTCTATCTCGGATCGAGGGCTTGGTTCGCTTTCGCGCACCATCTCATAACGTCATCTAGTGCTGGCCTTGCGCCTGGGAAGCTCCTCGTCTCCATTCTATTGTCAGGTTGTTTGGTTCAATAAAGGTTTCTATTTTGGGGGTTGGAGTGAAATAGCAATCAGGGAAACCTGCCGGCCTCGGCGGGACCCGGGTTCTTCAACGGACTCCCCCCGCTCCCCCTGGGGGACGGGAGCTCATCTTTATACACTTCTTCCGACATGGTTCTGTTAGTTTTCGGGCTTCGGCTCCAAAAAAGGTAGCCATCCCTCTATCCTAACTGAATTACAGGTGGGAAGGACAGTGAATGGACTATTGATAGATTCCGAAGTGATATCCGGGCACGCCAAGGCCGGCGGGCCACCTGCCCCGCCTGCTTCACCCAGGACTGTCGCTATTCTCGGAAAACTTCCTGGCAGGCAGCCCAGCCATTCGCAAAGTCCGTCACACGGACAAGGCCGCGCCAAATGCTCGCCGGCCCCGGCGGGCCGTCGCTCTTGCGACCGAGATGCCCGCCGAGTTTGCCGATCATCGGGATGAATTCCCCGAGCGAAGGCTCACCCGCTTCCGGAGGTCGTTTGAGCACCGCACAGGTGGCTTTCCATTCGTCTTCCTCGAAGATCACGCTACACGGCAGTTCCGGACAATGCCGACCGAGGTTCGTTAGATAGAGGATTCGCCACGCGATGACCATATAGATCATGAGCGCCCGGAGCAGTGCCTCTACGGTCTTGAGTTGGATTTCTTCAACCTTACAACCGGATTTCAAGACCTTGTGGAAAACCTCGATATCCCACCGTCGCAAGTAGAGTTTCAACATCCGTTCCGCTTCCTCGGCAGTCCTTGCCGGCTTGCTGGTTAGAAGGATCCAGCGCAGTGGCGGCTCGCCAAGCGGCGGGTCGATCTCTTCGGCGAGGACGGCGAAAATGGATAGGGGCTGGCCTTTTCCTCCGGGTCGTTTTGGTGGACGCGGCGTGATTTCGATAGCCCGCAACGACTGGACCACCTTGCGGGCCGAGCGCGGAGCGGCTGGCGTTTGACCCTTTCTCTGCACCTTTTTCGCAGCCCGGGCGGCGACCTCGAACTCGATCCGCCCAAGTTCGGGTGCAGCTTCCAGCGCGGCGAAAAGCCGGGCGGGATCGCCATCGACCACGTTGAGCAGCGCGCGGTCTTGGTTGGCGCGGATGAGCCATTCGGCCCGCGGTTCCCCCGTTTCACCGGCCTTCTGCCAAGCCTCGAAAACCTCGAAAATATCTCCCTCTCGGTCGCTAACGGAAATCACCTCGCAGTCCGGCACGGCGCGGGCCAGCTCGCAGGTTTTGCGGTAACCCTCGACCCAACGGTAGCTCTCCTTTTCCTCGATGGGACGATTTTTACGGGTCGATTTGATACGGAAATTCGCGTCGTCGCGGAGGATGATTTCCGCGCCGTAAACGCCTAACGGCATGCCCTGTTCGCTCACTGCGTAGAGGCCGTGCAGGTAAAATCCCCGGCGCTTTTCGTCGTTGAGCGGGCCGAGACCTGCGGTGGATTTCATCGCCGTGAAATCCATTTCGGTGGTATCTTGGGCGACCACCACACAGGCGTAACCCTCGCAGCGCCGCATCACTGCCGCTTGGTGCGGGGCGAGCAGCGCGGCGGGAGTCACCTTTTCATTATTGAGCAAACGGTAGGCACCCATGGTCTCCGCCCAACCGCCGGTGGCCGCGCAGATGCTGCGCTGCGGATCCTTGGCGAGTGCCGCAGCGACCTCCAGCAAGCGCCGGTCGCGCCGGGAGTCGTTCAAGTCGATGCCTGAAAATTCCTGTCTGATGTCCTCCGCCATGATCGCCGCGACACCCGCCGCAACCGCAACCTGGAGGGAGGCGCAGAGCGGTACAAGCTGTTAGATCTGTTTTTGCGAAATTATTTTCAGCCCACCCGCGACCGGACCGGAAGAAGTGTATAAAGATGAGGGGGACGGGAGGGGGGAAGTCCCCCTTGGGGATTTAGGGGGAGAAAACCGGGGTCGAGCTGCCTCAGCTCGGCGGGGTTTGGGGCGGCAGCCCCATGCTGTGTGGCGGGTCGCAATGCCGACTGGTGCGGGCGGTTGGTAGTTGTTAATGGGTTCATGGCGCGGATGTCGTTGCAGCGGGCATGGGAAGATTGAGTTTGACCTGCAATTCCCAAATGAAGGCGGAGAGTTCCCGGGCGATGGCGACGATGGTCTTGTTCTCGTTTTTGCCCCGTGCCTTGAGTTTGATATAGCGTTTGTTCAACCGGTTCTGCATCCGCCAGGAGAGCTCCTTCACCTCCTTGGGCTGGCCTTGCTGGCGGGTGGTTAACGCGGTCCCCACCTTCGGTGCTTTTCTAAAGTGCTGGGCGCATTCCACGAGCATCCAGCGACAATGACTGTTACCGCATTTGGTGATGGAACCCTGGCGGTGTCTGGGTCCGCTGGAGTCCTCTCCGGGAACGAGTCCGAGAAATGCCATGAGTTTGCGCGGATGATCGAAACGGCGCAGGTCGCCCAGCTCGCTGATGACGGTCATGGCGGCGACTTCCTGGAATCCCTTGCACGCCATCAGCGCTCTGACGACCGGTTCCCATTCCCAACCCACCAGCAGTTGTTTCATACGATCGACGAGCCGCGCGACGCGTTCGATGCCGGTGTCGATTGCTTGCATGTATTCCTCGAGAACTGCTTTATGGGCATCGTGCGGCATGACGAGTTCACGCAGGTAGCGCATGTGGGCGGGGGTCCATTTGCTGAGTCCGGAATAGTTGAATCCGTTGCGTAATAAGAATGCGTTGAGACGCTGCTTGCTGCGGGAAAGGTCGTCGCTGGCATCGGTGCGGGCGCGGCAAACATCGCGCACGGCTTCGTCAAGGGCCGGCGGGATCCTGACTTCGGTGATGTCGCCGTTGCGGAAGAGACGGGCGATCTTACAGGCGTCGCGCTTGTCGGTTTTGATCTTCTCGTTGGGTTTGCGCTCGGTTTTGGAGGGCGACATGAGGACGCACTCGAGTCCCAGACGGATCAGGCGGCGGGCGAGGACGAATCCGGTTGGACCCGCTTCGTAGCAGACCTTGAGGGCGCGGAACTCGACCCCGAGCTTCACGGCGAGCTTGCGCAGCGCGTTGACGGCGGCGGGAACGCTCCCTCCGCACGGTCCGTGATAGACGGCGTCCTCGC
>JBBSUD010000176.1:0-11221 GCA_038235225.1 Verrucomicrobiales bacterium
AGCCGCCGCCCCGGCGGTCGCCGTAGGAGGGAGGGCTGTAGCTGTCCGGGTAGTATTTGTAGATCGAGTAGCCGGAGTTGCGGTAGCGGTTGTAAATGGACGGGTAGCCGTAGTTGTAGAAAGACGAATAGTAGTGATTGCCGGACCCGAAGCTGGTGGCCGGCCGGGCGAGCGGCCGCGCGCTGGCCACCGCATCTTGCTGGGCTAACAGCCGGGTGCGCTTCCGCTGGCGCTCGAGATCGTCCTGCCGATCCTCGGCCATTTCTCGGGATTTTTCCTCCTTGGCCAGATCCATGGCTCCGGCGACCGCGCGATCGTATTCGACCGCCGCCAGCTTTTCGCGACGCCGGGCGGTTTGGGCAAACTCCCGGTCGAGGCCGAAAAAGCAGCATTGCTCCGCATCCGGATCGACGAATCCGAGCCGCGCGGAGCCGTGCTCGTGGCGAATCGTCACGCCGGCATCGTCGATATCGGCGACGGTTGCGTTCTTGAAGGTCCGGCCGTTCGCCAAGCTCAACTTTTCGTAATTCATACCCAGCGCCTTCCTGCGGCGCTCGCCGAGCACGGCGCGGCGAAATTCATCCCGCTGTTCCTCCATCTCCGCGAGTCCGGTCTTCAAGCCATCGCGGGTGGCGCGAAGCCCGGCGAGCGTGTCGGCGGACGCTTCGTTGGCGGCTTCCAGCTTTTGGAATTCTTGGAAATCACCGGAAAATTCGGTGTCGTAGCTGAACTGGCGGAGCTCCAGCAAGCGGGACAACTCGATCCGTTCCCGCTCGCCCTGCCACCACGCCGCCTTGTCGCCACCGCGGCCGCAGCCCGCGGCCGAAAGCGCCAGGGCGACCGCCAGCGGACAGGCGATTCGTTTGTCCATCGATGTGGTTTTCATTGATCTCGGGGGAGTTGTCCGGGCGGGCGCATCGTGCGAAACGCGCGTACCGGGCGCTGAACGGAGTTTGTTTCAGAAATCCCAATCTGTGGAAAGCGTACAAATCGGCATTATTTCGCCAGCCAAGCGGCCACCGCCGCCGCCGCACGCCGGTGCGCGCCCGGTTCGCCCAGCTTCGCGGCTGTTTCCGCGAGCTGTGCCTGCAGCGCGGCTGCGGTAGCGGGCGAATCGAGGAATTTCCCGAGCGACCCGGCGACCGCCGCGGGAGTGGCCGCGCCTTGGATGAATTCCTCCACCACGCCCTCTCCCGCCAGGATGTTGACGAGTCCGATCCACTTGATTTTCACCAGCACCCGGGCCAGCGCATAGGTCAGCGGCGCGGCGCGATAGACCAGGCAATACGGCAGGCCGAACCACGCCGCTTCCAGCGTGGCCGTGCCGCTGGCAATCACCGCGCAAGCCGCCCGCTGCATCAGCGCGTGGCTGCCGCCGTCCGTCACGGTGATCCAGTCCCCCGCCCCGCCGGCCGCGACCAATTCCCGGATTTGCGCGGCCAATCGCGGCGAGGCGGCGGGCACTTCGAAGCACAGTCCGGAGTCCCGCTGGCGGAGCAATGCCGCGGCGTCCAGCATGGTCGGGAAAAGCCGGGCGATTTCCCGCTCGCGGCTGCCCGGGAACAGCCCGACCAACTTCGTCTCCCGCCGCGCGCCGGGGATGCGCTCCGCCTCCAGCTCGTCGATCAGCGGGTGGCCGACGAACGTGGTTTTCAGCCCGGCATCTTGGAAAATCGGCTGCTCGAACGGGAACAGGCAGAGCATTTCATCGAGCAGGCGCACCATTTTCGGGATGCGGCCCTTGTTCCACGCCCAGACCTGCGGGCTGATGTAATAGACGATCTTCGTCCGCGGCAGCTCTCGGCGGACGGCGGCGGCGAAGCGCAGATTGTAGCCGGGGTAATCGACGAGCAGCAGCACGTCGGGCTGGAAATCCCGCACCTCGGCGAGCATTTCCGCGAAGCGCTCGCGGAACCAGCCATAGCGCTTGAGCACTTCCCAAACGCCCATCACCGCGGCGTCCTCGACCCAGTCCCGCAGACCGCTGCCGGCGATTGCCGCCATCCGCGGGCCGCCCGCTCCGCGGATTTCCACGCCCGGCGCCATTTCCCGCAGCGCCTCCAGCAGGCCAGCCCCGTGGGCATCCCCGCTGTGCTCGCCCGCGACCGCATAAACTCGTTTCGACATGGGGCGGAACGCTAGAATCCGCCTCGCAGGCTGGCCATCGCAAATCCGTCCGCGTGAAATCGGCCGGATTTCCCGCAACGAGCCTTTTTCGGAGTTCCGCATTGATTTCGACCCGGCTGGCGCTTTAGTCGGCGCCCGCCGCCCGCCGCACATGTCAACCGATCTCAAAGAATCCTCCGCCCCCCTTGCCGAAATCGCGCAGGGCCCGAACGCGTTCGAACTTTTCCTGGAGCGCAATCAGAAGGGCATTCTCGTTTTCGGGATTCTCCTGGCCATCGGCGCCGCCGGGCTGGTCGTTTATCGCGGCATCCAGACCAGCACCCAGGAATCCGCCGGGGCGGCGTTGGTCCGGGCCGAGGATCTCGCCTCGCTCCGCAAGATCGTCGATGAAGAGGAGGCCACCCGCGCCGGCGGCAGCGCCATGGTGCTGCTGGCCGACAAACAATGGGCGGAAGACCAGAAGGACCCGGCGATCGCCACTTTGCGGAAATTCATCGCGGAAAAGCCGGACCACGCCGCCAACCCGACCGCCCGCGCCAGCCTCGCCTCCAAGCTGATGGCCCAGGGCAAATCCGGCGACGCCGCCGGGATTTTCCAAGATCTCATCAACGATCCGCCCGCCCGTTTCCTCGCTCCCTACGCGCTGATTTCCCTCGGCGACATCGCCCGCGCCGATGGCGATGCGGACAAGGCGAAAAATTCCTACGAGCGTGCGAAATCGGAATATCCGCAAAGCAACTTCGCGGAAACCGCCACCCGCCGCCTCGCCACGCTCAACGCCAAGGCCCCGGTCGAAATCGATGCTCCGCCCGTCCCTCCAACACCGCCCGCCGGTGCGCAAATGCCACCCGCCGGGCTATCGCCGATGCCATCCGTGCTCCCGCCGGTCGATGGCGCTGATGAGGATGTGCCGGTGCAAGATTTTCAATTAGGCGCTGGTAGCCAGCCGACCGCGCTCCCCGGCATGGAGCCGGAAACGCAGCCGCAGCCGCAGCCGCAGCCCGAACCAGAGCCGCAGCCAGAACCGGAACCCGCGCCGGCGCCGGAAAGCAGCCAGCCGCAAGAGCCGGCGCCCCCGCAGCCTTGAAGAACCATCCTCACCATCGCACCAACTCCAACCATCCTCCTAACCACGTGTTCAAGAAAGTAATCGGCCAAGACAATAGCGAGACCCAGCGCAACGCCCCGCCCACCCCGGACCAGCGCTCCTCCGCCCCCACTTCCGCACCACCGCCGCCGGCCTATGGCTCGCAGCAGCCCGGCTACGGATCCCAGCAAGCGGCTGCTCCCGCCGCCGCGTCCGCCGCTCCGGCCCGCCAGGCTCCTGCCGCCACCCGCAACGTGCTTTCCACGGACGTGGAAATCAAAGGCACCGTCAAGTTCACCAACGATCTCGTGGTGGACGGCAAGATCGAGGGCGAGATTTCCTCCGATGGGAATCTCACCGTCGGCGAGAACGCACGCATCAAGGCGGAAGTGAAAACCGCCACCGTCATCGTCTATGGCAAGGTCCATGGCAACATGACCGCCACCGACCGCATCGAGCTCAAAGCCAGCGCCGAGGTGGTGGGAGACATCAAGGCGAAGACGCTTTCCATCGAAGCCGGCGCGATTTTCGTGGGCAAATCGACCGTCGGCACGCCGGCCAACGCGCCCGCATCCTCCGGCCAGCCCGGTCAATCCAAGGGTTCCGACGCGAAGGACGCTCCCAAGCAGCAGGACACGCCGAAGCCGCAGGACGCCCCCAAGCAGCAGGGCGCGCCCGCCGGCAAATCCTAACACCGCCGGCCGCTCCTGAGTTTTCCGCTTTTCCATCATGGCCGATGAGCTGAAGCGTCATCGCATCGAGGTGACATGCCCGGAATGCGGGCACGTCCAGACCGAGCCGGCGCTCGTCGTCTCCACCCAGTGCCGTGCCTGTCGCGCGAATTTCCAAGTTCGCGATGGCAAGGGCGTCGTCCGCTCCCGGCCGGTCACGCGCCTCGCCATTCCGAAAAAAGACGGCGAATCCGACCCCGAGACGCAGCCTCCGCCGAAGAAAACCCAGTTCGTTCCGCATCGCGGCCCGGTCCAGCCGGCGCCGCGCTCGCTGCTGATGCGGCTGCTCAATCCGGCCAAGCCGCCGCGCTCCGTCACCTGCTTCATCTGCGGGCACACCTACACCGCTAGCGGCGAGGCGCAGTCCAGCCAGTGCCCGAAGTGCAGCGGCTACGTCAGCCTGCTCGATTACGAAATCGATGGTCCGTGGAACCGCCGCATCCAGACGGGCGGCAATGTCGTCATCCGCAAGGACGGCGTCGTCTCCGGAGCCACCTTGCAATGCCATGACCTGTTGGTATTGGGCGAGTTGGCCGGTTCCGTGGAATGCAGCGGCGACCTCGTCATCCGCAGTCACGGGAAAATCATCGGCAAGGTGCATTGCCGGAATCTCCGCGTGGAGCGCGGCGCTCGCGTCGAATTCCTCCACCCCGTGACCGCCGCCACCGCCTTCATCGACGGCACCGTGCGCGGCCAGATTTACTGCTCCGGCACCGTTACGCTGCAAAAGCGCGCCCACCTCCAAGGCCTCGTCCGCACCGCCGCGCTCGTCGTCCGGCCCGGCGCCAAGCACACCGGCACCATCGAGATCGTGCAGAAATCCGCCTGATTTCCCACCCCATTTTCCCGCCATGCCCACCGCCGCACTCGACCTCAAAGAGGAAATCCTCGCCCTGAAAAAGGCGCGCAACGCCGTCATTCTCGCCCACAACTACCAAACCGGCGACATCCAGGACGTGGCCGACTACGTGGGCGATTCCCTCGGCCTCGCCTACCACGCCAAGGCCACCGATGCCGACGTGATCGCCTTCTGCGGCGTGCATTTCATGGCGGAAACCGCGAAAATCGTGAACCCCGGTAAAATCGTCGTCCTGCCCGACGCGGACGCCGGCTGCTCGCTCGAACAATCCTGCCCGGCCCCCCAGCTCCAGGCGTTCCTCGACGCCAACGCGGAGAAAAATTACTACGTCATCGCCTACATCAACTGTTCCGGCGGCGTGAAGGCGCTCTGCGACGTGATCTGCACCTCGGGCAATGCGGTGAAAATCGTCAATCTGGCCCCCGCCGACCGCCCGATCCTCTTCGTCCCGGACGAAAATCTCGGCGCGTGGGTGATGGAGCAGACCGGGCGCAAAATGGACCTTTGGAAGGGCAATTGCTACGTTCACGTCGAGTTCACGCGGGAATCCATCGCCCGGATTAAAGCGGAATTTCCCGACGCCCTCGTGGTCGCCCACCCGGAATGCACCCAAGCAGTCCGCCTGCTCGCCGACGAGGTTTGCTCGACGGAGAAAATGATCTCGTTCTGCAAAAACGCGCCGGTCAACGACATCATCGTCGTCACCGAGAGCGGCATGCTGCACCGCCTGCAAAAGGAGTGCCCCGAGAAGAACCTCATCCCCGGCCCGACCGACCGCTGCGCCTGCGCCGATTGCCGGTATATGAAGATGAACACCTTGCAAAAACTCCGCGACTGCCTCGATACGCTCCAGCCGCGCGTCGAGATGGAGGAATCCCTCCGCGCCCGCGCCGAACTGCCGCTGCTGCGGATGCTGGAGCAGTCGAAGTAATGGCCGGATTTCACCCGCCCACCAGCCGCCGCCGGGTCGCCTCATCGACCGGTTCGCAGAGCCGGTAACCCTCGCCATGGCCGGGGATGGTCATGAGCAGCGCGTCCCGCTCATAGGGCGATGGGAAATCCAGGCCGATTAGCGCGCGGCCGATGCGCTCGCCGGTATGGCGGTAGTTGAAGTAGCAAAGGCTGGCATTGCCGCGGATGCGCTGGTTCAGGAAATCGTGCAGCGCGCCGGGCCGTTCGTAGAAATCCAGCCGCAAAAAGGCCGGATTCTCCAACAGGTCGCCCCGCAGCGGAATGGCGCGGAAGGCAATGTCCGTCGCGCCGGTCAGATCCTCCCATTGCAGGCCCCGGGCATCGAGCTTGGCGGGCAGCGCGTCGAGCGTGGCGGCGTCGGCGGCTTGGATCGTGAAGGCCGGCCATGCCTCGTCCCCGTCGGTTTTGCCATATTGGAAATCCGCGATATCGAGGCCCTCGAAGCAGGTGTCCAGCAGCTCCAGCATCGTCCCCGGCCGCTCGGGGATGCGCACCCGCAGCGTCCGGCTGTGGCTGCCGGAGCCGGTCGATTGCGCGATTAATCCAAGCTGGAGGAAATCGATATTCGCGCCGCAAAGTACGACGAGCACCCGCTTGCCCGCCAGCTCCGCGCGATTTTTCAAAACGCCCGCCAAGCCCATTGCGCCGGACGGTTCGGAGATGCAGCGCAGGCCTTCCCAGAGCGTGCGGATCGCGTCGCTGACTTCGGCATTGGTTACCGTTTCCACGCGATCGAGCGTGTTCTTGCAGATTTCAAACGGCAGCAAACCCGCCTGCCCGACCGCGGTGCCGTCGCAGAAAAGGTCCACGGATTCCAGCGGCACCGGCTTTCCCGCAGCCAGCGCGGCCTTCATCGACGCCTGCCCGACGCCTTCCACACCGACGATTTCGATCTCCGGCCAATACGTTTTCAGCCACGTCGAAACCCCCGCCGCCATCCCGCCGCCGCCGATCTGCAAATACGCCGCATCGAACGGCCCGTGCCCGGAAAGCACCACCTCGTCCGCCAGCGTCCCCTGCCCGGCCATGACTTTCAGGTCGTCGTAGGCATGGATATAAATCGCGCCGCTCGCCGCCTCGTCCGCGCGGGCGGCGGCAACGGCTTGATCGTAGCTATCGCCCGCCAAGTGGATTTCCACGAATTCCCCGCCGTGGAAATTCACCGCATTCTGCTTCACCAGCGGCGTGGAGCGCGGCATGTAAATCCGCGCTCGTATTTCCAGCGTCCGCGCCGCCAGCGCCACTCCTTGCGCATGATTTCCCGCCGATGCCGTGACTACGCCGCGCCGCGCCTCGTCCGGCGTGAGCACGGCCATGCGGTTGCACGCGCCCCGCCACTTGTAGGCTTTCACCGGCGATAAATCCTCCCGCTTGACCCAGATTTCCGGGCCGGCGCCGGGGATTTCCAGGCGCTCCAGCGGCGTCGCCCGGCCGAAGCGATAGACCCGCTCCCGGGCGAACAGGATTTCCTGGCGGAGCTGGCGGTCGGGCGGGAGATCCTCGCGATTCATGCCGCGCCTTCTGCCGGAACCGCCGCCGCCGCGCAAGGGCCGCTTGGCAAGCCGGCCGCCGCCGCCCACCCTCCGCCATGCCCCCTGCCGATGCCCACCCGAACGACCCGCTGCACGGAATCACTCTGAAATCGGTGCTCGAAGCCATGGTCGCCCGGCACGGCTGGCAGGCCCTCGCCGAGCGAATCCCCATCCGCTGCTTCCTCTTCGACCCGACCGTCACCTCCAGCCTCACCTTCCTCCGCAAGAACGACTGGGCGCGGAAAAAGCTGGAAGACTGGTATGCCTACGACGTCACCCGCGGCTGGATCGCGAAATCCGGGGAATAAGTAATCGCATCATTTCGTTGAGGCCGCAGGCCGCAACCTTGGAGTGCGGTGGCAAGGCCGCAGGCCGCGACACCGCTTTGGATCGCGAAGCACATAACGGCGGATTGAAACCGCCAAGCCCCGCCCCACTGCCCAGAATTCCCCCCCATATCCTCCGCAATCCAATGCAGTGTGCCGTTTCGCGTCCCACCGCTCTCGAATCCCCGCAAGCCACTACCCGGCCGGAAAGGCTCACGGATGCTCCTGCCCATGCAACTCCAGACCGTTCGAGCCTTCCGCCCCGGCGGTATCAAACTCCCATGGCTTTTCGAGTTTCCCGCACTCCTGCATGTGGTTACCCCACTCCTAAGACCTGCGAGCACTGCAGCGGAAGGTGATGACCATGAGTATTTGAATCGTGAAGCTGGATGATTTCCTCAAGCTATCCGAGCACGAGCTATTGGATCACGCTGGAAAGATTTCTGCTGAACAGGCGGAGAGCAAAGCGGAGGTGGAATACGCGAAGTATCGGATCTTGCTGGATGCTTCCACCCACGCGTTGGATGTGAATTTTGAAACGCGACGACGGCATTGAAAAATCTACCTAAGCCAAAGAAGAAGAAGAAAAAGCCGTGATCACCGAAGACCAACTTGAACAGATCGCAATCCAGTGGTTCCAGGACACGGAGTGGAGCTAGGTGAACGGCACGATGATTTCTCCGGGGTCCGAGGGGCGGGAAGTTGCGTTTCCGTCAGGTGATGTGGCAGTCGGATGGATTGACGGAGGCGTGCACGGTGCGAATTGGAGGAAGGGAGCATGACGCCGCAACAACGTGGATCGATCGAGGAGAGTTGAAATCCCTTGTCTGCGGCTACGGCCGGGATCATTCGGAAAACTGTTCGCTTGAACCATCCGACGGAAGAGGCTAAACCCCTCGGGACCCGCTGTGCCTCGAATCTTTCCCACGCTCCAACCCTTCTATTATCTCGCTCACTTCGAGGAGATGCTTTCATTCCTTGAGAACCACTGCGCCCTCCTGTTTGGAGAGGACGAGGAGGCGTTGATCCGGGATTTTCGCGGACTCACCATGGATGAGCGTGCCTTGGTGGTGCGGCTTGCGAACCGCGGCGGCAGTGTGTTCCGGATTTCGGGACTGAAATACAAGGAATTGCCGGTGCTTGGGCCGGTGTTGTCGGTTCTTGCAGCCGCCGGGTTCATCCGCCGGCCGACCGCCGAGGATGGGATCCGCGTCATCGGAACGTTGAATCGGGCTGAAATCGTCGATTTGCTCCGACCTCTCAAGGGTCTTTCTTCCAAGACGAGGGCAGAAGTCGTGCGAATGTTGGAGGCCTGTGATCCCGCCGTGTTGTCCGAGGATTTGTTGGAACAATTCGTCATCCAGCAGCGGGTGGAGACACTTGAGTTTTTGTTTTTCCTATACTTCGGAAAACATCGGCGGAACCTCCAGGCGCTGGCACTCAGAGATCTGGGGATTGTCAAAACCCGGAGCGGGCAATTGACTTTCGAAGTGCGCTTTCCGTCGAGGGAATCAGCCACCTTGGCGTTTTTCTACGCGAAGCTATCCGAGCAAATCAGCGAAACTCACGGGACGGATCTTGCAGTTTTGGCGGAGGGATTACCGGGATGGCCGGTGTGTCATGACACTGCCGCGGCGGCCATTCGGGATCGTGAAATCTGCCGGCTTGGCGCGCGGCTGGAGCAAGCGGAATTTCCCCATGATGCGCTGGGTGTTTATCGCCGCGCCGGCGGACATCCGGCGCGGGAAAGGATTTGCCGGATCCTTTATGCGAGGAAAGAGATCGATGAGGCGAAGCGGCTGCTGGAAGAGATGATTTCAAATCCGTCCACGGACGAAGAGCTGTTATTTGCCGAGGATTTCCATGCGCGGAAATTCGGCGGAAGAAACCTCAGCCGCCTGACCCATCTTCTGCGCTCCGCTCCCGTAATTGAGATCGACGAGGCTTTCCGCGACAGTGCCGAGGACGCGGCGGTGAAACATTTCAAGAAGAAGGGGGAGAGAGCCTTTCGGACGGAAAATCATCTGTGGGCTGCGCTGTTTGGTTTGTTGTTTTGGGATCAGCTTCAAGGCGAGAATGGCGAGACCAAGCACAATGAATTCGAACACCGGCCGACCCAGCTAACCGATGGTAGTTTTTTCCGCAAGAACGAGGTCGCGATCCACCGCCAGTTCTCGCTTCTGCGCAGCGCCGCCGCTCTGCCGTACCTGGAGAGCGTGATTGAATCCCACAGCGGGAAATCCAACGGCGTTTTCCGGTGGAAACGGAACACGCTGACCGTCATCCGGGAACTTATCACTCATGGTTCCCCGACTGCGATCGAAGCGGTTTTACGGCGCATCGCCATGGATCCGAATCACAACGATGTGGGCTTTCCCGATCTCATGGTCGTGGCTGGCGAGGATCTGCGGTTTGTGGAGATCAAAGCCGAGGGCGACCAGATCCGAAGGCATCAGTTGGTCCAAATACAAGCGCTGGAAAAAGCAGGATTTCCAGTGGAGGTCGTCCGCGTCGAGTGGTTTACCGATCCGGATCAGGAATACGTGGTGGTGGATGTGGAAACCACGGGCGGGCGGGCCGACCAACATCGTGTCACCGAGATCGGAGCGGTGAAGGTGTGCAGGGGGCGGGTGATTGATAAGTTCAGCACTCTGGTGAATCCCGAGCGGAGAATTCCCGGCAACATCACCCGCCTTACCGGGATCTCCGATGTGATGGTGGCGGACGCCCCGAAGTTTGTGGAAATCGCGGATTCATTCCGCGAGTTTGTGGGTAAGGCGGTCTTCGTCGCTCACAACGCCCCATTCGACTACGGATTCCTGAGGGAGGAATTCAGACGTCTCGGCCAAAATTTCCGCTGTCCGACTCTCTGCACCGTTGTCGCCGCGCGAAAACATTTCACCGGTCTGCCATCCTATGGACTCGCCGGATTGACCAAGTATTTCGGGATACCTCTCGCCTCCCACCACCGCGCGCTCTGCGACGCCGAGGCCACCGCCGAGCTGCTGATCCTCATCAATGGAAAACGAACGAGCCCGGTCTGAGGCTTTCGACCTTGCGGTTGCACGCTGGTGTTGCGGCAGGCGGGGGCGGGCTTTGAACTAGAGATGATGGGTGCTGGGGCCGATTTCCCGGACGGGCGGCGAATGTGGTCTTGCCGGGACATGGAGCGGCGGGGAGCTTGGGGAATGAAGTTTCATTGGGTCTATCTGTTGCTGGCGGGATTTCTGGGACTGGTGGCCGGGCGGACGGTTTTGCCTGGTAGGGCGGCGGCGGACGGCGCGGCGGTGGAAGATCGGGAGGCTGCGCGGCGAACGAAGGTAGGAGAGCGGGTGGCGGAGGTTCGGGAAGCGGGTCCGGTGGGCCGGCTGCGGCAGGAAATCCGGCGGGCCGCGGGACCGAATTTGCCGGGCCTGGTCTATCGGGCGCTGGAGGTGGCCGACCCGGTGGACCGGCGGATGTTGCTCACGGACGCGCTGCGGCGGGCGAACGGGACGGAGTGCGTGGAGATTATCGAACAATTCCAGAAACTGACGGGTAGCACCGGCCGCGACCCGAACATCGAGTGGGAAATGGCGCTCTTTGAA
>JBBSUD010000177.1:0-10992 GCA_038235225.1 Verrucomicrobiales bacterium
CGTGGCGTGCATTCCTCTCCATGGCGAACTCGACCCGCAGGAACAGGACCGCGCATTTGCCCCTAACACCCTACGGAAAGTCGTCGTCGCCACCAACGTCGCCGAGACCAGCATCACCATTGATGGCATACTTCACGTCGTGGATAGCGGCGTAGCCCGCGTGGCCCGGTATGATGCCGAACGCGGGATCGGCACGCTACTGCTAGAACCGATCAGCCGGGCCAGCGCCGACCAGCGGAAAGGCCGCGCCGGCCGCACCGCGCCGGGCACTTGTCATCGTTTGTGGACCGTCGTCGCCCATCAGAGCCGCGAGGAACGCAATACTCCGGAAATCCAGCGCAGCGACCTTTCCGAGGTGGTTCTTTTGCTTCACTCGCTCGGCATCCGCGAAGCCGCCACCTTCGACTGGCTGGACAAACCCGATACCCAAGCCGTCGAGCGCGCCGAGCGTTTGCTCACGATGCTCGGTGCCTTGGATGATGCCGAGCTAACACCCATCGGCCGGAAAATGCTGCGCCTGCCGATGCATCCGCGCTATTCCCGCATGTTGATCGAAGCCAGCGAGCGCGGTTGCGTACCGGATGCCGCCTTGTGCGCCGCCCTCGTCAGCGGCCGCGATTTGCTCGCCCGCCCGGATCGCGATGACAACCAAGCCGCCCGCGAAAGGTTCGAGGAAAGCAGCGAATCCGATTTCATCACCCTGATACTGGCCTACGAATTCGCTCGGGAAAATCGCTATAGTTTCGACCGCTGCCGCAGCCATGGCATCAATGCGCATGTCGCCCGCCAAGTGGAGCAGACTTGCCAACAGATATTGCAAACCGCCCACCAGCAACGGCTCAATGACCGCGCGGCCAACTCTGTCAGCTTTGCGAAAAACAACGAACCCCTGTTGCGATGTCTTATGGCCGGTTTCGTCGATCAGCTCGCAAAACGCCGCGAAGCCGGCAAGCCCGCCTGCGACCTAACGGAGCAACGGCAGGGCCAGCTCGTGCGCGAAAGCGTGGTTCAGGACGCCCCGTATTTCGTCGCCGCCAATTTGTGGCAAGCGCCATCGCGCGGCGCCACGCCACTCACTATGCTCAGCCTCGCCACGGCGGTGAAACCCGAGTGGATCGCAGAGATGTTCCCCCAGCATCTGAGCTCCTCGATCGAGCACCTCTTCGATGCATCAAACAAACGCGTCGCCGTCGTGAGTCTCACCCGCTACCGGGACCTCGTCATCGAGCGGAAATCGCAACAACGCGACCTCGACCCGGTCGCCAGCGGACGCTGCCTCGCAGAAGCCCAAACCACCGGAGCCTTCGATCTCCCGCTGATGGATCATCGCCTGAAACAATTCATCGCCCGGGTGAACCTCGTCCACGCCACCCTCCCCGAACTCGAATTTGCCCCCTTCGATGTCACCGCCATCGCCACTTGCCTCGCCCGCGCCTTCACGGGCCTGTCGTTGGTAAAAGAAGCCCAAGCCGCCCCACTTATTCCCGCGTTCCAACGCCATTTGGAAAAGGGCCAAATCGGCTGGCTCGACGAACTGCTGCCCTCGACCATTCCATGGCTCGACGGCAGCTCGCTAAAAATCTCCTATCTAACCGGCTCACCCGAAGCGCAAGTGAGGTTGCTGGAATGTTGGACCCTGAAAGAGCATCCCAGCCTCTGCGAAAGCCGACTCCCCATCCACCTCAACCTCTGCACCCCGGACGGCAAACGCATCGCCAGCACCACCGACTGGCCCCATTTCCTCACCCGCGAATGGCCGAAACATCGGCAAGCCGTAGCAAAGAAATTCCCCGGGCACGTTTGGCGCTAGCGGAACATGCGGAGGAAAACCCGGCAGGCAACTCTTGCCACGGATCGCAAGCCGGGAAGGCATTATTCAGCGCCCCGACCACCGTCTCTATCGAGTTGCTGGATCGTCGGTTTCCGACTACACGAACTCCATGGCAGATACGTATAGTATGAAAGAAGCACAAGCCAGCCTCACCAAACTGTGCCGCTCCAGACAGCGATTTGTGATCGTCCGGTGGTGGTGGCATTGCCTGTCGAGAATTTCGTAGCGCTGATGGAAACGCTCGATGTTCTCGCCGACCCCGCTGCCATGGCCGCCATTCATGCCGGGCGTGAAAAGTAAGGGTCCTATAGCTCACTGAATCTCGACGATGAAAATTTCGGCCTCTGAGCAAGTCGCTGCCTGATTGTGCGCGCGGCCTCCACAAACCAATCACCGTGTCAGATTGGCATTGCGCGGATAGGCGGAAGGACAGGGCGATATCAAAGGACTCCAAGGGTCGCTCGAAGGATTCAACCGTCTGCGCATCGGAGGGCAGCGCGTCACTCACACCGCCACCTTTCTCGCGTCGGACCCTACATGGGGGATGATTGTTTACGTTCGTTTTAAAGACGTGCCAGAGGGTCAATTCCCGAAGGACCAGCAAGTTGAGGCCATGACAAAGGCCCTCACGAAGGGACTCACACCCGGGCAGTTGGGCGGAAAATATTTTCCGAATGTCGAGTCCGGCCGTAAACCATCCGTTGATATCAAACCGTTTTTTGGCAATGTGCCCGAAAAACGGGGATGGGCGACAACATGCTATGTTCCGGAGGTTACCGTGACAGCCACGGCGTCCCGCGCACAGTTCCAAGAAGCGCTGAATCGTGTGAACGAAGACTCGTATCGGAACGCGCGGAAGACCGGCGGAGTTGTGGCACTGGAGGAACTCCCCATCGTCGATAATCGCAAGCCCGGTCGATGAGTCCGAAGGGTTTCGCAACAAGGAAATGACCGCCTGTGGTCAAATCCAAGGACGACATCGAACTCCATGCGGATCTGATCATCCAGGATGGCCTCAGGAATTCCTACATGGGCCGCAACGCATGCATTCTCTACGGCAACTTCTACCGACGACCACCCGAAGCGCACGTCGTCTGGATTGCGCAAAATCATGTGCTGTTTCCCGGACGCCAGTCACTCAACCTGTCGGGCGCCTTTCCTCCGGCGGCGCTTCGACTGCCCACTGAAAGTTTCTTACGTGATCGGGTTGCCAGAAGTGAAGGAGTAACCGCTGGAAGGGTGGACGCCGAACCTGCGGCGCACCGTGACGGCAGCAAAAACAGCAGCACGCGGCGAAGTTGGGAATGGGACATCCGTTGGACGGGACCGGGTGATGGACATCGCTAGGAAGGTCGGATGAGTGCTTCGCGAGGATACGCGGCGGCCACGGGGACCGCCATCGGAGAGGCGGCAAATGGATAAGTGACTCGCGGCTGAATGCCGCGATGCGGCCAACCGCGAGTTGCGGCGGCCACTTTCCGGGGGAGGGGGGATTGCATGAGGACCCCCCGCTTCACGCGGCTGGAATTCTCCCCCCGGATTATCCCAGCTTGGCGCGAAACGAGGGGCGCGGGAGACTCATGAAAACTTTAGCCAACGGCAAGACGATTCCCCCGATTCGCTAGAAATGGCGGAGACATCAATTCGCGATCCGGCGTTCAATGGACGTCCGGGCGTTATCAATCAGCACGCGCAGTTCGGCGTCGCCACGGTCGGGGATTTCTGCGAGAACTGCCAGACTGTCAGCGCCCCCCACCTTGCCGAGCAGGCGGATGGCGGAGTATCGGACGATGCCTTCGGTCTCGGGAAAACGGCGCAGGATGGGGGCTTCGGCCGCTGGCCCGACATCCGCATAATAAGATTCCCATTCGGTGGAATTTTTCGCCCAGAGCGCGTCGAGAACCGGAATGACGCCGGGGACCTTCTCGTGGACGAGCAGGCCGATGAGCTCGGGCGGGACGGTGGATTTGGCTTCCACGAGTTTTTTCAGCTCGGCCAGCGCGGCATCTCCGGCAAGGCCGGGGCGGGCGGACCAGACGCCGAGCGCGGTGCTGATTTGCGCTTTGAAATCCACGGCATCGTCGGCCATCAGCTCGATGAGCTTCCGGGAAATGTCGTCCTGGTAGATTTTCGGCTCGGCAGTGGCGAGGCGTTCGACGGCGCGCTTGACGCGCTGGAGGTCGATGCTTTCCAGCTCGCGTTTGTTCAGTTCGTAGAAGGCGGGGTCGGTCTTGTCGGTCAGCTTTTCGAGCGGGCCTTCCACGAAGTTCTCGTTCCGGACCTTCACTTCGATGACGGAGACGTCGGGGTAGAGATTGGTGATTTCTCCCAGCGGGGCGGCGATTTCCGCCAAGTCCTGCAATGTCATGCGCAAGCCGGTGACGACCATGAGGTAGGCGCCATCACCGCGCGGGTATTGATGGGAGGAGGGGTGGGCGTCGGCGGCTCGGATGACGTAATCCCGGACGAGGTAGCGGTTGCTTTCGCTCAGGCCGCGCAACCAAATGCCCATGGCGCGGCGGTCGCTGCCCTCGCGCTCGAGCTTGGCGATCTCGTCGTCCAGCGGCGCGGTGCCGATGAGATCGCGGAGTTCCTGGGTCTTGGGGTCGCCCGCGGGCTTGGGGGCGGGTGCGGAATCGTCCGGATTTCCGGTCATGGCGGCAGGATTTCCGGTGGCGTCGAGCGGCACGGAGCCTTCTTGGAAAAAGAACGGAACGGCGACGGCGCCGCATCCGAGCAGGAGGCCGACGAGCAGCCCTTTCAGACGGGCGCGGGGGTTGGCATAAATCAGCAGAATGGTGCCGACCACGGCGGCGAAAGCGGCCATGACGATGCGGTCCCGCGTGATCATACCATCCAGCAGGCCGCCGCGGCGCGCGCCGAACATGAGCAGCAGCCCCATGAATACGATGCCGGCCGCGCCGATGCCGCCAGCTAGGATGCGCAGCGGGGATGCCGGCTCAAGGACGGCGGGATCGGGCGCATTGCTGTAATTCATTTGCTGCATGCCGGCCGGCGCGTCGGCCCGGCTTAGGGGCACTCGCTGGAAGCGGTTCAGCCCCGGATCGCTGCGCTCGCCGGGGTAGAATTTCCGGCCGCGGACGATCGAGTCGTCATCGATGCGGAAGCGGTGCTCGCAGCCGCCGCACTCGACGGTGCGGTCCCGCAAATCCTCACCGACCTTGAATCTCTGGCCGCAGGACGGGCAGCGGATGAGCAAAAGCGAGTCGTCGGGATTGGAGGCGGGCATGATTTCGTAGGGATTTCCTCACGGTTGGCGGGGGATTGCAACCTTGGGATGGGCGGCGGGAATTACTGGAGCGATGGTTGGAAATCCTCTTGAAGCAGGAGCGCGCGCGCCTCGCCGACGAGGAAGAGCGAGCCGGCGACGAGCACCGGGGCATCGCCTGCGGTAGCGGCGGCGAGGGCTTGGCTGAGGTCCGGGAAAATCTCGTGGGGCGGCGCGCCGGGTGGTAGTTGGCCGGCGATTTCCTCCGGCGGGGCCGCGCGCGGCGTGGCTACGGGGCAAATCAGGATGCGGCTGGCGAGCGGGGCGAGGATTTCCAGAATCCCCGCGATGTCCTTGCCGGACACGGCGCTGAAAACGAGCGCGGGGCGCTCCGAGGGATGGATTTCCCGCCAGGTGTCGGCGAGAACCTTGGCAGATTGGGGATTATGCGCGCCATCGAGCGTGATGCCGGCCCGGATCCGCTCGAAGCGGCCGGGCCATTCGACGCGGGAGAGGCCGTAGCGGACGCTGTCCGAACTGAGCGCCAGCCCGGCGCGGTAAACGGCGGCCACGGCCAGCGCGGCATTCCATTTCTGGTGCTCTCCGGCGAGCGCGAGCGAGTAGCCGAGGAGCGGGGCATCGTTGAACGTCAGCGGACTGCGGCGCTCGTTTGCCTCCTTTTCCAAGACCGCGCGGACGCCAGCTTCCTGCGGGGCGGAAATCGCATGCTTGCCCTCGACGAGGATGCCGGCCTTTTCCAAGGCGATTTCCTCGACGGTGTCGCCAAGCCATTGCATGTGATCCAGCCCGATCGGGGTGATGACGCAGACGTCTGCGGGCACGGCGGTGGTGGCGTCGAGCCGGCCGCCCATGCCGGTTTCCAAGACGATGACCTCGCATTCGCACTGGCGGAACCAGCGCATGCCGACCGCCAGCGCGATTTCAAAAAAGGTGGGGTGATGGTCGAGGCGCTCGCAGATTTCGCGCAGCTCGGTGAGGTGGGCGGCGCAATCCTCCTCGGGGATTTCGCGGCCGCTCACCTTGATGCGCTCGCGGAAATCGATGAGATGCGGGGAGGTGAATAGCCCGCAGCGGCTGCCGCAGGCGCGGACGAGGCTATCAATCATGGCGCAGGTGCTGCCTTTCCCGTTCGTCCCGGCCACATGAATGACGCGGACTCCGTGGGCGGGAAATGCCAGCGCCTCGCGGAGGAGGCGGCGCGGCCCCTCGAGCCCAAGCTTGATGCCGAAGGTCTGGGTGGCGAAAAGCCAGTCGAGGGACTCGCGGTAATTCATAAACGGGCGCACCCATCACACGGATTTCCACAGGTGCCAAGCGTCGGACGGGGGCGGTTACCAATCGCCGTGGACGGACGGCTCGTGCTCTTGGGCCCCGGCCAGCGAGCAGCGCATGAAGAGGCTGCCGCTTTCGGGGAAATGCTCGGGAACGGGGCAATTATATGTGCCACCGGCCGCGCAGGGAGCTTCCCCGCGGACTTGGGCGTAGAGCTTCGACTCGATGTAGCCCTTGGAATACAAGTGCTCCGCGATGTCCCGGCTGCCGCCGATTTCCGCAGGAGTGCCGCCGTAGTCGTAGCCGTACATGTTCTGATAGGAGCGCGCGGCGATCTGGACATTGCGCAGCGTCATCACGCAGGCGGCGCGGTCGCTGCCGCGCTTCCAAGCAGTGGTGCCTACCAGCAAGATGGCGACGAGGGCGAGAAGGATTGCGACGACGACCGTGAGCTCAAGAATGCTCAAACCGCGGCGACGTGCAACCCGGGGGGGGAGGTTGTGTGTCAGGGGGGGGTGGGGGGTGAAGCCCGGAAGGTAGCCAAAACCGGCGCGTTCGGAATAACGCCATCACGTATTTCCTGGTGGTGCGGTGGAATTTTCTGACGTCGCCCGCGCTCCTCCACCGCTTCTCAGGGAAGCCATATCTCACCAACTTATTGAGAATCAGCGCGATCGTATCCCGTGCCTGCCCATTGCAGCAATTGCTCGTTCTGCCGTACCTGCGCGATGGGTTTGGATGGGATTTTTTCGAAACCGGCCAGGGCAAGCTCGCCCACCTCAGTGCCGCGACGAAATTTTTCGGGGACTTGGGCATCCCGGCACCCGGATTTCACGTCATGGTGGTCGGCGGGACGGAGAGGATCGGCGGCCCGCTGGTCGGCTGGGCGACGCGGGTTGCGTCGGCGATTTCCATCGTGGTGACCCATCTCACGGCGCACCGCGGGCAAGCCTTCGCTAGCATGCAGGATTTCGCCGGGCGAAAACCCTTCGCCTACCTCTGCGTGGTGCTGATGCCGCGGGCCACCGGCCCGGGCAAATTCTCGCCGGATGCGGCGATGAGAAGCGGCCCGAGAGTCAGAGCGGCTTGATCCACAGATTGGCGAAATCGATGGCGGCACCGTGGTGCTGGAGGCCGATCGGGCCGGTGGCGGGGACCCCGGGAAGCTGCGCGTTCTCGATGACGACGCGGCCGTTCATCGAGACAGAAAGGCGGTCGCCCTGAATGGTGATCATGGTGCGGTTCCATTCGCCGAGCGGGCGGTCGGACTTGGTTTTCGGCGTCACCCCGGCGCGGACCTCGGCGGACATTTGCGGGTCGGTGCGGTAGCCGTAAACCTCGCCGGAGCCCACGGTCCAGTTCCACAGATTCACTTGGGATTTGCTGTTTCCCCGGAGGTAAACGCCGCTGTCCAGCTCCTCGATTTCCGCGAGCGCGGGCTTGCCATCCGGGCCGTGCTTCTCGGTGCCGTCCGCCAGCACGATCGGCTGGGATTTCATCGGACCGCGTCCGCTCCAGCGCCAATCGAAAACCATGGTGAAATCGCCATAACTCTTTTCCGTCCAGAGATCGGACGGCTCGCCGGACTTGCCGGTGTGATGGATGATGCCGTTGGAAACGGTCCACTCCTCGCTCTTTCCGTGCTTCCAGCCGTCCAATGAGCGCCCGTCAAAAAGACGGGTGAAACCGGCCGCCATGACGCCCTCGGTGTTAGCGGCGGGCGGCATCTCGGTGATCGTGATGTTCTTAAAAGCGACCGCGTCGCCATGTCCGAGAAACGCGATGTGCCCGGACCGCCGCTTGGCGCCGGCGTGCGCTGGATTTCGCGCCGAAACGTCGTCGAGATTCGCGCGGAGGATGATCGTGCCGTTGAGTTCCTCGACCATTCCCGCGCCGGAAAGCGTGACCTTCTCGTGGTTCCACTCGCCGACCGGTTTCAGACCTTCCTTTTTCGCCGGCGCGAGCAGATAGAGCGAGCCGTGGTATTGGGCGGGCTTCAAAGTGGCGTATTTCGCGGCGGAATTATCCAGAATTTGCAGCTCCATGCCGGTGTAGGCCGAGTCGCCCGTGCCGGGGTAGTGGATTCCAAGGCCGTTGTTCCCACCCGGCGGCAGCTTGAAATCGAACTCCAGCGTGTAGTTCGCAAACACACCGTCGGTCACCAGATTCTCTCCCTCCGGCGTGCAGACGATTGCGCCGTCCTTCACCTCATATCCGCTGCCGCTCCAACCATCGAGGTTCTTGCCGTTGAACAAACTCTTCTCCGCCCGTACGGCAGAAGACGAAACTACGATGAGGGCGAGGCAGATGATGGATGATTTCATAAAGTTGGCGGAGATTCGCGGTGCGGGCACACCTCAACGGTTCCGCTCGAGCGCATCGATCAAATAGCGCGCCGGGCGGAAATTTTCGATCAGGATTTCCTCCCGCCCGCCCCGTTGCATCCGGACCTGGCTGATATTGAAATTCGGCGTTTTGTGCGGGGCGAAGAGGATGTCGTCGTGGGTCGAGTTCTCGTGCTTCTTGAACATGCTCGGGAGAATGTCGCCGCCGAGATGGTCGTCGCGGCCGGTGGCAAGGTGGCATGTACCGAGCACTTTTTCGTCCTGAATGTCCGCGCCGGAGACGGGCAGCACCTGAGTGCCGAACCCGAGTTCGCCAAGTGTCCCGGTCATCGGGTCCTCCGCCAGACGGGCATTGTGGGCGTTGATCGTGGCCTGATTTCCTTGAATCAGGGTGGAGCTGACGATGCACCGGTCCCTCACCTCCAGAATCCCGAGGGTGCCGTCCTCGTATTTCATCGGGAATTGGCCGCGCGCGTCCTCCGGCACGAAATATACCTCGCCAGCCGGCAAATTCGCGATGTCGGGCGTGAGTCCGTTGCAAAGCCCGTGGGATTTCTGCGCCTCCTGCCCGGCAAGCCCCAGCCAAGCGGTAAGAACCCGGCCGTCCTCGAGCGCGAAATCGATTTCGATGGAATCGGGCCGGTCAAGCGCCACCCGGAGACGCTCCGCATCCGCGGAGACCTGATGGTAATCCACTGCCAAGCCGGAATTCAGAATGATGTCGTTCAGCCCGTGCAGCGTCGCGCCGCGGAAGCCGAACTCCTTCGCCTTGGCCGTTAGCGGGGCCGTGGCGGAGAACGTCGAGATGCAGAGGATGATGTCGTAGTTCGGATAGATATCGCGGTCGAGCGAGAGCTGATGCCCCTTGTCATCCCAAACCTCGTCCGACAAATCGAGATTCGAGCCGTGGGTGCAGCGGAACGCGTATAGTTCGCCGCCGGTCATGCCCAGCTCGGCCAACGCGCCGTCCCGGAGTGCCTGATAGAAGAACCGATGCGCGTTGTTCTGAATCGGGAACTGCGACTGTCCGACGAACGCGTGATCGCGGATCCATTTCTCCGGCTGGTCGAAATCGATCAGAACGCAGGTCCGGCAGCCTTCCGTCGGGTCGAAAACGGTATCCAGCAAGCGCACAAGATCGAACGGCGGGAACTCGCGGTTCTCAGGGCTCAAAAGGATTTCCTCGCGGAGGTAGTTAGGCAGATCGGGAGCGGAGATTGCTGACATGGCCGCGGATCGTAAAACTGCGGGAGTCCTTCGCAAGGGATGAATCTCACCCTTCAAAACAGGCCGAGATCGTCTTCGTCACCGCCGGTTTCCGAACTGCTCCTCATCTCACTGAGAACTCCGGACATATCCTCCAACGTGTCCCACAACTCCCTCACCACATAGAATGGCGCGCCACAGCGGGCCGCGATCGCCAGACAGTCGGACGGTCGCGCGTCAAGCTCGACGATCTTCTTTTCCATGATCTCGTTCTCCGCTTCAATGATCAGCCTGGCGTAATAGATATCGTGGTCCATCCGCACGATCAGCGCCCGGGAAACCCTCGCGCCGAACGCCTGAAGCGTCAGCAGATACAGGTCGTGCGTGAGCGGCCTCGGCGGCTGCTGCCCGCTCAGCGAGGCGTTGATCGCCGCACCCACCCCGGGATCGATGTAGAAGACGATGCATTTGCTGCCGTCTCCCAAAAACACGGCGCATCCCGCCTGGGTGGGCAACAGGGCGATTGGTTCGACACGAACAAGGTCAGACATCGCCGCATCCTTCCGCCGGATCGCCGATTGTCCAAGGCGAAAGACATTCCGAGAGTTCTCAAATCGCTCGCCCTACGGACTGCCGGGAAATGTCCACTGCCGGACCCGTTAGGTCCACCCACGCTCCCAAAGTCAGCCATCCAACTCATTGCAATTAAGAGGCATAGACTCACCTCGCCGCAAAATTTCAAAAAACTGTCAAAAAGAGCGTTGACGTATGGGGAGTGGGGCGGGTAGGTTCCGCCCGTCGCCACGACGGAGGGCGGCCGAGAGACAAAGCGTCGATCGCGGTGAGAACCACCCGATCGGCTTTTTAGTCCCCTCGAAACAAGCTCTTTGACAGGATGGCCCGGCGCGAACCGTGCGGAAAGCAGGACGAAGGTCGCTTTCTCAGCATACAAGGCGGAACCCGCCGGGAAGAGGAAAAAGATTGAATTGTGCGCTGCGCGCCGTGGTTTCACCACCACATTTGGCGCGCGGAGCCGGACTTTGGAAACCTCGGAGGCTTTAAAACCTTTGGGATTTTCCAGATGGGCC
>JBBSUD010000178.1:0-10844 GCA_038235225.1 Verrucomicrobiales bacterium
AGCTGCGGTCCGCCGAGGGCGGTTTCCGGGATTTCGAGATTACGGAAAATCCGCGACCATGCCTCCCAGCGCGCATCGGGCGGCATGGGCGAATGGCCGAGCAGTGCGAGATTTTCCTCCGCGGGAAAGGATTTCGCGAGGTGGAACCGGCACCGGGTGAGGGCGAGTTGCGCCGGATTCACATCGACCAACACAAGCTTAGAAAGCGGCAGCCGCGCGAGGCAGACGGCGGTTTCGCCACCGGATGCGATCATGGCGACGCGCGCGCCCGGCGGCAGGCGCCGGACAATTTCCAAGTCCAGCCGCGGGTCCTCGCGGACTTGGGAAAACGCGAGCGGCAGCCCGGCGGCGGCAAGCGCCCATGGTTCGGCCGGCCCGATCATGACATGCGGCTCCACGGCCCGCGCCTGAGGCTGTGGCGGATGAACTCGAGCACGAAGGAATGATAGGAACCGATGAATGGCGCGCCGCGCCGCCGCAGCTCCGGCTCCAGCAAATGATGGGCGGCGGACATGCGGTACCAAGGAATGCCGGGGTGAAGATGATGCTCCAAATGATAGTTCTCATTGCACATGAAGAACCGCACCACCGGGCCGGTTAGAATGCTGCGCGTGCCGAGGATTTCGTCATCCGGGTGTTCCAGCAAGGTGTGCTGGCTCATGCCACGCACGTTCACCATCGTGTTGACGAACGCCATCGGGCCAAGCCAGGCGTGGAGCAGCCATGGCAAGGGAAAGTAAAGAAATGCGAGCCATGACAACGCCGCGCAGCAGACGATTTCCATAACGATGGCGCAGCGGGATTTCCACGAGCCGTGTTTCAAAGCGATGATGGGAATGGCGACGATATAGACCGGGTAGCCGACGAGCAGGCGCATCCAGTTCATGGTGAAAATCCCCCAGGTCCAGCGGGTGTAGTTTGAGTAATGGTCGGGATCGTGGGCGCCGCCGAGATCGGCGTGATGTGCCAGGTGAAGCACCTTGTAAGCGGAGTAATTTTGCCAGACCGGCCACGCGCAAACCGCGCCGAGTAATCCATTGAGCATGACGTTCCGCGAAAGGGTGCCATGCACCGCCTCGTGGGTGAACAAGCTGATGCCGTGCAGCGACGCACCGGCCACAATCCACAGCGGCGCGCACGCATACCAAGGGGCATGCCGGGAAATCGCGATGGCGGCCGCGGCGGCGGCGAGATATAGGAACGAGAAGCAGGCGAAGCGCAGGATGGTGGCTGCGTGCGACAGCCGGTGAAGCGCGCGCAGTTCTTCTTTCCCGAGCATGGGGATTGCGGCGGCGTTCATATTCCTGTGGATTGTAGATCGATGTAAAGGCGGTCGAAGATGTATCTGCCGAACGCGAGTCCTGCGTTCACGTCCGCGGTTTCGCCGCAGGCTTCCTCCGCGGCTTCGAACAATTCGGCGGCGTGGCGTTTGTCGATTTCGGCATGCAGGCTGTAATGAATTAAATCCGCGGATTTCACCCAGCCGAGCTCGACCACGCGGCGGCCGATCAGCGCGCTGATGTCGGCAAAAGCATATTCGATCATGCCGAGCGCGGCCAAGGCAAAGGCGGCAGGCTCGGTCGAGCACGCGCCGTAAAGCGCGAGATTGAAGGCGCGCACCGGGGATAGGGGAGGGCTGATTGCGATTTCCTCCGCCCCGATTCCCAGCGTTCCCAGAAATCGCGCGAACGTCCGGTCATGGGCGAGATGGGGTCGGAATCCCTCCTTTGGACTGTCCTCATCGAGGCCGTGTTCTTCGGATAGATTATGCACCAGTATCGCGCGGCCGGCGGAAGTAGGCAGCCGGGCGATCAGCGCGGCGAGATTGCGCGAGAAGTAGCCGACGGCATGGAAGAACTGCAACTGGGATTTCGCGAAATCCGGCTTTGGCATGATGCCAGATTCCAATGCTTGGAAATAGGCGTTTCCCAAAATAGGCGCGACGACCAGAAGGGCGATGGCGGCAGTCTCGGCACGCGTCGGTTGCATCAGTAATGGTGAAATCATTGGTCCATCATGTCCATCATCCCGGAGTAATAGCCGGTGAAGAAAGAAACGATTCTCCAGCCGACGAAAAGCAGGATGCCGATATAGAGAACTTTCGGGACCATCAGCGCGACGGTGGCGGAGGCGGCGCGGGCGTCGGCTTCGAAGACGGCGGACCAGCGGGCAAGATCGGTATCGAGCGTGCCGGCCTCCTCGCCGGTGGCGTAGGAGCGGGCGAAGGGGCGGGGGAACGCTTCCTCGGAAATGAAGGTCGGGCCGAGCGCGCCGCCCTCCGCGGCGGTGCGGACGAGGGTTTCCCCGGCGTGGCGGATGAGGGCGCTGCGCGAGGCTCCGGCGGCAAGCGCGGCTGTTTCCTTCATGGAAATCCCGGCTAACAGGCAGGAGTGATAGACCTTGCAGAAGCGCGCCATGGCCATGGCGCGCCGCGCTTTGCCAATCCACGGGATGCGCTGGAGCAGGCGGTCGATCGCGATGTCATCCGGCGCGCGCTTGAGCAGCAGGCGGATGCCGAGCAGCACGACGGCGGCCGCGGCGTAAAGCGTGAGCAGGGCGAGCAGGAAATGAATGAGGATTTCCCCCATAGAAGCGCCGTGCATCAGGTCGAGCGGGACGGTGGCGATGACGACGCCGAGGTGCAGCACGACCGCCGGATAGATCATGCCGCTGACGAGCTGCGCGCGGGCCGCGGCGAGCATGCCGAAATACGAGGCGAGGTGGGCGAAGGCCGGGGCGAGCTTGCCGCCGCGCTCGCCAGCGGACACGATGTGGCGCTCCAGATCCGAGACCGCGCGGCTGTCCGCGGCGAACGACGCGGCGATGGTTTTGCCGGATTCCAAACCTCGCTCCAGGTCGCGCAGCAGGATTTCCTGGCCGGCCGGCAGGTGCGTGTCCTTGAGGACGGCGGCGGCTTTGCGGATATCGAAACCGGCTTCCAGCAGTTTCGCCATTTCCGTGTAGAACAAATGTTTCTGAGTGGCGCCGGGAGTCATGGGTTTGCAGGCGAATCGATATACCGCCGGTTGCGCCCCACCAAGGTTCATTTCACGAAATCCCGCGGATCCCCCGGACGGACCCCGCGCCGCGCCGCAAGCCGCGAGATTTGCGGCCGGTTCTCCCGAGCGGGAATGTTTCGTCCTATCCCATCAGAATTTTCCGCACGCCGGCAGCAGTCATTTACTGGGTTCCAGCGGTTTGTCCGCCGCCTTTCCGGTCCGCCCCCCGCGATTTCTCCGCGAGATATGCCAGCCGGTGCCCTGCTAATCCATCGAGGCCCGGAGACAGCGCGGAATCGCCCCGGAAGAGTCCGCCGAGCGCCTCGATCAAGCCGCCGTCGCCCCCGCCGTGACCGGCGTAACCCGCCTCGGCATTGTGGATGATATCGATTGGTTCAATCGCGCCGGTGGCATGGTGGCGAAGCCATAACTCCGGGGCGCCGGCTTCCTTGTACGGATCGCCGCCTTTTAATGCGGCTTCGGTTCCATAAATCTCGATGCCGCGGCCGCAATCGAAGGCGGTCATGGTATGGGTGGCGGTGATGCCATTTTCGAGTTCGCAGGCGAGCACCTGATGGTCCACCGCGTCGTTGTCGCAGCGATAAACGCAGCGGCCCCATGGCGAGGATTTCAGGAAATCCAAAATTCGCGCGTCGTCCGCCTGTTCCCAGCCATCCATGATCATGCCGAGCCAGCGGCGCTTGTCGGTCAGATATCGATGGGAATCGTAAATGCAATCCGGCGCGGCCTGGCAGCCATCGGTGCAGCGCGCGGGTGCGCCGTCGGGCGCGTTTTCCTCGCGAAACCATGACAAGTTCCCATAACTCGAAACCGCCCTTGCCGGCGCGCCGCCGAGCCAGCAAAGCAGGTCCGCATCGTGCGAACATTTCGCCACAATCATCGGTGTGGAATCCGCCGTGCGGGACCAATGGCCGCGGACGAAGGAATGCGCCTGATGGAACGGCTCGACGCCTTCGTGGCTGCGGATGGAGATGATGCGGCCGAGTTTGCCTTCGTCGATCATCCGCTTCACCGTCGAGTAAAATGGAGTATATCTCAGCACGAAACAAAGCGCGATCCGGCGGCCGAGCTCGCGGGCGCGGCGGTCGATTTCCTCGCAGCGTTCCAGCGACTCGGCCGCCGGTTTTTCCAATAGCAAATCATAACCAAGTTCCAGCGCCGCCATGGCATGCCCGAAGTGCTGGGAATCCTGCGTGGAGATGATGAGGACATCGGCCTGGCGACCGGCGGCGAACAATTCCTCCGCGCCGCCGAACGTTCGGATTTCCCCCGGCGGACCGAGCGCGGCCACCGCCTCGCGGCGGCCTGCCACGGGGTCTGCGGCGGCGGTCAGGCGGTAGCGGCCGCCCATGCTTGCGATGATCCGGGCATACGTGCGCCCGCGGGACCCGCAGCCCAGCACCGCGATGGAAAGCGGGCGCGACTGGTCGTGAAAATTCGGAGTGGCAGGGTCGGCAATCATTCGGCTGCTTTCAGTTGTTCGATCGTGGGGACTTGGTCCGTGGTGGTGAGCCAGTGGCGGAGATCTTCGTCGATGGCATAGTCCATGGTGGCGAAGTTATGGAAAAAGCTTTCGATCTCCTCCTTGGCCGAGGTCTTGAGATTGATGTCGGGCATGGGTTCCTTGTTGGCGACCATGCCCCAGAAACTGTCGGGCACGCCGCCATTCCGGGACATGTTCTTGTAGGACCAGATGGCCGGCACCCAGCCATACCGCTCGTAGCGGTCGAAATAAATGCGGGTCATGCGGCCGCCGCCGGCTATCTTGGAAACGACATTGCACTCACCGTGCAGCATGGGCACGCCGAGTTTCCGAACATAGGGATAATTTTTGGTTTCGAGCTGTTTGAGGAAATTCGCGTGGACCTCGATGCCGGGTTTTCCCCAGCCGAAGATTCCGGGATACCAATGCATGTCGAACATGACATTCTCCCAACCGTGCTCCTTCGGGTCGCCATAGAATTCGATGCCGCCGCCCATACCGGGCATCACCAGGATTTTCTCCGGTGCGAGCGGGCGGACTTTGGCATACCAGCGTTTGGTGAAATCCAACAAGGCGTCCGGACCGCCGCCCCATGGCTCGTTGAGCGGCTCGAAGCCCATGACGCTGTCGCGTTTGGCATATCTCTTCGCGATTTCCCCCCACAGCCAGAGCGTGCGTTTCTGATCTTCCGGGCTTTTCCAAAAGCCGTTTTGTTTCGCCCAACCGCTGTGGGCATATTCGTTCTGGCGGCCGGCGGCTCCGTGCAAATCCAGCAGGACATACATGTCATTTTGCTCCGCCCATTCGATGCAGCGGTCGAGATAGAGAAAGGCGTCGGGGCGCACGGTCATTGGTTTGGCATCGTCCTCGAGCAATGCGTATTCGAACGGCAGGCGCACGAGGTTCATGCCGAAGGAGCGGATGATGGGGAAATCCCGCGCGCCGATGTAACTGTCCCGATAGAGTTTCATCAGCCGGTCGCGCTCCGCGGTGCCGAAGCGTTCTGCGAGCGTGGCTTTGATTTCATGTTCGTCGCCCGCGCCGAAGTTTTTCACGGAGAACATCCACGGTTCGATGATGAGCCAGTTGCCGAGGTTGCAACCTTTGAGGGTGACTGATTTTCCGGCGTCGTCGCGGATCCTGCCGTCGCGCACGGCGAGCGGCGGGAGACCGGCGGCGTTGGCGGTTAGAGAAATGAGCGCGGCGAGGAGGAGGGATTTCATGGGCGGCGGAAACGGTTGGCGGGCGCGGAACCTTGCGCTTTCAATAGCGCATCACCCGCGAGAGGAAACGCTGGCAGAGCGGGGAATCCGGCGCGCCGAAGAGCCGGGCGGGCGGCGCGAGTTCCTCGATTTTCCCCGCCGCCACGAAGGCGACCTGGTCGGCCACGGCGCGGGCGAATCCCATCTCATGGGTGCTGAGAATGATGTCCTGGCCGGCCTCGGCGAGTTCTTGGATCAGCTCCAGCACCTCGGCGGTCATCTCGGGGTCGAGCGCCGAGGTCGGCTCGTCGAGGAAGAGGATTTCCGGCTGGTGGGCGACGGCGCGGGCGATGCCGGCGCGCTGCTGCTGGCCACCGGAAAGCTGGGCCGGGAGCTTGTCGGCATGCTCGAGCAAGCCGAAACGATCGAGCGCCGCGGCGGCAGTGGCGGCGGCCTCCGCGGGCGGGCGGTGGTGGACGCGCTCGAGCGGGAGTTCGATATTCCGCCGGGCGGTGAGGTGGGGGAAGAGATTGAACTGCTGGAAGAGAAATCCATTGCGCCGGCGGTAGGCGAGCTGGGAGGAGGGATCGTCGCGGAGGCGGTGGCCGTTGATTTCCACGCTGCCGGAATCCGCGGTTTCCAAGCCGCCGAGCACCCGCAGCAGCGTGCTTTTCCCCCCGCCGGACGGCCCGATGAGCACGAGCACGCGCGCGCTTTCCACCGGCAGCGACAGCCCGTCGAGCGCGCGGGTCGCGCCGTAGATTTTGGTGAGTTGGCGGGCGTCGAGGGTCATCGGGGGAAATTGGTCGCCTATCGCGCTGCGGGCGACAAGGCCGTGAGCGGGGAAATCCGGATTGCCATGTCCAACTGCGGCGTTGTTTCCTCTCGAGTGCGCTTCGGCGGACGGGTCCTGATAAGTCTCAAACTGCGCGGTCGGCATCGACCGCAACGATGCCGCCAACCCGCTCGAAAGGCCGGGGAGGCGGTGGCGCATGTTCAAGCCGCTACTCCAGAGGGGGCCAAAGGCCATCGCGGTCGACGCAGTGCGGCTTTATCACTCCCCGTCCACCGGAGAGGTTTCCCATGAAAAATCCTGTCCATGATGACCCATCGATTTATCGCCGCCGCCTGTCTGGCGTCTCTTGCTACCGCCCGCGATTTCCGCCCGCCTTCGCACATGGAAAACATCCCCGCCGAGGATGCCTCGGTCCGGCAGTGCTACGTTTTTAAACCACCCCGGGTGTGCGCTACACCATCGAAACCTCTGCGGATATGGCGACTTGGCAGCCTCTGGAATCCATCTACGGCCTCGGCCACGAATACGTTGTGACGATGCGCGAGTTCACCCCGCCGCCTCCACTTCCGCCAGGAACTCCGCCGGCCGCGCCTGTTTCACTGCCATTTGTGAGCGCCAGCGTCCGCATGCAGCCGGCTACCGGCGCGGCTGGCGGCACGGTCATTTCCTGGCCCGCGTTGGACGGTTCCGGCCCGGTTGTCGTGCGGATCGACGCCAATCTCGATCCCGCATGGTCGCAGGTGCCGCTCTACGCCCGCCGCTTCGACGATTACAGTTTCTTTGTCTGGCATCCCGATGTCGCCATCGATCCGCCCGCCGAAAACCCACAGCTGGGCGCCGCCGACAGCGGCGTGCTCGCCGCTTTGGAAGCCAACCTCCCCGCGATGAATCTGGAGGTGCAGAATTCTGTCGCCCAAGCCCGCAACGCCCCGCCGCCCCCGCCGCCGAATCCGGACGACCGCAAATTCTGGCGCATTTATGTGGACGCTACTTTGGATACCGATGGCGACGGCAGCCCCGACTGGGCCGAGTTCGAGATCGCCGCCGGTGGCACCGGCGTGCTGGTTGCCGGAGTCACCGCGGACCCCTTCGCCGCGGACACCAACGGCGACGGCATCTTGGACGGCGCGCAGATGGATAGGGACAATGACGGCACCCCCGACTCGGAAGATCCTGCTCCCGACGATGCCACCGCAGCATTTCCCATCGGGCCCGAGCCGCGTTATGGGATTTTTCCCATCACAAACGCAGATCCGCTTCATCTTGGCAATTCTCCGATTCAAATCAGCGACCGGGGAACCGTTCTCTATCCGAATGGTACTTGGGCCGCGGGCATCTGGACCCCATTGATCGCCCCGCACGGAATTTCGTCAGGATTTTCCGCTCGCGTCATCAATGACAGCGATACGATTCTTGGAGTCGCCAGCGTCAAGGTGCGCGAAGATCCGGAAGAATTCGCGGGTGGAATTTGGTCTTGGTCCAACCCTCAAGTCGCTCCGGCCGTTGTTTCCGCCAACGCTGGCGGCGCGACAATATTCGCCTCTCCGACGGAGGATTTCGCGACCAGCACGAATCCTGGTCCGGTCCTTGATAACGATGGTCGTTTTTTCATGCAGACGCATGGATGGCAGGATGCCAACACCTCCTCCGGCTCCATTTTCGGCTATTTGCATCTCGGGCGTTGGAAATTGCCCGAAGGCCAGACCGGCGCGCTTGAAGAACCTGCGGGCGGAGAAATGCGCTGGAACCGCGGACCGGATCTTACCTGGGGCTTCCGCCAACTAACCGATTCGAATGGGTTCGTGACCAGGAAGGGAGTGGTGCGGGTTCCTCAGGAGCTGCCCGAACTCTCATTCGTTCCGGCGAATGTGTTCGCATCTCCCGGCAAGCCGGTAATGGCGTTGGCAGAGGCCGGCGTCAACGAGAGCGCCATGGCATACGTGAAAGGCACTTGGACGGCAGCACCCGCCTACGCTCATGCCATCGACATGTCAGCCGATGGGACTGCGATCGGCAGTCCGCTGCAATCCAAAATCTCGCAGATTTGCGCGAACGGAAAATGGAAGACGTTGCCATTGGTCGCCCCCAACACAGCCGGCGGGTGGGACGGGGAGGATGTGGAGATGATGGACACTACACCCGGCGGCTGGATTCTTGCCAGGCGCAGTCCCATTCTAAACGAATATGCCGTTCTGATGCCGATCCGTCTGGACGGGTTGAACCCTGACTACGTCACGCCGCCGGTGCCGCCGGACGCAACCCCCCCTGAACCGCCGGAATACCTTTCCGGCGGAGTGGATCGAACTTCCACGACAGCCGTGGGCGGGACGGGGCGCTTGTATGAAAACTGGATTATGGCTCCGAAGGGATCCGAAGGTAACAACGTGAGAATCCGCGCGCCGTTGAATGCCAAGAGCAAACTGACCCTCATCAGTCCGGGGAATCATGTCGGATTCACACCAGAACTGTTAGTGAATCCAGTAACCACCGTGAAGTTCGCCGGGATCGATCCTGAAAGCGGCGACCACCGGATCGACCTCCGGCTGGGAGATGCCGGAGGCGGCGGAGAGCAATTAAAATCCCTGAGCTTTCCCATCAAGGTCAAAGTAATGAAGAGGCGGACGGTGAAAATCGCCGTCCACAAGGTGGTGGGCAGCGACGAGCACGGCAATCAAACGACGCCCGCGAACTATCCCACCCCCGCATTGGAAGCTTTGTTCGAAACATCCCTCGAAACCTATTTGAACAAAGTCTATGGAAGGCAGACCAACACCTTCTTCGACGCCACGCTATTCGAGGAAAAAGGCCCGGATCAGACCGGAATCGACTTCGATTTCGAGGGTGGCAACAACGATGTGAAATTGAATGTCAGCGCCGCCCCGGCCGCCGGGTCCGAACTCGCCAAGGCCACGCCAAATCCGAAGTCCGGTGTTGAGAACGCCACCGCAAACATCGATATCTGGGTCATCGGAGGCGGCGTCCGGCTGATGTTGGCTGGCAAGCCTGTCTACGGCGCTCATTTTGGCGGTGCCGGAGAAGGCAAATGCATCATCGACGGGGATTTGCTAGGCGAAACAGGACTCATAGCCAACCGGCTCCTCTTACATGTCTTCGCCCATGAAATCGGGCACGTGCTGACAGGGGATGGTCATCCTGACGAAGGAACCGGAGTCGCCGTGTTGAATTGGAAAACGGATCTCGGCATCGCCGTGAACCGGGCGGATCCCCGCGACAAGGACCGGCTGATGTGCTCAGGCAAAAACATGAACCTGTTATATCCTGGATCCCAGTTGGTCAAAAAGGAGTGGGACGCGATCGAGGCGTGGCTGAAACTCAAGAAGATCGGCGAAACCTTACTTCCACCGCAATGAGGACCGTCACTTTTGCAGCGATTATCCAATTGCTTTCCATGCATGCCTTATGGGCATTTCTCCCTTTTAGCGAAGGAGGGAAGGTAGAGTGGGAGCAGAAAATGCGGGGAGGTTTCGAATCGCTGGATCAAAAAAGCGATGACGAAAAGATCGAGTATTTGAGCGGTGTCGTGATGGCGTTGAGTGGGACATATCTTTCTTTGCAAACCGCCGATGTTCGGCGGGAGGCCACCCGATTGTTGCTATCGACACCGGGGCACGCGATTTACTACCGGGACAAGATCGAAGCGATGCGGTCGGAGGCGCTGGCGACCTCGAAGAAGTCCGATCAAGAAATCTTCGAAATGGCGAACGCCGGTCGGGAGGTGGTCTATGAGGTGAATTACATGCGATACGCGGAAATGATCGCATTCCCCACCCTGGGGATGCTGCCGAGCGCGGAGACGGTCGGTGTGCTCGGGCATTTTCTGGCGGATCCGGAAGGCCGGGATGGCAAGAGCCTGACCGGCCGTCCGCTCGCACTTCCAAGCGACGATTTCCTGCCGCCCAAGCCGAATGCGGAGTGGGCTGTGCTGGAAATCCGCAAGCTGGGAATCGACCGTCCGCCGGTGCCGGTGGCGGAAAGCGACGGGAGCGGCCTGATCTCGGAGGGCGAGGTCGATGCGTGGCTCGGCTGGTGGAACGAGATCGCGGCGGGTCGGCGGACGTATCGGTTCGCCGGCTCGGAAGTGGAATACGGGCCGGACGGGCCGGCGACGGCGGAGGCGGTGCGGCGCAACGCGCTGAACCGGAGACGGGACGCGGAGCGTAAGGTCTCCGGGCGGGTGCGGGTGGATTTGGCGGTTGGAGATGATATGAAGGAAGGGCCGGTCGAGGGACGGCGGCCGTGGGCGGGGATCCTCGTGGGCGGAATAATTTTTGCCGCCGCAGTTTGGGTTCTGGCGAAACGGCGGGGGGCGGGCTGAGGGTGGA